>JAZNZR010000021.1:0-13802 GCA_045595025.1 Oscillospiraceae bacterium | reverse complement strand
GGGCGATTCGTGAATCGCCCCTACAAGAAGCTCTTGGTACGGTGCTTGTAGGTAACGGTCTTGACCGTTCCTCAACAACACCTCATCCGTCTGCCGAAGGCAGACACCTTTCCCTCAAGGGGAAGGCTTTAAAAGCGGGATTATTTCTGCTCCCAGATAACTGTTTTACCCTCACGCAATGTGGTGGGCATGTCTATAAGGCGCTGGTTGCGGCTGCCCCGGAAGAGAAGGGTCAGATCCCGCTGAGCCTCTATGAACTCCCCGTCCACCAGAACATCAATGAGACCAAGAAGCTCATCGGTAACCTCGCAGCGGGCCCGGGAGGGGCTGAGCAGGTCGGTTTCCAGAGTGTAGCCCGTATAGCACCATATATCCTTTTGAGGGTAAGTCTCCCGGACTCTTTTCACCAGCGGCAGCAGAGCGCGCTGATTTGCCTTTTCCATAGGCTCGCCCCCAAGAAGGGTGAGTCCGTCCACATAGTCGGGAGCAAGAGATGCGATTATCTCATCCTCCGTCTCAGCAGTGTAGGGCTTGCCGAAGCTGAAATCCCATGTCTCAGGCTGGAAGCAGCCGGGGCAATGGTGGCTGCAGCCGGAGACGAAAAGGGTGGTGCGCACACCGGGGCCATCGGCTATATCGAAGTATTTAATGTTGCCGTAATTCATAGATAACCTCTTAGAAAAATCGAAGTAAAGGGCAAAAGCCCTTTACTTCGAGGGGATGTTTTACAGATGCAGCACGCGTTCCTTGATTTCCTGAGTTCTGCCCTGATTCCAGAACTGAGTTCCGATATAACCGCAGGTGCGGCGGGCAACATTCATCTTGTCCTGATTGCGGTTATGGCAGTTGGGGCATTCCCAAACCAGCTTGCCGTCATCTTCAACGATGCTTATCTCGCCGTCAAAGCCGCAGACCTGGCAGAAGTCGGACTTGGTGTTCAGCTCAGCATACATAATGTTGTCATAGATGTAGCGGATGATCTGCAGAACAGCCTTGATATTCTGCTGCATATTGGGAACTTCCACATAGCTGATAGCGCCGCCGGGGGAGAGAGCCTGGAACTTGCTTTCGAAGCTGAGCTTGGTGAAAGCGTCTATCTCCTCGGTCACGTGGACATGGTAGGAGTTTGTGATATATGCCTTGTCGGTAACGCCGGGGATAATGCCAAAGCGCTTCTGGAGGCACTTGGAGAACTTATAGGTGGTGGACTCCAGAGGAGTTCCGTAGAGGGAGAAGTCGATATTGTGCTTTGCCTTCCACTCCTTGCACTTATCGTTCATATGCTGCATAACCTCAAGGGCGAATGGGGTGGCCTCGGGATCGGTATGGCTGAGGCCGGTCATATACTTTACGCACTCATAAAGACCTGCGTAGCCCAGAGAAATGGTGGAATAACCGCCGAAGAGGAGCTTATCGATAGGCTCGCCCTTTTCAAGACGGGCAAGGGCGCCGTGCTGCCAGAGTATGGGAGCGGCATCGGAGAGGGTGCCCTTGAGTCTCTCGTGGCGGCAGAGCAGGGCTCTGTAGCAAAGGTCAAGGCGCTCATCGAAAATACGCCAGAAGCTCTCCATATCTCCGCCGGAGGAGAGAGCCACATCAACAAGGTTGATGGTGACAACGCCCTGATTGAAGCGGCCATAGTACTTGGGTTTGCCGTTTTCGTCAACATAGGGGGTGAGGAAGCTGCGGCAGCCCATGCAGGTATAGCAGTGACCCTCGCCGTTTTTGTCAACCTTCAGCTTGAGCATCATCTTCTCGCTGATATAGTCGGGAACCATGCGCTTTGCGCTGCACTTGGCGGAAAGCTCGGTGAGATACCAATAGGGGGAGTCGGGAGTGATATTCTGCTCCTCGAGAACATAGATGAGCTTGGGGAATGCGGGGGTGACCCAAACGCCGGTCTCGTTCTTGACGCCCTGATAGCGCTGAAGCAGAGTCTCCTCTATGATAAGGGCAAGGTCCTTCTTCTCCTGCTCGTTCTTGGCTTCGCCCAGATACATGAACACGGTGATGAAAGGCGCCTGTCCGTTGGTGGTAAGGAGTGTGACAACCTGATACTGGATGGTCTGAACGCCCTTCTTGATCTCCTCGCGCAGGCGCTTCTCGGTGAGAGCGCAAATCTGCTCCTCGTTGCAGTCAAGGCCTACCTCTTTCATCTCTTCCTCAACGGTCTTGCGGATCTTTTTGCGGCTTACGTCTACAAAAGGAGCCAGGTGGGTCAGAGAGATGCTCTGTCCGCCGTACTGGTTGCTGGCAACCTGAGCGATTATCTGGGTTGCGATGTTGCAGGCGGTGGAGAAGCTGTGGGGCTTCTCAATGAGAGTGCCGGTGATAACGGTGCCGTTCTGGAGCATATCCTCAAGGTTGACAAGGTCGCAGTTATGCATATGCTGGGCAAAATAGTCCGCATCGTGGAAGTGGATAATGCCCTCGTCATGAGCCTTTACTATCTCCTCGGGCAGCAGAATACGGCGGGTGAGATCCTTGCTGACTTCGCCTGCCATATAGTCGCGCTGGGTGGAGTTGATGATGGGGTTCTTGTTGGCGTTCTCCTGCTTTGCCTCTTCGTTGTTGCACTCGATAAGGCTGAGGATCTGGTTATCGGTGGTATTGGCGTGGCGAGCCAGATTGCGGGTGAAGCGGTATCGGATATAGCGCTTGGCGGTTTCGGAGGCACCGGTGGCTATGATCTCGGTCTCAACAAGCTCCTGAATTTCTTCAACGCTGAGAGCGCGTCCCAGTTCCTCGCAATAGCGCTCTATGCGCAGAGCGATAGCGTCTATCTGCTCATTTGTAAGCTCGCTGCCGCCTGCGGCCTGGTTGGCCTTGCTGATGGCTGCGCTTATTTTCTGCCATACGAAAGTCTCTTCGCTTCCGTTTCTCTTTATTATCTTCATCTTGTACCCCTTGTCGTATAAGATATCTATATATAGTGGTTGAACATGTCGTGCCGGATTTTGATTATACACTATATTATGTGTTAAAGCAAGAGGGAAAATCCCAATATTTTGTATTTTCTCAGTCGCATTTGTATAGCCGAGGCACATCCGCCGCAAATGACGGATGAGGTGATTTATTACGGAACGGTCAAGACCGTTCCCTACACAGCACCAAAACAACGATTGTAGGGGCCGGACACTGGCCGGCCCGCATACGCCTCACCCTCGTAGGGCGCGATGCCAGTTTCACACAAAGAAATAGCGGACACATGGTAGCTGCTTCTACTTTGTGTCCGCTATCTTTTATCGGGAGTGAACTTTATCACATCTCCAACATCACATTCAAGCATATTGCAAATATCGTTCAGCGTCGCCGTGGAGATGTTCCTGTTATGTTTCAGAGAATCCAGCGTCCCCTTGCTAAAAGAATAATGCCTGATAAGTGCGTATGTTGAAATATCCTTTTTTCTTAAGGTCTCCCACAAAGGCTCGTAGGTTATAATATAAATCACCCTCTTTAGGGCTATTATATTTTCATTTTTTCTTCTTGAATATTCCCGATATTTAGGGTATATTATATGTAGCTTATCTCAGTAAATATTCAGCAAAATGCAAAGGAAGCTTTTATACGAAAATAACGCCCGGCTGCGGCTGGTGCCGGCCGGCATTCAGCATTTGCCAAAGCAATTGACATATGTTCAAAAAAGATTTATATTATTATAAACCGATACAGTAATATTAAATATAAAGAAAGGAAACGGCAAAAATGAAAAGAGTAATCAGCTTGCTCCTTTGCGCGGCGATGCTTCTTGCCATGGCCGCCTGCGGCACAGCGGCGCCCGCCCCCACCCCGGAGGCTACACCGGTGCCCACACCTGCTCCCACACCTACTCCCGATCCCACGGAGCTGGCTCTGGAGGAATTTGAAAATGCTATGAACGCCTTGTCCTCAGCACCCGGGCTAACGGCCAATGTAAACCTTGATTCGGAGCGCATTGTTCGCGGCTTCTCTCTTACCGAAACCATAAGCGAAACCTTTTATGCCCACGATCTGCAGGGAGAATCTCCAATTATCCGCAGAGTGCAGGACAGAAGCTTCTGCGACTACAAATATAACTACGAGTATGTTTTCTACAACGGAAAGATTTTTCTGAACAGCTCCTATTCCAGTCCCATCAGCGCCAAGGACTATATGGAAAGCCTTTATGTGCTGCATCTTTTTGAAGCGGATAATTTCTCTTCCGTACGCCTTGAAGGCGAAGAGCTTATCTTTGAAGAGCCCCGCTGCGGCGAGAGCTGGCTTGAAGAGGGTGCCGAGCTTATCAGCGCCAATGCCCGCGCACGACTCAGCGAAGGCAATATAAGCTTCCTCAGCTACGAAGCTTCCTATAAGATGGGAGCCGTTGATGTAAACATAAGAATCAGCGTAGAGCCTGTGTCCTTCGAACCGGACTATACCCTTCGTGCCTTTGCCCCCGCCGGCTTTGATATTGCGGAGCTTGATGATATACGCATAGGGGAGCTTTTTGAAAGAGCATATGCAGTTGCGGCCGGAAGCCCCGCCCAAACCAGCAGCAGCTACACGGTTTATTCTGTCACAGCCGCCAACGCCTTTCTCACCGATCAGCTGAGCTTGAATTCCTGGGGCACAGGCGAGGATGTTCAGTTCAAGGAGGAATTAAGCACTATGTTCGCCACAGCAAACGGAGGCGATGAATGGGGCTATACCGCCGACTATAAGGACGGCATTTACACCATGGATGCAGAGGGAGAAGTCACGGAGGAGACTCTTCCCCTGGACGAGCTTGACCTTTCCATTGTGCTGACCGAATATATGTTCCATCCTAATATGCTGGGCTCAATGGAGCTTCAGGAACTTAACGGCTACTATTACATAGAATTTGCTCCCGGAGAAGAGCTGGGCAGCTACACTCAGCACCTCATATGCGACTATATCTTCGGCGATCCATACGCCCTCGACTCCATATCAATCGACTATGAAACCGACAGCTATTACGGCTGGCTCTCCTTTGATGCAGACAGTCTTCTTCCCGTCAGCTACGGTCTGGAATATTCCGGCCGCCATCATTCCGCCGCTTTGAGCTACCCGATAGGTATTAAACACTATGTAATCTGCGACTTTGCAAGCCTCAGCGCCTGCGAAGCAGTCACCGGTGAAAAGCAGGAAACGACAGAGCCCGAAAACAAGGCAACGCCCCTGTTTTACAAAGTCAGCGGTCAGGACGGTCAGGAAATGTGGCTTCTGGGCACCATTCACGCCGGCGATGAACGCACCGCCTATCTCCCCGAAAGCATTTATACCGCGCTGGAAGGCTCCGATGCCCTCGCCGTTGAAATAGATATCAGCAACGTGGAAAATGCGCTGGAGAATGATCCCGAATTGTTGGAAACCTATATAAGCGCTCAAATGTACCCCAATCTCGGCAAGCTTAAGGATCATATTGCGCCCGAGCTTTATGAGAGCGCTATGGATATGATTCGCGCCTGCGGTGGCTATGTTAACGACACTGCGGAGTATATGAAGGCCGCAGCTATTGCTTCGTTGATTGAAAGCTGTTATATCAGCAGCGGCAGCCGGATCACCGCCGAAAAGGGTGTTGACTTGCGCCTGCTCGCTCTTGCAGAAGAAAAAGGCATTGAAATCCGCGAGGTGGAAGAGTTCGAACCCCATCTGAACGCCCTTTACGGCCGCAGCGATGAGCTGCAGGAGCTTCTCCTTCAGGAGACCGTTGAATATGACCGGGCTGAGTATGCCGCCGAGGTTGAAGAGCTCTTCGAGCTTTGGTGCCAGGGCGATGAGGCTGTCCTCACCGAGAAAATGAGAGAAGAGGATGAGGACCTCAGCGAGGAAGAGCTTCCCCTCTACGAAGAATATACCAAGGCAATGGAGACCGACAGAAATATCATTATGCACAATGTGGCAGTTGGGTATCTGGAAAGCGGAGAAACCGTTTTCTTCGCTGTTGGTCTTGCTCATCTGCTTGCCGAAGGCGGCCTTGTGCAGACTCTACGCGAAGCGGGCTACACCGTAGAGCTTGTTGCCTGAAACAAAGATGCCCGATAACATTAATATGATAAAACCCCACAGCCGGCAAAAGTCGGCTGTGGGGTTTTAAAGCCTTCCCCTTGGGGAAGGTGGCTGCCCGAAGGGCAGACGGATGAGGTGTCTGCTGACCGCGCCGATTTTTCCCTCATCAGTCAGCTGACGCTGACAGCTTCCCCCAAGGGAAGCCTTTAATACCGCACTCCCGTAGGGCGGGATGCCCACATCCCTCCGCAAAAAAAGCACACCGCCTCAGACGGTGTGCTTTTTACTTATTTAACCACAACATTTTCCTCGCCGAGGAGCTCCTTGAGCTCTTCTACAAGGGCGGGGTGGACAAGGCAGGAGCAGCTGCGCTGCTTCTTTATATCCGCAAAATACTGAATCATAGTATCCTTGCCCTCAAACATCTGCAGTATTATCTCTATGCGGCGAAGCATTTTTTCATCCGTGCTGCGAAGCTTCAGATAAAGCTTTTTCTCGCGTCTGCCGCCTGCTTCCGGAGAGGGCATACTTACACCCTCTGCAAGAGGACGGATGGTATCCACCATCAGCTGGGGCTCCTTGTCCTCACGGACAGAGATGCGTCCCCGCACAGTGAGGGCGGCATTATCCTTGATATAAACCTCGCCGTTATCCAGTGCCTTCTGGAAACAGATAAGCTCCATAAAGCCGCTGTCATCCTCCAGCGTCACATAAGCCATCATGGAGTTGTTTCTTGTGGCGCGTTTTTTATAGGAGCTGACCACGCCGCAAACGGTGGCATACTGTCCGTCGGCATATTTGCCCTCGCCGGAGCCGTTTTCGTGGGCCTCAAGAATGGTGCCTATCTTCACAGCTCCCATTTTCTTTGCCAGCTCTCTGTATTCGTCCATGGGGTGTCCGCTCAGGTAAAGCCCTGTCATCTCCCGCTCCATGCTCATCTTCTCCCGGAGAGAGAACTCATCCACATCGGGCAGGCGCATAGTGTCGGTGCCTACGCCGCCCTCCTCCTCACTCATTCCGAAGAGGTCAAACTGGCCTTCAATATTCTTTCTGCCGGCGCTGGCAATTCCGTCGATAACGCTGTCCAGCACCTGAAGTAGGGCCCGGCGCTTATAGCCAAGACTGTCAAAAGCACCTGCCCGGATAAGGCTTTCTATGGCTCGGCGGTTCATATCCTGACCGTACATGCGGCGGCAGAACTCGTCAAAGGCGGTGAAGCGTCCGTTTCTCTCCCGTTCGCCCACAAGAGAGCGGACAAAGCCCCGACCCACATTCTTTACGGCAGCCATGCCGAAGCGCAGGTCATTGCCCACAACGGAAAAGTCCGCAAAGGACTCATTCACATCGGGAGGCAGAAGCTTGATGCCAAGGTCGCGGCACTCGTTTATATACTCGGCAACCTTGCTGCTGTTATCCAGCACGCTGGTTATAAGGGCGGCCATGTATTCTCTGGGATAATGGGCCTTCATATAGGCGGTGCGGTAGGCCACGATAGCATAGCTCACCGCGTGGGCTTTGTTGAAGGCGTAGTTGGCGAAGTCCAGAATTTCGTCATAGATGCTGCCCGCCACAGCCTCGGGGATGCCTCTTGCAACGGCGCCGGGGATGTTGCGCTCACTGTCACCGTAGATGAAGGTTTTGCGCTCACGGACTATTTCCGCTTCCTTCTTCTTGCTCATGGCTCTGCGTATCATATCCGCCTGACCCAGAGAGAAGCCGGCAAGACGGCGGCAGATTTCAATAACCTGCTCCTGATATACTATGCAGCCGTAGGTGACGCCCAGAATATCCTCCAGCATGGGATGCTTATAGCTTATCTTATCGGGATTTGCAGAGCACTCTATGAAACGGGGGATGGAGTCCATAGGACCCGGGCGGTAAAGGGCAATGATAGCGGTTATATCTTCTATGCTCTTGGGCTTGAGACCGGTGCAAACGGCGGTGATACCGCTGGATTCCAGCTGGAAAACACCGCTTGTGCGCCCCGCCTGAAGCATTTCAAAGACCTTTTTATCGTCCTCGGGAACTTTTTCAATGTCGAAGTCCGGCACACTTGCGCGCACCAGCTTCACCGCATCATCCAGCACGGTAAGGTTGCGCAGACCGAGAAAGTCCATTTTGAGAAGTCCCAGCTCCTCAAGGGTGGTCATCTGATACTGGGTGACGACGGCCTCATCGTTTTTCGCCAGAGGCACATATTCATAAACGGGACGCTTGGTGATAACAACGCCGGCGGCGTGGGTGGAGGCATGACGGGGCATACCCTCCAGATCACGGGCGGTATCCACAAGATTTTTTATCTTGCCATCACCCTCATAAAGCTCCTTGAGAGCCTTGGAGACCTGCAGGGATTCATTTATAGTGATGTGGAGAGCGTTGGGAACAGCCTTGGCGACGGCGTCCGTCTCCGCGTAGCTTACTCCCATAACCCTGCCAACATCACGGATGGCGTTCTTTGCCGCCATAGTGCCGAAGGTGACTATCTGCGCCACATGGTCGGAGCCATATTTGCGGTTGACGTAGTCTATGACCTCGCCTCTGCGGCGGATGCAGAAGTCCATATCAATATCCGGCATGCTGACACGCTCGGGATTTAGAAAGCGCTCGAAATAAAGGCTGTATTTGATAGGGTCAACATCGGTGATGCCCAGACAGTAGGAAACAACGCTGCCTGCGGCGCTGCCTCGTCCGGGTCCTACGGGAATGGCGTTGCTCTTGGCATAGCCCACGAAATCGGAAACTATGAGGAAGTAATCCACAAAGCCCATACGCTCAATCATATTCAGCTCATAGTCCAGCTGAGCGTGTACCTGAGCATTGACGCCGTAGCGGCGGGTAAAGCCCTCCTCACAAAGCTTGCGGAGATAGGAAGCGGAGTCCGTCTCCCCATCGGGAAGCTTGAATTCGGGCAGATGATAATGACCGAACTCAAAATCAAAGGAGCACATTTCCGCAATTTTAGCGGTGTTTTCTATGGCCTCGGGATGCTCGGGCAGTATTGCCGCCATCTCGTCCTCGCTCTTAAGGTAAAATTCCTCGCCCTGGAACTTCATTCTTCCGGGCTCATCCAGATTTTTGCCCGTCTGTATGCAGAGAAGCACGTCCTGACTGACGGCGTCCTTCTTTTGGATATAGTGAGCATCGTTTGTGAGAACTACGGGGATCCCGGTTTCTTCGCTTATGCGAAGCAAGCCGTTCATAGCCCGCTTTTCGTCAATATCTCCGTGATCCTGCAGCTCAAGATAGAAATTGCCCCGTCCGAAAAGCTCATCCAGCTCTATGGCCTTGGCTTTTGCCCCCTCATAGTCTCCGCGAAGGAGCTTTTGGGGAATTTCGCCCGCCACGCAGCCGCTGAGGCAAACAAGGCCTTCCGCGTGAGAACCCAGAAGAGCCCAGTCTATTCTGGGCTTGATATAAAAGCCCTCGGTGAAGCCCGCGGAAACAAGATAGCAAAGGTTGCGGTAGCCAAGGTCGTTTTTGCAAAGGAGCACAAGATGGCTGTAGTTTCCGTCCGTGCCGTGCTCTCTTCCAAAGCGGCTGCCGGGTGCCACGTAGACCTCGCAGCCGATAATGGGCTTTACCCCGGCTTTCTGGGCAGCCTTATAGAAGGCCACAGCGCCGTACATAACGCCGTGGTCGGTTATGGCAACGGCGCTTTGTCCCAGTTCCTTTGCCCGCTGGGGCAGCTGGGAAATTCGGCAGGCGCCATCAAGAAGGCTGTATTCACTATGAACATGAAGATGAACAAAAGCCATGGGTTTGTCCTTTCCTGTGTTTATTGCGAAAGATTATTTACTGCTGGGGATTATATGCCATCAGCTTGCGCAGGCGGTGGTTTATGCCACTTTTGCTGACAGGGGGATCGGAGAGCATTGCAAGGTCGGTAAGACTGGCCTCGGGGTTGGCTATGCGGAGATAAGCCACCTCCTGCAGGTCGGGGGGGAGATTATCAAGACCCACTTCCCTATCCAGAAAACGGATCTTTTCCAGCTGAGCGCTGGCCGCGGACACTATCTTGTCCGCGTTGGCACTGTCGCAGTTGACCTTGCGGTTGATGGAGTTGCGCATATCCTTCTCCACCTTGGTCTCCATTATCTCCATAGCGGAGCTTACAGCGCCGATAGTTGTAAAAAAGTCCTCTATGGCCTCGCTCTGCTTGAAATATATGATATAGTGTCCCGCTCTGGTGGTGTCGTGGGGACGGAAGCCCATCTCAAGCAGCAGAGAATAGGTCTCGCGGCTCACATTCATATGATCGGTTACAAGCTCCAGATGATAGCGCTTTTCGGGGTCGGTTATACTGCCGCCTGCCAGAAAAGCGCCCTTCACAAAGGCGGTGCGGCAGCATTCATCCTCCAGCACACCCAGATTGATATGGTGGACAAGGGTGCTTCTCGCGTCATAGCCGTAGCGGCTGAAGATTTTCTCTATCTTGGCGCTGTCGTTCATTATGAGGATATATTTGCCCTTGTTCCCTTCGGAGGGGAGCACATCAAAGCTGAGATTGAAGGCTTTTTTCCAGAGTTTGGGAAGATGCTGGGCGAACTCCTCGCTGCCTGTTATTATCTTTATTTCCGTAGCGGAAAAGGTGTTGGCGTACAAAAGCACACCGTAGGCCTCCGCCGCGGCACAGCAGCTTCGGCCGATGCCCCCGCGGCAGAGTTCCGCCTTTGCGTTACCGGAAAAGGACATATTTTAATCCTCCATCATTTATCTATATCTCGGTGAATGACCTCCGCGCTCTGACCAAGAGTGCGGATAAGCTCCGTAAGAGCCTCGGCAACGGCCACGGAGCGGTGGCGTCCGCCTGTGCAGCCCACGGCAATGGTGAGGGTATGCTTTCCCTCCTCCACATAGCGGGGTACAAGAAATGTTATAAGCTCGCTGAGCTTCTGCAGAAATTCCCTCGAGCTTTCGTGACGGAATATATAATCCCGCACCTCGGCGTCCATGCCGGTTTTTCCCCGGAGGGCGCTGTCATAGAAGGGGTTGGGGAGAAATCTCACGTCGAAAACCATATCCGCCTCAATGGGCAGGCCGTATTTGAAGCCGAAGCTCATAACATTCACCTGCAGCGCTCTTTTGGAGCTATCGCCCACGAAAAGGCGATAAATCTCCTTCTGGAGCATGCCAAGGGTAAGATGGCTTGTGTTGATAATATAATCCGCTCTGTCTCTCAGCGGTCCCAGTCGGGCGGCTTCCAAACGGACAGCGGCCTCCACGCCCATAACCTCCTGCTGGAGGGGGTGGGGACGGCGGCTCTCCTTATAGCGCTTGACAACGGTGGCGATATCCGCCTCGATAAAAAGGATATGGTGGCTGCACTCGATTTTATCAAGCTCATCCATGGCGGAGAGCATATCCTGCAGACCGCCTCTGTCTCTTATGTCCGTGACAAGGGCAACCCGCTCATAGCGTCCGCCCATTCCCAGACAAAATTCTGCGAATTTAGGCAAAAGCGCTGCAGGCAGATTATCAACGCAGTAAAAATTCAAATCCTCAAGGATATCGGCGGCGCGGCTTTTTCCCGCTCCCGACATTCCCGATACAATTAAAATCTCCATAAATCAGATATCTTTCAGCCTATTATTCTGACTTCCGGCTCCAGCATAGTGCCGAAGCGTCGGAAAACCTCTTCCTGAACCTTTTCCATAACTGCCTTAACATCGGCAAAGGTGGCATTTCCCACATTCACAACGAAGCCCGCGTGCTTTTCGCTGACCTGTGCATCGCCAACGCGCAGACCCTTAAGGCCGCATTCATCTATCATCGCAGCGGCATAGCCTGTGGCGGGACGCTTGAAGGTGCTGCCGGCGGAGGGCTTATCCAGAGGCTGGCTGCCCATTCTCTTCTCGCTGAGAAGCTTCATCTGAGCGGCAATGGCCTCCTTCTCGCCTTTTTCAAGCTTTATATATGCGCCGAGGATCACGCTCTCCTCTTCCTCAAAGCGGCTGTGGCGATAGGCGAAGCGGCAATCCTCCGTTTCGAGAATGTTTCCCTCTGCATCCATATAGCGCACCCGGCAAACAATATCCTTCAGTTCTCCGCCGTAAGCGCCTGCGTTCATCATAACGCCGCCGCCGATGCTGCCGGGAATGCCGTGGGCAAATTCCATGCCTTTGAGACTCTCCCGCAGAGCAGCGGAGGCCACGGAGGCCATAGTTGCACCCGCCTGGGCATAGAGAGTATCTCCCTCGATTTTCACGGAGGCGAAGCCCTCGCCCATATGGAGTATGACTCCCTTTATGCCCTCGTCCCGGACAAGGATATTGCTGCCCTTGCCTATGATGATGGGGCTCAGCTCTATTCCGCGGAGAAGGGTATATACCTCCGCCAGCTGCTCCTCGCTCTCAATTTCTATGAAAATTTCCGCAGGTCCTCCCACTTTGAAGGAGCTGTGGTTTTTCATGGGCTCATTGCGCAGTATTTTCAGCCGGGGCATGGCCTCGGAAATACTCCGGTATATAAAATCAAAATTCATATTTTCTCCTGCTTCCTGTCCACCGCGTCATCGTGCCTGTGCATAAATTCAAGAGCCGTGTTATGGCCAAGGCGCTTCTGGCGGTTGTTCATGGCGGCAACTTCAAGAATAATGGCCAGATTTCGTGCGGGAGCAACGGGAATGGTCACCTTGGGTATCTCCACGCCCAGAATAGAGGTGGTCTCCGTTTCAACGCCCAGGCGGTCATAATATTTGTCGCCGTCCCAGTGCTCAAAATGTACCACAAGGTCTATGTTGCAATCAGGCAAAACCGCGCCTATGCCGTATATTTTGCGGACATCAATAAGACCCAGTCCGCGAAGCTCCATAAGATAGCGTATCATCTCGGGGGCGGAGCCGGAAACCACATTGCGGTTCATACGGCGCACCTCCACCGCGTCATCGGCCACAAGACGGTGGCCGCGCTTTACAAGCTCCAGAGCGGTCTCGCTCTTGCCTATGCCGCTGTCACCGGTGATGAGCAGACCTTCGCCGTGAACCTGAACCAAAACACCGTGCATAGTCTCTCTGGGGGCAAGGTGGGTGCGGAGGGTGTTGATTATCTGGGCGATAAATTCGTTGGTGGGCATATCGGTGGAGAGAAGGTTTGTGTCATATTTGCGGGCGCAATCCACAATGAAGCTGTTGGGGGGTATGCGGCTGCAGATTATAACGGCGGCAACCCGCTTGGCAAAGAAAATGTCCAGACTCTTTTCCATCTCCTCCTCGCTGAGGGTGCGGAGATATGCCAGCTCCGCCTTGCCAATGATCTGTATCATGCTCGGGTCGAAATAATCGTAAAAACCCGCAAGCTGAAGGGCAGGGCGGGAGACGTTATAATTGCTTATGGTACAGCTTTCAAAGTCGGCAGTTGCGTGCAGAACATTCAGCTCATGCTCTTCGGCAATAAGCTTGAGTTTCACCTTGTATCTTCTTTCCATACTGTCCCTCCCGCGAAAAATGCATATTATCTCATCATTATATTTTATACACTTAAGCGCATTTTGGCAATGTTTTTATTAGTAATAGTGTGCAAAGCACATAAAAGAAAAAATTTTTCCATAAAATTAAAAATTTTTCTTGCTTTTGCATTTCCCTTCTGTTATTATAAATAAGCTGTTTAATCAGATTTATTTAAGCGAGGAGGTGCAGCATAAGATGGCAAAGTGCGAATTTTGCGATAAGGGTGTGACTTTCGGCATCCAGGTGAGCCACTCTCACAGACGCTCCAACCGTACTTGGAAGCCCAACGTCAAGCGCGTTAAGGTTATCATGGACGGTACCCCCAAGCATGCCTACGCATGCACCCGTTGTCTGCGCAGCGGCAAGGTTA
>JAZNZR010000020.1:0-27660 GCA_045595025.1 Oscillospiraceae bacterium | reverse complement strand
GCGCGAAGGATGGTTACGATCTCAGTCTGAGTGGGGAGAGGGATGGGGCCGGAAACCTTAGCGTCAGTGCGCTTTGCGGTCTCGACGATCTTCTCTGCAGCAGAGTCGATGAGCTGATGGTCGTAAGCCTTGAGACGGATGCGGATCTGTTTCTTTGCGGTTGCCATGTTTTTTCCTCCAAAATCGTACGAATAATTTTCGGCGCCATTGGCTGCGCCTTTTGTTTGTCCGTACGGATGAGATTTTTCTGTACACCTTGCCGTGCGTATCAGGCTTTGGGCGAAAAAGTAACCGGCATTGAGCGCCCGCACTCTTGAGTGCAGGAACCCGGAATGGCCGGTTCCTTCCCAGTCCAAACGATATACGCTTGTATACCGCATGGTCCAAAGGAAAATCTCAGCCGCCCGATTGCGTACCGTCAATTCAGACGATACCGGACATACTCCACGGAAGTTACCTCCTTTTCGGAGCAATCTCCCGCTTCATCGCATACGCGCTTTTGGACATACTCGTCCCACGCGCCCCTATAGAATACCAAACACACGGCTCTGTGTCAAGCATTTTCTTCGTAAAAATTGAAGATTTTTTTAAATAATTTTTGTGCAGATTTTATAGTGGTTTTGTGCATATTTACAGCACAATATATAGATTCAGGGCTTGGACTGTTTCGAGGCCAAGCGCAGCAAATGACGGAACGGACAAGACCGTTCCCTACAGGAGTGAACCGGGGCGGGCACATCGGTCCGCCCCTACGGCACAGTTGCAAAACGCTGTGTAGGGGACGGACACCGGCCGGCCCGTTTTTTCTCATCAGTCAGCTCCGCTGACAGCTTCCCCCCGGGGAAGCCTTTGTACCACCTTAAACCGGGCTACGGCACATCTGCAAAGGACTATGCAGGCGCGACAAAAAAAAGACGGACAGGCTGAAGCCGTCCGTCTTTTCGCTATATATTATTATAATATGTATCAGCCGCCGGAAGGCAGGATGGAGAAGTGCATATAGTCAAAGCTCAATCCGCCGCTCCAGCCGTTGCCGCCCCAGCCCCAGCCATGGTCGGCAAAGGCCTTGACGACGCTGTAGCCATACTCACCGGGGACTTTTCCGATGGAGTAATAGCTGGGCTCGGTCATGCTTCCCGCAAAGGTGCTGTCTGCATGTCCCACAGGCCACCAGCCGTAGCCGCAGGTGACCTTCAGATAACCTGACTTCAGATTGCATTCGGCATTATAAAGGGCATTGATATCTATTGCAGCACCCCAGGAATGGCGCATAGTGTCGGTAAAGCGGGCTCCGCCCACAGACCAGCCGCCGTAGATGGGGAACTTCTCGGGATCGTTATAAATCTGGTTAAAGATAGATTTGACCTCATTGGCCAGTATCTTGTTCACCGTCAGATACGCAGTGGATGAAAATCTGTTGCCGCTCTTATCCATTGTCCAGATGGGTACAGCAACATCGGTCATATAGGGAGCTGCCTCCGCAGCGGAGGAGAAATAACTCTTGTTTGCGTTTCCGAAGAGAAGTGTCTTGGCCTGAGCGCTGAGCTTGCCCCAGCTATCCACCTGTCCGCTGCGCAGCCACCATGCAAAGGTGGAGTAGCCAGCGGGTATGGTTGCATTGGCCGCCGGTGTTGGAGTAGGTGTGGGAGTAGGTGTGGGCTCAGGGGTGGTCTCCACGGGCGCAGAGGGCGCAGGGGTGGTCTCCACAGGCGCAGAAGGCACGGGTGTGGTCGTTACAGGCGCAGAGGGCGCAGGTGTGGTAGTTGCGGGCGCAGAGGGCGCAGCGCTTTGCACGGGAGCCACAGGGGTGGGCGCAGCGGAGGGCTTTGCGGTGGGTGTAGGGGTGGGCTTCGCGGTAGCCGTGGGTGTGGGCGTAGGCGTGGGGTCCGGAGTGGGAGGCGCAGGTCTGGCGGCGAAATAATAGAGATCATCGCCGTTGATATCATACTCGAAGAGGAAGCGGTAGATAATGGTTACACCTTCCGCTCGGGTAAGATACTGTTCTCCGTTAAAATTGGCCTTCTCGTCGCCCTGAATAAGCTTCTTGCCGAAAACCTGCTCAACCGCATTTATATAGGCAGAGTCAATTGATCTGTAATCTCTGATATAGTTCTCGGGATTTTTGACCACCACCACAGAGTCCATGCCTATGTTGGTGAGCATATTGTTCAATATAACCGCCATCTCGTTGCGGGTTATATTCCGGTCAAGGTCGGAGGCGGTGCAGCGGAACATGGCCTTGCTGCTCTCATAGACATTGGCAATGAGGATGTTATCCTTCTTTGCGGCCTGATAGTATTCTGCTGCCCAGTGGATATCGTCCTTGCTGGTGTCGGTGAGGTCAATGCTGGCTCCGGTGGCTACGAATGCCTCCATTATCATTTTCAGAAACTGGGCTCTGGTAAGGGGGTCATCGGGACCGAACTCGCCGGTGGGCTTTCCGTCAAGATCTCCGTAACCGGTGATGATGTTGTTGCTGCCCATCTCCTCCTGGGCATCCATGATGGCATTGAGCTCATCTTCATACCAGGCACCGGCAGGCACATCGCTGAAATACTTATTGCTGCCGCTGCTTTTCGCAGCCCCTGCGGGCGCTGCAGCCTGGGCAAGAATAAGCACAACAAGCAGGCATATAATTATGGGTTTGATTTTCTTCATAGGCTCATCCCTTTAAGTTTTCTGTGTTGAAAGCATGGGGCATCAGTTCGTTAAGCTTAAGAGAAAGGTATTCTCCGCTGCCCTTGGCGCTGATAACGTCCATATCATAGGAGAACTCAGACATAAACTGTCTGCAGGCTCCGCAGGGCACGGTGTAGTCATCGCCCTTTCCCCAGATAGCGATTTTGGTGAACTTTCTGTAGCCCTCGCTGACCGCCTTGCACATGGCGGTGCGCTCGGCGCAGATGGTGCTTCCGTATGCTGCGTTTTCAACGTTGCAGCCGGTAAACACCTTTCCGTCTGGGCATTCCAGAGCGGCACCCACGGGGAAATGGGAGTAGGGCACATAGGCGTTTTCCGCTGCAAGGCGGGCAACTGCAACAAGCTCCTTATCTGTCATTATGGGAATCCTCCTTTTCAAAAGGCTTATCGTATTCTCTGATTACTCAAGGTTTATTGTCCAGTTATAGAATTTATTGAAAATATCGTACTGGGTGGGGTTGGCTCCGCTTATAATTCCGCGATGGGTTAGCATTTCCTGGCGCTCAAAGCAGATGGGGATTATTGCGGAGTTTTCCATCACATAGCTGCACACGGTGGAGAAGGCAAGGCTTCTTGCGTCCTCGGGAGCTGCCAGATAGGCATCATAGAGGGTTTTGAACTGCTCATCGAAGCAGTTGGCATAGTTCATTCCCTTGTCCATATCATCGGGGTCGCGGGTTACGGTGTAGGGTTCAAATAGATAGCCCAGATTCCAATCCGGGTTCATCTTTACCTCGCCGTAATACATATCATATTCACCCTTTTCAAGGGCTTCCACATAGTCCTCCCACTTCAGCTCGTGGAGAGTGGTCTTTATACCCAGAGAGTTGAGGGCTTCCGCGATTTCTCTGGCCCCCTCCAGCTTAACGGTGGAGTCGGTATTGACTATGAAGTTTATGTCTATTTCAACAACTATGCCGGTTATAAGGATCTCCAGAACCCCGTCCTCGTCATAGTCCTTGATGCCGAAATTATCAAAGAGTGCCGCGCTTTTTTCAAGGTCAAAGACAAACTGCTCTGCATAGTCCTCATCATAGAGAGGGCTTACAGGATGCACGGGCAGAGCAGCAGGCACCGCGCAGGTCTCCATATAGCGCCTGACTATGCCGTTTCTGTCAACGGCAGCGCCCACGGCTGCCCGGGCAAGGCTGTTGGAGAAATATCTGCCCTGCATGTTGAAGCCGATATAATGCATATTGCTGGTCTCGAAATAGCGGATCTCGTTGGAGCTGCCGTAGCCCAGATTATAAACGCCGGTGGGGTCATTGGTGACAATATCTATGCGGGATGCTTCAAAGGCACTGATTTTCGCAGCGGCATCCATGTAGTCCTTCAGATAAATGGTATCCACGGGAATGCTGTCATAGTGGCGGTAGCCCTCATAGGCAATGAGTCTGTCTCCCTCCTCCGCCAGCATATAAGGGCCGGAACCCACAGGAACATCGTCGCCGAAGGTGCCCTCCTTGACGATGGGGATATTAAGGTGGCTGGGGAGCTGACTGTTGGGCGCGTCAAGGCTTATGGCGAAGCAATCGTTGCCCATGGCGCTTATGCCGTAAATGCAGGCAAGGCGGCTTGAATAATAGGGATACTGACGGGCGCGGTTAATGGAATAAACGATGTCCTTGGCGGTGAGGGGTGTGCCGTCATGGAAGGTGATATTGTCATAAATATCGAAAACCCACCACTCATAGTCGGAGGACTCATATTCCTTTACTATCTCACTGGTAACGGAGAAGTCGTTTTCAACCACATATACGCTGTCATACATCAGCGACCAGAACAGCATATTATTGGAACTGGCCGCATTTAGGGGGTTGAGACCGCCCTCTGGGTCATAGTTGAGGGAGAAAACATTGTCCTCTGCGGAGGTCTGCTGAACCACCTGGTCGCCCACATAGTACTCTTCCTCTTCGCCGCCGTCCTCGTCATCATTCTTTCCGCAGGCGGAAAGGAGCATCAGCATAGCCAGCAACAAAGCGGGCAGGCGCTTTTTCAAAAATTCCATCTATCTTTATCCTTTCGATTCATTCAAGCACGATAAGTGCACCCTGACTTCCCCGCTGTCCCTTTGTATGGCGGTGGGACCAGTATTTTTCGTGGCTGCACCTTGTGCATTCCTCCGATACGGCGATGTTTTCTTCTTTCACGCCCAGCTGCACAAGCCTCCGGGCGTTGCAGCGCTTCAGATCCAGAAGGAATTTTCCTTCCGCGCTCTCGTCTCTTCTGTAAAAGCTGCGGGCGTCTTCATCCAGCCATTTCTCAACGGCCTCTATAACCTCGCCGCCCACCTGAAAGCAGCACTGACTGATGGCTGGGCCGATGGCGGCACAGATATCCTTTCGTTCCGCTCCCAAAGAGCACATGGCCTCAAGCGCGTTGCCCAGAATATCCCCCACGCTGCTGCGCCAGCCGCAGTGGATGGCACCTATAACTCCGTGGACGCTGTCATGGAGCAAAACGGGGACGCAGTCGGCGGTGAAGCAGATGAGGGCCAGCCCCCTTGCGGCGGTAACTATGCCGTCCGCCTCATAGGGTACAGCGGTGAAAAGCTCGTGAATATCTCCCTCGTCCACTATTCTGACATCAGCCTTATGCACCTGTTTGGTGAAGGCCATGCGAAAGGTGTCAATTCCCGTAGCTTGGGCAAGAAGACGGTAGTTTTCACAGATTTTTTCATCATCGTCTCCCCTGCCCGTGCCCAGATTCATGGAGGCGTATATTCCTTCGCTGACTCCTCCGAAGCGGGTGGTGAATGCGTGGCGGGCAGATATGGTGGAGGCGGTCATAAAGCGGACATCCCCACTTTTATTTTCTGAGAAACCCATATTAATTCCTCCATGCATCCAATTTGTTTCAAGGTATTTCGCTGCGGAGTTTTTACGCGTTTCTGCCGCAGCAGTCTTTATATTTCATAGGCAGGCCGTTGGGACGCTTCTTGCCGCAGGGGCAAGGGTCGTTGCGGCCTATTTTCTGCGCCTTGCGCACAGGCTGCTTTTTCACGGAAGCATCGCCGCCCACATTGGTGCTGGCATTTTTCACAACGCTCTTGCGCTGAACGCTCTCGTTGGCGCGGACCCTTGCCAGATAAACACGGCGGACGACTTCCTCGCGTATGCCGCCTATCATGGTCTCGAACATATCAAGACCCTCCTGCTTATAGGCATCGATGGGCTTGATATTGCCGTAGCCGCGAAGTCCGATGCCCCGGCGCAGCTCGCTCATGGCATCGATATGCTCCATCCAGTATTCGTCAACAACGCGGAGCATTATAACTCTCTCCAGCTCACGCATAACGGGCACGCCGTTGGGCATGGCACCCAGAGCCTTTTCCTTGGCGGCATAAACCTCGTGGGCTATCTCCTCCAGACGCTGAGCAAGCTCGGCGGACTTCATTCCCTTTTCGTAGCTTATTCTGCCCTTTGCAAGGAAGAGCTTTTCAAAGGGAGAGAGCATCTCGGCAAGAGCCTCGGGAGAATCGGGGTCAACGCTGCCCAGACTGTCATAAATAAAATCGTGTATCATACCGGCGATGGACTGCTGAATATCCTCGCCGTCGAGAACCTTATAGCGCTGCTCATATATGAGCTTACGCTGAACATTCATAACATCGTCATATTCCAGAGTGCTCTTTCTGGTCTGGAAATGGCGGCTTTCAACGGTCTTCTGGGACTGCTCAATGGCGTTGGAAACCATCTTGTTATCGATGGGCATATCCTCCTCCATACCCAGGGCCTCCATCATACCCATAACTCTCTCGGAGCCGAAAAGGCGCATGATATCGTCGGTCAGAGCAAGGAAGAAGCGGCTCTCGCCGGGGTCGCCCTGACGGCCTGCGCGGCCTCTGAGCTGGTTATCTATACGGCGGGATTCGTGGCGCTCGGTGCCCAGAATGAAAAGTCCGCCTGCGGCCTTGACCTTCTCGGCCTCTTCGCCAATAACCTTCTTGTGCTCCGCCATTTTCTCGGCGAAAAGGGCGCGGGCAGAGAGGAT
This sequence comes from Oscillospiraceae bacterium, assembly GCA_045595025.1. Classification (GTDB taxonomy): domain Bacteria; phylum Bacillota; class Clostridia; order Oscillospirales; family Oscillospiraceae; genus SIG459. Next base: position 20,967 of record JAZNZR010000020.1, on the reverse strand, counting down.
CTCCTCATTATCGGTATCAGCGTAGCCGGTGGCCTCCGCAATAACATCTTCGCTGTAGCCGGCCTTTCTCAGGTCATTTTTGGAGAGGAACTCCGCGTTGCCGCCCAGCATAATATCGGTGCCTCGTCCGGCCATGTTGGTTGCGATGGTGACAGCGCCCAGCTTACCCGCCTGAGCAACTATCTCCGCTTCCTTCTCGTGGTTCTTGGCGTTGAGAACATTATGCTTTATTCCCGTGCGCTGGAGCAGACGGGATATATATTCGCTCTTTTCGATGCTGACAGTACCCACCAGAACGGGCTGACCCTTCTGATGGCAGGCGATTATCTGATTGATGATGGCTCTGTTCTTGCCGTTTTCGTTTTTATAAACCACATCGGGGTTGTCGATTCTGGCAACGGGCTTGTTGGTAGGAACCTCGATGATGTCCAGACCGTAGATGGCGACAAATTCCTCCTGCTCGGTAACAGCGGTACCCGTCATACCCGCAAGCTTGGAGTACATGCGGAAATAGTTCTGGAAGGTGATGGTGGCAAGAGTCTTGTTCTCCCGTTCCACGGTAACTTTTTCCTTGGCCTCGATGGCCTGATGGAGACCCTCGCTGTAACGGCGCCCCAGCATCAGTCGTCCGGTGAACTCGTCAACAATGATGACCTCGCCTTCCTTGACCACATAGTCAATGTCCCTTTTCATAACGCCGTGGGCTCTTATGGCCTGATTGATATGGTGGGAAAGGGTGGAGTTTTCAAGGTCAGCAAGATTTTCAAGGCCGAAATGCTGCTCCGCCTTGGCGATACCTCTGGCGGTAAGGGTGGCATTTCTCGCCTTTTCGTCAACGATATAGTCCGCATCCAGATTTTCATCCTCTTCGGCCTTTTCATCAACGCTGGCAACCACCAGCTTCTTCAGCCGGCAGACGAAGTCGTTCACCTGCTTATAAAGGTCGGTGCTCTCATCTCCCTGACCGGAGATGATAAGGGGGGTGCGGGCCTCGTCTATGAGAATGGAGTCAACCTCGTCCACCACAGCAAAGTTATGTCCGCGCTGAACCATGTTGCTCTTGTAAATAGCCATATTGTCGCGGAGGTAATCAAAGCCCATTTCGTTGTTGGTGCCGTAGGTTATATCCGCGTTATATGCCTCTCTGCGCTGGTCAGAGCTGAGACCGTGGACAATGAGTCCAACCTTCAAACCCAGAAAGCGGTGAACCTTGCCCATCCACTCGCTGTCGCGGCGGGCAAGATAATCGTTGACGGTGACAATGTGCACGCCCTTGCCCTCAAGGGCGTTCAGGTAAGCGGGCAGAACGGCAACAAGGGTCTTGCCTTCGCCGGTCTTCATTTCCGCAATGCGTCCCTGATGGAGGACGATGCCGCCTATAAGCTGCACGCGGAAGGGCTTCATACCCAGAACGCGCCATGCGGCCTCACGGGCAACGGCAAAGGCCTCGGGAAGAATATCGTCAAGAGTCTCCCCCGCTGCAAGGCGGGTCTTGAACTCCTCGGTTTTGCCCCTCAGCTCATCATCGCTCATAGCGGCGCAGCTCTTGTCCAGCGCCTCTATTTTGTCAACGAGAGGATATATTTTTTTCAGCTCCCTTTCGGAGTAGCTGCCAAAAAGCTTATTGAGAATACCCATAGGTTTATTTTCACCTTTCACAATGCGCATAGTTATAACATTTTATCATCTAATCAAGGTATTTTACCATATACTTATGAATAAATAAAGTATAAGCGCTCGAATTTTGCGAAAAAGTGATGCGGGGCAAAATTGAGCGAAATTTGCGATTGAATACTTTGACGGAATGATGTATTATATTTAGGTTGAAATGAAAGTTTTCTTAGTCCACTGCGATATAAAAGGAGCTTATCTATGAAACACCATCGTTTTCACAAGGCCGTATGGTCCTTCCTTCGTTTTGTTCTCGGTCCTTACATAAGACACCGCTTCGGATATACATATGAAACCTGCTCCGTTGAAGGCCCCTGCCTCGTAATGGGCAACCATGACAGCAACTGGGATCCCCTTTTCCTTGGACTTGCATTTCCCAATCAGATGTATTTTGTTGCCAGCGAGCATATTTTCCGCTGGGGCATAGTTTCATGGATCCTCAAGGTGCTTCTCAACCCAATCTCCCGTATGAAGGGCACCACCGCCGGTGACACCGCGATGACCATTATACGCCGTCTGAAAAAAGGCTATAATGTGGGTATGTTTGCCAACGGCAGCCGCTCCTTCAACGGCATAAGCGAGGATATACTCCCCTCCACCGGCAAGCTTGCAAGAGTCAGCGGCGCAACTCTTATCACCTACCGTCTGGACGGCGGCTACTTCACCGAGCCCCGCTGGAACTTCTCCGGCATCAGACGGGGCAAAATCCGCGGCAAAATAATGAACATCTATACCCCCGATGTGCTCAAAAAGATGAGCGTTGACGAAATAAACGCCGCCATCAACCGCGACCTCTATGTGGATGCCTACGCGGTGCAGCGTAAGGCTATGGTGCCTTTCAAAGGAAAGCGTCCCGCCGAAAGCCTTGAAAGCGTTCTCTGCCTTTGCCCCAAGTGCGGCAGTCTCGGCCATATGCACTCCAAGGGCGACAGATTCTGGTGCGATAGCTGCGGCTACGAGGTGCGCTATAATGACTATGGCTTCTTTGAGGGCAGCGATGTTGTGTTCGACTCCGTCACCGATTGGGATAAATTCCAGACCGAGGAGCTTAAAAAGCTGGCCGACACCGCCGAAGAGGGCGCTCTCTTGTTCACCGATGAGGGTATGGAGCTCAGCAGCGTGGGCGTTGACCACAGCGTAAACAAGCTCGGCAAGGGCAGCATCGCCCTTTACACCGACCGTTTCGAATGCTGCGGCAGGGTCTTCCCCATTTCTGAGCTGGGAGGCTTCGCCCTCCACGGTCCTGTTTCCGTCAACTTCTCCCACGGCGGAATCAGCTATGAGCTCAAGACGAAAAATGTAGTCTGCACCAGAAAATATCAAACTGTTATACATCACATTCTCAAGCGCGGCGCTCTTCTCCAGTCCTGAGAGCCGCAAAACCAGAGAAAGAGGAAATGCAGCGATGAACAAAATCGGTTTTGACAACGAAAAATACCTGATAACCCAAACTGAAAACATCCGCTCCCGCATCGAGCAGTTCGGCGGCAAGCTCTATCTGGAGTTCGGCGGCAAGCTCTTTGACGATTACCACGCATCCCGCGTCCTGCCCGGCTTCAAGCCCGACAGTAAGGTGCAGATGCTGATGAATATGAAGGACGATGCCGAAGTTCTCATTGTTATCTCTGCCAACGATATCGAACGCAATAAGCGCCGCGGCGACCTTGGCATAACCTATGACGAGGACACCCTCCGCCTTATCGACGCCTTCCGCGGCATCGGTCTCTATGTTGGCAGCGTGGTCATCACCCAGTACCAGAACCAGCCCGCAGCCGACCAGTTCCAGAAGCGTATGGAAATGCTTGGTCTGAAGGTTTACCGCCACTATATTATCCCCGATTATCCCGCCAATCTTCCCCTCATCGTCTCCGACGAGGGCTATGGCAGAAACGACTATATCGAAACTTCCCGCAGTCTTGTTGTGGTCACCGCCCCCGGTCCCGGCAGCGGCAAAATGGCCACCTGCCTCAGCCAGCTTTATCACGAGCATAAGCGGGGCATTTCCTCCGGCTACGCCAAGTTCGAAACCTTCCCCATCTGGAATCTCCCCCTCACCCATCCCGTCAATCTGGCCTATGAAGCCGCCACCGCCGACCTTGACGATGTCAACATGATAGACCCCTATCATCTGGAGGCATACGGCGAGATGACCGTCAACTATAACCGTGATGTTGAGGTTTTCCCCGTTCTCAACGCCATTCTGGAGCGCATCTGGGGCAAGAGTCCCTATAAGAGCCCCACTGATATGGGCGTAAATATGGTGGGCAACTGCATCACCGATGATGAGGTCTGCCGCCACGCCAGCAAGCTTGAGATAATCCGCCGCTATTATTCCACCGCCGTCAGCGTCCGCCAGGGTCTCTCCGACCCGGGCGAGCAGCGCAAGATTGAGCTTATTATGAATAAGTGCGGCATCACCACCGATTACCGCCCCGTCATCGCCGCCGCCATGGCCCGCGCCGAGGAGACGGAAAATCCCGCAATGGCTTTGGAGCTGCCCGACGGAAGAATCGTCACCGGCAAAACCTCCTCTCTGCTGGGTGCTGCCTCCGCCTGCCTGCTCAACGCTCTCAAGGAGCTGGGCGGACTGAACAAGGAACTTCTGCTCATCTCCCCGGGTATCATCGAGCCCATCCAGCATCTTAAGACCGAACATATGGGCAACCGCAACCCCCGTCTCCATACCGATGAGATCCTGGTTGCTCTGAGCATCTGCGCCGTCACCAATCCTATGGCGGAGCTGGCCATGGATCAGCTTGATAAACTCCGGGGCTGCGAAGCTCATTCCAGCGTCATCCTCTCCCGCGTGGACGAAAATCTCTTCCAGAAGCTGGGCGTCAATATCACCTTTGAGCCCAGATATCAGGTGAAAAAGCTCTTCCACGGCTGATATAATAATAAAACGGCAAAAACTTCCGCGAAGCCTCGCGGAAGTTTTTTGTTCCCGCCTCCGTTACCGTCCCCACGTAGGGCGGTTGGGCTTTTCGCTTCGCGAAAACCTTCCATTCCTGCCTCGCTTCGCGAAGCTTGCTCCCGCCGCGCCAGAGCCTTCCCCTTGGGGAAGGTGGCACGGCAAAGCCGTGACGGATGAGGGGGTGCCGCTTGTGCGATATCATTTTCCCTCATCAGTCTCGCATTCGCTCGACAGCTTCCCCCAAGGGAAGCCTTTAAATACCGCACCATCGACCGCAGCGGCTATGCCGCGAGGAGGGAAGTTATTAAGACCGACCTATCCCCCCCTCTTTGGAAACTCCCCAAAGTGCGTAAACGGGAAATGCATTGTGCCACATAATCAGAGTCTAAACCTTAGAGTACTTCCCTCGATTTCCGCTCAGGACGCTGCTGCCCCTAGCTGCCTGTTCGGCGTCACGGGGAATGGTGCCTCGTAACGCTTCCGCACCTCCGTAGGGCACGAGCCTATGGACGCTCGGCGCGCCCTTAAAGCCTCCCTTGCAAACGGACGTGCCGAACGAATGTGAGGCGGAGGGATTGAAAAAGCCTTTTATATCGCTCAGGCTAAAGCCTAAATCCTCTGCACAAACACACTTTGCTCTTACTGTTGCTTTTGCGTCCTTAAGATGGTATAATTTCTCACATAGAAGCCGCGGTTTTATGCAGCTTCATCAAGAGAAAGAAGGAAAGAATATGAAAAGAGCGATATCCCTGATTCTTATATCTGCGCTGTGCCTGTTCCTGCTGGCAGGCTGCTGCCTCTCCCACGAATGGACTGAAGCCGATTGCACCAATGCCAAGGTTTGTGCAAAGTGCGGCGAAATCAAAGGCGATGCTCTGGGTCACGATTGGGCAGATGCTGACTGCCTCGCTCCCAAGACCTGCAGTCGTTGCGGTGAAACCGAAGGCGATGCTCTGGGTCATGACTGGGCAGATGCCGACTGCTTCACCCCCAAGACCTGCAATCGTTGCACCGAAACTGAAGGCGATGCTCTGGGTCACAGCTATTCCGGTTGGGAAGTAAACGGTTCCGACAAAATGGTCAACAGCTGCTCAGCCTGCGGCGACACCAAGGAAGAAGCCCTTGACCGCGAAGTCATCGGCCTTCAGCAGTACATCGGCAAATGGGAACTGGCATCCGTAACCGTAGGCGAAATGTGGTTTGACCTCAAGCTCGGCTGGATACTTGAGTTCCGGGAGGACGGCACATTCGATTTGACCACATCCGAAACCGAAAGCGGCACGATTGAATTCGTGGAATTCTATGACGGTGAAAATATGGACTTCTATGTATTTGATGGTCATTCCGATAAAGGCAGCTATAACTTCAATTATGAGCCCGTAGAAGATGTCATCTTTATCATCGGCGGACAGTATTATAAATTCGTCCGTGTAAGCGAGTAAATATCCAACCCCCCACCCTTTGCAGGGCGGGGGTTTTCTCTTTCCTCCCGCAAAAATCCCCCATCGCCCCCGATTCCGTCATAAAAAACCTATATTTTTGCCGCATTTCCTATTGACAAGAGAAAAAAATGATGTTAAACTCTTTAGGCTTGCGGGTGTAGTTCAATGGTAGAACACCAGCCTTCCAAGCTGGATACGAGGGTTCGATTCCCTTCACCCGCTCCAGCTTTTTCCACTACGAGCCGCAGCAATAATATGCGCCAGTAGCTCAGCTGGATAGAGCAACTGCCTTCTAAGCAGTAGGCCAGGGGTTCGAGTCCCTTCTGGCGTGCCATTTTTATGGTGGGTGTAGCTCAGTTGGTTAGAGCACCGGATTGTGGTTCCGGGTGTCGTGGGTTCGAGTCCCATTACCCACCCCACAAAGAAACCGGGATTGGGAAACCTCCCGATCCCGGTTTTACTTTCCCCATACAGGGGTGTAGCCAAGCGGTAAGGCAAGGGACTTTGACTCCCTCATTCGCTGGTTCGAGTCCAGCCATCCCTGCCACTTCGTCCAAAAAACCGCTTAGCGCTCCGTTTTTCGCAAGCAAAAAACTCCGCATACACGCAGTTTTTTCTCCTTCTTCAAAACGAAAGTCAAGCTTTCGTTTTGAGTAATATAATGTATAATCTGAATTCAATATGCCCCAGTAGCTCAGTCGGCAGAGCACCTGCCTTTTAAGCAGGGTGTCCGCGGTTCGAATCCGCGCTGGAGCACCAGTAAACAAACCCCATCGCCTTTCGCGATGGGGTTTGTTTGCTGGTGCAAGAGATTTTAATTCGAGGCGGGCTGTCGCCCCCTCGAGCTCCCCCTATAGAAACCGCTTCACCTTCAGGTAAGGCGGTATTTTTCTTTTGGTCTATTGAATTAATTTTCCTTTGATTATATACTTGATGTGTGTAATAAGGAGGGATTTGCTTGAAAAAAGTATTTACTGTAATAGGGCACTTCATCTTGTGGATACTTGTCGCATTTCTCATTTCTGGCGCCATTGTATACTTTCCGAACATTCCATTTGCCCCAATGATTCTCCTCGCTATTTTAATTGCGCCCGTTAAGAAATGGCAATCCTATTTGCGCAAAAAATTAAAAATGCGGTGGATAAAACCAGCCCTCATTATTCTTCTAATTTTTTGTTCGATCGCTGCAATAGATTACTGCTATGGCGACACCGTAAGTGTTGACGACCCAGATATTGCCGTAGATGTTGACAACAATGTTTCCCTAAATAAAACCTCGCAAACCGATGTCTCCAACCAAGATGTTCAATCTTCTATTCCTTCTGTCCCTACCACGCTAGACAATAGTTGGCGCGATAACTTTGCTAACGAACTTGTAAGCGATATCGAAATTGCCTTTGCAGAAATCGGTGAAAATGCAGATAACATCTCTTATATCGAGTATGTAAGCACAATGGAAACCGACCTCTTTGACAGAAGAGATTATAAGGTTGAATTTGAAAGCGGCGATTTTTCAAACATCTTTGACGAGGACGAACGGCCTTGGCGTCACAACAGATGGTATCGTATCACCACTGAAGAATGGCACGAAGGAGAACCTGAGCGAGAGCAATATCCACGCGAATATCTTGTAACTATCAAATTCTGGACAGATGACAAATCCACAAACATAAACCAATGGACACATACAGGCAATGGGGCTCTTCAATAACTCCTCCCATCATACATTCCCCCTTGCAATATGCTGTGCAATAGTATAAAATCCCTATATACGCCTCTTTTTTAACAAACTTTTCTTATAAATATTGACGAGGCATTTGGAGGTATAAGATGTTAACCGCAAAACAGAATCTTCTCGAAGTTATGAAGAAAGACGGCAATCCCGACCGTTTTGTCAAGCAGTATGAATTCCTGAACATTCTTGTTCCCGACACCTACTACATGGGCAACTATCCCATCATCCCCGGCTCTCCCGACGGCGTTGACCAGTACGGCGTTACCTGGACCCTCCCCATCGGACAGATGGGCGCATTCCCCCTCCACGACGACGAGCACCGCGTGCTGAAGGATATCACCAAGTGGAGAGAAATCCTCCATAAGCACTATGTTCCCGAAGATCCCGGCTACTGGGGCATGCTCCACGGCATCGCCGCACAGACCGACCGCGAGAACCAGTATGTCTGCGGTTTCCACGCACAGGGCGTTTTCGAGCGTCTCCACGCTCTCATGGGCATGGAAGACACCTTCGCAAACTTCTACGAGGAGCCCGAAGAGATGCACGCCCTCATCGACTTCATCACCGAGCGCGAGCTGGACTTCGCAAAGACCCTTGTCGAAAAACTCCATATCGAGGCTATTTTCCATCATGACGACTGGGGCGCAACCGAGAACTCCTTCCTCTCCCCCGAGATGTTCGAAGAGTTCCTTCTCCCCGCTTACAAGAAGATTTACGGCTACTATAAAGAGCACGGCTGCCTCATCATCCACCACAACGACGGTTACGCAAGAAACCTCGTCCCCTACATGATAGAGATGGGCATCGACATCTGGCAGGGCGTTATCCCCGCCAACGACATCCCCTCTCTCATCGAGGAGTACGCAGGAAAGATCACCTTCATGGGCGAGATCGAGACCCGCGTTCTGGACGTTCCCACCTGGACTCCCGAGCTGGTCAAGGCCGAAGTTGAGCGCGCCTGCCGTAAGTGCGGCAAGCACGGCTTCATCCCCTGCCAGACCGCAGGTATGCCCATGACTTGCTTTGTTCCCTACGATATGATCAACGCAGAGATCGACCGCATGAGCAAGGAAATGTTCTGAAAAAATTAAAAAAAGAGACCGCCAAAAGCGGTCTCTTTTTTTATGCGGTCTTCATATTCCTCCAAAGGCTCTCCTTAGAGGAGACCTGTCTGCGAAGCAGACTGAGAGGTTTCGGGAAAACATCAACCTCTCCGCCGCGGCAAGCCGCGCCACCTCCCCTCTTAGGGGAGGCTTTGTAGAGGGACGGACAAAACCGTCCTCTGCGTGAAGAACACCTCATCCGTCTGCCCTTCGGGCAGCCACCTTCCCCAAGGGGAAGGCTTTGAAGGTGCGTCCATAATTAGTTGCGTCGGGCCGGCCGGGTGTCCGGCCCCTACGAACGATGTTTTGCTGCGATGCTATGTAGGGAACGGTCTTGACCGTTCCGAATAAGAACACCTCACCCGTCTGCCCTTCGGGCAGCCACCTTCCACTCGAGGGGAAGGCTATGTTAAACTGTTCCCTTGCCCCTTTTCCCGCGGCATGGTATACTCAAGAAAAAAGCCACAAAGGACATCATCCTATGAAAAAATTCGCAGTTTTCAGCGGCTTTCTCGGTTCGGGAAAAACGACGACTATGATTGCTCTGACAAAACATTTCTCCTCCCGCCACGGCAAGGCCGCCATGATTTCCAATGACCTTGGCCACGGGGTGAGTCTTGCTGACAACAAGCTTGCCAGTCTTTCCGGCTGCAGCGCATCGGAGATAACGGACGATTGCATCTGCTATGTGAATGAGCTTCTGGCTCAGAGACTCAGCGCCTATTATGACGATGGCTTTTCTCTTGTCATCTCCGATATCCCCGGCTTCGGCGTGGGGGCGCTGGAGCACGTCTACCACGGTCTGGCGGAAAAATTCCCCGGACGCTTTGAGCTTGCACCCTTCACGGTGCTTGTTGAGCCCAAGACGGTCTCCCTTCTGGAAAAGGGCTGCGCCGGAGAGCTTGAGTATATCTATGACACCCAGCTTAAAGAGGCAGATCTCATCGTTTTGAATAAGTGCGACAGCATAGGCACCGAGGAAAAGGCCTCCTGCCTCTCTTTTCTGGCGGAGCGCTATCCCCATGCCGACACAGTGGCCATAAGCGCTCTCCGGGGCGAAGGTCTCGAAGAGCTCTCTCAGGCGCTTATAAAGGGAAAAGCCTCAATGCGCCTTCCCGATATAGGCTACGGGGGCGAGGCATTTATGTCCGCCATGGGCAGAATGACCGAGCTTTATATCCAGTACCGCGCCGTGGTCTGCTGCGACGATTTTGACGGCACCGCATATCTGGAGGAATTGGCGGAGCGCATCGCAGAGCGTATCCGTGCAGCAGGCCGGGAAATCCCCCATCTGAAGCTTCTGGCTTGGGAGGGCGAGGGGGATTATGCCAAGGTGGATCTTATCGGCGCCCAGCGAGCCGTGGAGATAAACCACCGTTTCCGAAGCCCCGCAAGCGCTGTTGCGGTGCTCCTCAACACAAGCGCCGAATGTCCCGCAGACATTTTGGAGGAAATTATCTTCGATGCCCTTTACTCCGTCTCGGATAAATACCAGCTGGAGCTGCAGATTTTCAAAAAAGAGACCCTCCCAATGGGCTGAGAGCGGCTTTTGCGGGCGGGAATAATATCCTCCCCCTAAATTCCCGCAGCCCGGTCCGTTTTTGTCGTAGGGGCCGGACACCCGGCCGGCCCAAAAACCAATCCCACCGTCTTTTGCCTTCGGCAAAATCCACCTCCCTATGCAATGGAGGCAATAAAGCGGACGAACACAGTTCGCCCCTACAAGGGGGATTTTACATTTCCGCGCAAATCGTAGGGCGGGGGCTTGCTCCCGCCGAAAATTGAATATAAAAATACGCAGAGCAAACCACTCTGCGTATTTTTGCATTTTCAATTACTCCTCGATAGTGGTGATGTCGGCATTTTCCAGAATAAAGGCGACGGCCTTCTTCTGGCGGATTTCGCGACCCATATTTTCCTTTACATCCTCGCCAAAGAAGCCCTTGACCTGATCCACGGTGAGTCCGTACTGGTCGGCAATGAACTGGAACTCACGCTCAAAGTCCTCTTCGCTGACCTCAATACCTTCACCGTCGGCGACAGCATCGAGAGCTGCGCTGACTCTTGCGCCGAACGCGGCCTGGTCGCGCTGTGCATCGCGAAGCTCTTCCAGACTGCGGGCGGTGAACTGGAGATACTGGTCAAGACTCAGACCCTGCTGGCGGAGCTGCTGCTCCATGCCTGCCAGCATGCCATCGATTTCCTTCTCAACGGACTCTGCGTCCAGCTCTATATCCTGGCAATTCTGAGCCAGATTGAACATAAGCTCATCTATAACTCTGTTGTATGCCTGCTCCTCGGCGGATGCGCTCATCTGCTGGCGAAGTACGGCGCGCATTTCTGCGAGAGTGGGAAGACCTGCAATATTCTGTGCAAACTCATCATCCATCTCATAAAGGCTCTTTACGTGGATTTCGTGAACGGTGCACTTGAAGATGGCCTCCTTGCCTGCAAGGTCTGCGCTGTGATAAACCTCGGGGAAGCTTACATGAACATCAACCTGCTCGCCTATCTGTGCGCCAACGAGCTGCTCTTCGAAGCCGGGGATAAAGGTGCCGGAGCCAAGGGTGAGGCTCTGACGCTCTGCGGTGCCCCCTGCGAACTGCTCATCGCCTACGAAGCCTGCATAGTCAAGAATGACCTCGTCGCCGTCCTGTGCGCATCTGTCGGTGATAACTTCGGTCTTGGTGTTGGCCTGACGAAGCTTCTCCAGATATTCGGTGACTTCCTCTTCGGTGACAGCGTGAACGGCCTTAGTGGCTTTCAGGCCGATATATTTCTCTTTTTCCATGGGAATCCTCCTGATTTTACATGTTTTCATCGACTCACTATACTATAAATTCCGCACCTTGGCAACAGATTATTGCGCTGCGCCCCCAGCGGATGTATAATGAACAAAAGGAAAGGAGCTGAAAAAGCATGTATAATTACATCAACGAGGACGCCTTTTTTGCATGGTACGAGGAAAAGACGGGGCTCAAGCCCAACAAAAAGGCTCTTTTGGCAGAGCTTTCCAAGCAGTATATGTCCTCCCGCAAGGGAGAATTCGTCCTTTCCGCCGACAAGTGTTTGAGCGGAGAGAGCGAGAAATATAGCTTCCGCTTTGAAAATGTGGGCTGTTGCGGCGCCAGCACAATGTATTTTTATCTTTAACAAAAAACTCCGACAGAGTGCTTTCTGTCGGAGTTAAGTTTTTATTTCTTTGCTGCGGCGCGTCTTGCCTCTTCTCTGCGGCGCATTGTTGCGGCAACGCACTCATCATGCTCGGCAGTTTCGGGAGCCACATAGCCCATAAGCCACTTTGCGCAGAGGTCCATCCACACGCTCAGCGCCATATGCCTGTCGCTGCGGTAAGGGCCCACGCCTCCGGGAACACCGGTGGCAAAGCCGTGCTCGCCGTTTTTGAAAATATGCAGCTCATATTCTATTCCCTTTTCAGCAAGGGCGGCGGCAAGTTTCAGGGAGTGGACAGCGGGAACAAGGCTGTCATTGGCGGCATGCACCATAAATATGGGGGGAGTTTTCTCGCTGACATAGTTATGGGGGCTCAGCTCATCGCACTGCTCGGGGCTGGGAGTGGGAGTTCCGAAAATAGTCTTATTACCCGCCATCATAATGGAGTTATTGGGAATTGCCTCGGCAAGATACTCCTCCTGATAGCGGTAATCTACGAGGGCATAGCCCAACACAACGGCAAGGGGCTTGAAAACGCTGCTGTCCACACCGAAATAATCGGCAAGGAAGCTCTCGTGCCAATGCACCGCCATATTAGCGCAGAGGTTTGCACCTGCGGAAAAGCCCGCAAGGCTTATGCGCTCGGTGTCCACATGCCACTCCTCCGCATGCTGGCGGATGATGAGAATGGCCTTTGCCAGATCCAGCAGCTGGGCGGGATGGCGGGAGTCTATATCTCCGCAGCGGGAGCCCACGGTGTATTCAAGAATAAATGTCTGGTATCCCTTATCTGCAAAGCGAAGGGCTGTGGTATCCCCCTCCAGATCCACGGAGCAGAAAAGATATGCTCCGCCGGGGCATACGATTACGGCGGGCAAAGCCTCAACCGCATCCTCCTGCATGGGCAGTGCCTCGCATTTTCTCAGCATAGTATAAAGAGCCACATCCTCGCGGCCCTCCCAAAGGGGTATTCTCTCTGTTATCATAGTTTTGCCCTCCATTTTTAGCATTGCGGCAAGCGGGTTGTGAAGATTATATCATATCTTTCAGGTGCTGTGAACATTTGGAAAATAAATTTTCCTCCGCTGCATTTCACTGTGGAAATGTCGAATTTCCTATGATATACTGTAGGACAATAGTTTTACTTTGGAGGCAAACCCTTGAAAAATTTTCTCAAAGGAATAGTCGTTGGTATCGGCGGCATCGCTCCCGGTCTCAGCGGCTGCGTTCTCCTCATCATTTTCGGTCTTTATCAGAAAACCCTTGATGCTTTTGGGCATTTTTTCAAGGATATAAAGAAAAACGGCCGCTTTCTGCTCCCCCTGATTTTGGGGATGGCTGTGGGCGTTTTGCTTTTCAGCAAAATCATCGATTTCTTCATAGGCAACTATGAGATGCCCACCCGCTTCTGCTTCCTCGGCCTCATCCTCGGCACTGTCCCCATGGTCTGGAAGGAGGTCAGAGAAAAGGGCTGCAAATGTTACCACTATGTTTGCATGGTTCTTTCTGCCGCCTTCGGCTTCTGGCTTTTCAGAGCAAACCCCCATCTTTTCCCCGAGGTCACCGACCCCAATGTGCTCCAGTCCATACTTCTTGGCATTGCGGTTGGCCTCACCGCAGTAATCCCCGGCTTTGACCCCACAGTTGTTCTCACCACCCTAGGAATTTACCGCATGTATGTCTCCGCTCTGGCAGACTTCGATGTTTCCATACTGGCACCCATGCTCATCGGTCTCGCCATAAGCCTTGTGGCAATCTCCCGTTTCATGACATTTCTTTTCAAGCGCTTTTACACCGCAACCTACTCCGTAATTTTCGGCATTTTCATTTCAATGATACCCAATATGCTTAACAAAAACTGCGTTTTGGGCTTCAACCTGTCATCCGCCATTTCCATTATTCTGCTTGCAGCAGGCTTTTTTGTGTCTTATATTTTAGGGAAGAAGAGAGAAAATTAATGAAAAAATTCATCGGTTTTTATGACTACACAGTCATCATCACCTACCTGAGCATCATTTCCGCCATTGTGGGAATGACCCTCGCCTCCAAAGGCTGCTTCACCGGCGCAATCATCTGTCTGTTTGCCTCCGGTGTCTGCGACGCCTTTGACGGCATGGTCGCCCGCACAAAGAAAAACCGCAGCGAGGATGAAAAGAGCTTCGGCATCCAGCTGGACTCCCTCTGCGATGTGGTAAGCTTCGGCGCTTTCCCCGCCTTTTTGTGCTACTGCATGGGCGTTGACGGAGTTTTCGGCTATATCTGCATCTGCCTCTTCGCTCTCTGCGGCGTTATCCGTCTGGCTTTTTTCAATGTTATGGAAGCCAAGCGCCAGCAGTTTGAGGAAGGCATCAACAAGTTTTACCGCGGCCTCCCCATAACCGCAATTTCCATCATTTTCCCCGCGATTTATCTTTTCCACGGTCTCTTTAAGGACTCCGTTTTCGTGGGTATACTTCACGGCATGCTCCTGGTGGTGGCATTTTTGTTCGTTCTGGATTTCCGAGTGAAGAAATTTGACCTCCGCAAGCTTTTCACCAAATAAGCCAAAAGGCCGTCTCCCATCGGGAGGTGGCCTTTAATTTTATCTGCTTTCCACAGCAAATCCCCGGGGCTTTCATTTTCTCTTGCCCCTTGGTCTATGCTATGGTATTCTTGTTGCAAGAAAGGTCATTGGAGGTGAGCGCGTGGATGCAAGATTAATGAAAAAGCTATCTGTGATCACGGCGGAAGAGCAGGAGATACTGGACGGACGCCGCCATATTGACCGCAGCCTTTATATGCAGGGTCAAAGCAGCACCGTCAACAGCCGCAAGCTTTTGGCCTCCGGCAAGCTGATCACCTTCCGTCCTCATACCCGCTTTATCCACTTCCCGGAGCATACTCACGACTATGTGGAAGTGATATATATGTGCAGCGGCGAAACTGTCCATATCGTCAACGGCAGAGAAATCCGTCTGGAGCAGGGAGACCTGCTGTTTCTCAATCAGAGCGCCACTCACGAGGTATGCAGAGCCGGAGAAAAGGATATTGCCGTTAATTTCATCGTGCTGCCGGAGTTCTTTTCCGCGCCCCTTTCCATGATAGGTGAGGAAGAAACGCCTCTCAGAAAGTTTCTCGTTGACTGCCTTTGCGGCCGCAATTCCGGTGCAGGATACCTTTATTTCGATGTTTCGGAAGTAAAACCCATACAAAACCTGCTGGAAAACCTTCTGTGGATACTTATTCAGGAGACCCCCGCCAGACGAAAAATGAGCCAGATGACTATGGCATTGCTGTTTATGCAGCTTCTTGGCCACACGGAAACCCTCAGCACCGACGATCAGGGAGATAAGGTGGTCTGGCAGGTGCTCCGTTATGTTGAGAGCAACTATGTCAGCTGCAGCTTTTCGGAATTGGCAGGCCAGCTTCACTACGACGCTTCCTGGCTCTCCCGGGAAATAAAGCGGAAAACCGGAAAAACCTATACCCAGCTTGTTCAGGAAAAACGGCTTGCCCAGGCGGCATTCCTCCTGCGCAATACAGACCGGAATGTTTCCGATATCGCCCTTGCCGTGGGCTATGAAAACATCAGTTATTTCCACCGGATATTTGTTGAAAACTACGGAAAATCCCCCAAGCATTACCGGGACGAGCATTAGTGCAAGAGAGGACACTTTTTAAGAAAACAAAAGACCTCTTTTTTTGATTTTTATAGTGGTAGAATGATTTTATAATGCAAAAGGAGGGCTTTCTTTGGCTTATTATCTGGCAATTGATATCGGCGCGTCTTCAGGTCGCCACATCGTAGGCTGGCAGGAAAACGGCACTATACAGAGCAAGGAAGTTTACCGTTTCCCCAACGGTGTCCGGGAGGAAAAGGGGCATCTGGTTTGGGATACTGAGGCTCTGCTGAACTCGGTTAAGCAGGGTATCGCCGCGGCAAAGGCGGAGTTCCCCCAGATTGAGAGCCTCTCCATTGATACCTGGGGCGTGGATTATGTGCTGATAAAAGGTGAGGAAGAGCTTTACCCCGTCTACGCCTACAGGGACAGCCGCACCGAAGAGGTGATCGCGCCCGTCCACGGGAAAATATCCTTCTCCGGGCTTTACCGCCGCACCGGCTGCCAGTTTCAGCCCTTTAACACCGTCTATCAGCTTTATGCCGATAAGCTGAGCGGGCGGCTGGAGGGTGTCACCGATATGCTGATGATACCTGAGTATCTTATGTGGAAGCTCTGCGGAGTCAAGGCGAGAGAATACACAAATGCCACCACAACGGGCATGGTGAACGCTCAGACCGCTGAATTTGACACGGAGGTCATGAAGGCTCTTGGCTATCCCGAACATCTCTTCCCGAAACTGAGCCGCCCCGGCGCGGTCATCGGCGAATATGAGGGAATCAAGGTGATTCTCTGCGCCACCCACGATACGGGTTCTGCGGTGGAGGGTATCCCCATGGAGGGCAACCATCCCTATATCTCCTCCGGCACATGGTCCCTGCTAGGCGTGAAAACACCTGAACCAATCACGGATGCAGACAGCGAAAAAGCCAACTACTCCAACGAGGGCGGCGTGGGCTATAACCGCTATCAGAAAAACATTATGGGTATGTGGCTTGTGAACGAGCTGCAAAGGGAGCTATGCCCTGATATGAAGTTCCCGGAGATCGTAAAACTGGCGGAAGCGAGCACCTGTGATGCTCTGGTGGATGCGAACGCTCCCGAATTTCTCGCCCCTCGGAGTATGAAGGAAGCTTTCGACTCCGCTGCCGACGGGCTGCTGACTATCGGCGACTATTTCCGCTGCGCCTACCGCAGTCTGGCTCTCAGCTATAAGCAAGCCATTGACGAGCTGGAAGCCAACACAAGCTGCAGCTATGAAAAGCTATATATAGTAGGCGGCGGAGCCAAAAACAGCTTCCTCAACCGCCTTACGGAAGAAGCAAGCGGTAAAAAAGTAATTGCACTGCCCATTGAAGCAAGCGCTCTGGGCAATCTTAAGATTCAAATGGAGGTCAAATAATATGTCCTACGCTGAAGCAAAGGCCAAATACGCGGCCATAGGCATCGACACCGATGCGGCAATCGAAAAACTGAAGAACATTCCCGTGTCCCTGCACTGCTGGCAGGGTGACGATGTCCGCGGTTTCGACACCGATCCCTCTAAGCCCCTCACGGGCGGCATCCAGACCACCGGCAACTATCCAGGCCGCGCCCGGACCCCCGAGGAGCTGATGGCCGATCTTGACATGGTGCTGAAGCTCTGCCCCGGAAAGGCAAAGATGAATCTCCATGCCTCCTATGCCATTTTTGAAGATGGCGACTGGGCAGACCGGGACGCTCTGGAGCCCAGACATTTCAAAAAATGGGTGGACTTCTGCAAAGAGCGGGGTCTCGGCTGCGACTTCAACCCCACCTTCTTCTCCCACCCCAAGGCCAAAGGTCTCACACTCTCCTCCCCCGATCCCGAGATCCGCAAGTTCTGGATAGACCACGGCAAGGCCTGCATCCGCATCTCCGGCTATCTGGCTGAGGAGCTGGGTCAGCCCTGCGTTATGAATATCTGGTCCGGAGACGGCTTCAAAGATATCCCCGCCGACCGCATGGGTCCCCGCGTCCGCTATAAGGAAGCCATAGACGCAATTCTCTCCGAGCCCTTCGATTTTGACAAGGTCAAGCCCTGTGTGGAATCCAAGGTTTTCGGCATCGGTGTTGAGGCCTATACCGTGGGCTCCGCCGAATTCAGCCTCAGCTACGCCGCCATGAATCCCGGCAAGTGCATCCCCCTTATGGATAACGGCCATTATCACCCCACCGAGGTTGTCAGCGACAAAATCCCCGCCCTGCTGGCATTTTTCCCCGAAATCGCCCTGCACATCACCCGCCCCATCCGTTGGGACTCCGACCATGTTGTTCTGCTGGATGATGAGACCAAGGAGATTTGCAAGGAGATCGTCCGCTGCGGCGGTCTGGAGGGCTCCGTCAAAATAGCCCTCGACTACTTTGATGCTTCCATCAACCGTATATCCGCCTGGACCGTTGGCTTCCGCAATGTTCAGAAGGCGCTTCTGATGGCCCTGTGCACCCCCGATCTCAGCGCTCTGCAGAACGGGGATAACTGGAGCGAGCTGATGGTTGTTCAGGAAGAGCTGAAGACTATGCCCTTCGGCGAGATTTGGGAGCAGTATTGCCGCCAGTGCGGCGCGCCTGCCGACGGCGAATGGTTTGCCGATGTTAAAAAATATGAAGCCGAAGTGCTGAGTAAGAGAGGTTAAGAAAATGAAGAATATCCTGAACGCTCCCTTTGTGGAGGAAATGCGTAAAACCACCGCCAATATGTACCGCCTCGGCTGGGACGAGCGCAACGGCGGCAATATCAGCTGCCTGCTGGATGAAGAGGAAGTTTATCAGTATCTGGATAAAAACAAGGTTATCCGCAGCATTCCCATGGGATTTGATGCCGCTTCCCTTGTTGGCAAGGTCTTTATCGTCACCGGCACCGGAAAGTATTTCAAGAATGTGGATGAAGACCCCGAAACCAATCTGGGTATTGTCCGCATCGCTGAAGACGGCAAAACGGCGGAGCTTTTGTGGGGCTTCTCCGACGGCGGCAGATTCACCTCCGAGTTCCCCGCCCATCTGATGAGCCATATGGCAAGACTTTCCGTTGACCCGGAAAACCGGGTAGTGCTCCATTGCCATCCCACCTATACTCTGGCAATGAACTATGTCCATGAGCTTGATGAGAAAAAGTTCACCCACACTCTGTGGGAGATGTGCAGCGAGTGCATCGTGGTGTTGCCCGACGGCGTAGGCGTTCTGCCCTGGATGCTCTGGGGCACCAACACCATAGGCGAAGCCACCGCTGGAAAGATGAAGGAATTCCGTCTGGTTGTCTGGGGCATGCACGGCATCTACGGCGCCGGAAAGACTATGGACGAAACCTTCGGTCTCATCGAAACCGTTGAAAAGGCCGCCCAGATCTATATGCTGACCGCCCACCTGCCCAGAATCAACACCATCAAGGATGAAGAAATGGTGGAGCTTGCGGAATACTTTGGCGTGAAGTACCGTAAGGATTTCCTGAATTTATAAGCTTTTCCCCGAAGCTAATAATACAGCGCATTAAAATATGTCGGTTTTTGCTATTTACAAGACAAAGGCTCAAATATTTAAGATTATTGCAGTTGTTGCGGCGGATATCCCACAAAAAATCCGTTTTAACAGAGTCTAAAGTATAAAAAATGTACATATTTCGGTTAAGAAACTGCGTTGATGAGAAAAAACACAGCTGTTATAATTAATGTAATGCTTTGGGGATATTGTCCCCAAATATAAACCAGACATAAAAAATGGAGGAAATAGTAATGAAAAAGATTCTTGCTCTGCTTCTGGCTATGGTCATGGTATTTGGCCTGGTCGCCTGTGGCGCAGCTCCTGCAGCTCCCGCTGAGCCCGCAGCTCCTGCTGAGCCCGCAGCTCCCGCAGATCCTGCAGCTCCTGCCGAGCCCGCAGCTCCCACCTATGAGGATATGGGCACCATCCTTTGGCTGTCCAACCTTTCCGGCGGCGCACAGTATGACGCCACCTGCGCTTACCTTGGCGCTCTCTGCGAAGCCCTTGGCTATGAATTCGAAGTCTGCTTCGGCGATCCCTTCAACGATGCAGCCAACAACCTTCTTGCCGTTCAGAACGCTATGACCGATGACGTGGTTGGTATGATCACCAGCCAGGACGGCGGTCTCAAGGACATTATGGAAGCATACCCCGAGCTCTGGGTTGCAGGCTATAACTGCGACATGCGCTCCGTCTATGATCCCGCCGGTGCCAACGCAGCCTGCGCAAGCAATGACCATTATCTTGGCACCATCGCTGACGGTTACGGCGACGGTTTCTTCCTCGGCAAGCAGATGGCCAGACTTATAATCGAAGGTGGTTATGAGAAGGTTGCTGTCATCAACTTCCCCGTATTCGCATATCCCAACCTCACCGAGGCTGATGCCGGTCTCCGCGCCGCTATCGACGAGTACAACGCCACCGCCGAGAAGCCCATCGAGATCGTTGGCGACACCACCACTCTCATGTTCGAGCCCCTGCCCGACTCCTGGTTCCTGGAGGCTGGCCGCAATGATCTGGACGCCATCATTGGCCTCTGCGCCGGCGTTCAGTTCGTATATCCCACCATGGTTGGCGCTATGGCCAACGGCACCTGCGCCGCTGACACCAAGCTCATCACCTCCGGTTTCGAGACTGACCCCGACATCATCGCTGACATCGGCGGCGACGGCGTCATCGCCGGCCTCACTGTTTCCGCAGCTGAGAACCCCGCATACGGCCTCATCCTCATCGACAACGCCATCACCGGCAACGTCGCTGAGGGCACCAACTACGCCTGCGTTGACTCCGCTGAGTACGTTATTGACAGCGTTGAGGACATCAACAATGTTATGACCAAGACCCTGATGGGCACCGGCAAGGCCGAGGATGCACATCTGAACGTTGAAGAAATCCTGGCTCTTTGCGGCCGCAACAACCCCGCTCTCACCTGGCAGGAGATCGTTGACACCTTCCAGGCAATCAGCGTTGACGAGCTGAAGTAAGCAATATAAATATTACTGCGCAAAGCGTAAACCTGAAAGGGAAAAGGTCTGCCCTGGCGGACCTTTTCCCCTTTGACATTTTCTAAGAGAGGAAGGACATGCCCATGGAACAGAACATCGTGTTCCGAGCCAAGGCTCTGCGCAAAGAATTTGGCCCAACAGTGGCTCTCAAAGGCGTTGATTTCGAGCTGAGACCTGGAGAAATAAGGGGCCTTGTAGGAGAAAACGGCTCCGGTAAATCCACCATTTCTTCCATCGCTTCGGGTATGCAGCCGCCCAATGAAGGAAAGATGTTTTTCAAGGGTCAGCCCCATGCCCCTTCTACCATGGTGGAGGGCCTGCGGCTGGGC
>JAZNZR010000019.1:0-10241 GCA_045595025.1 Oscillospiraceae bacterium | reverse complement strand
GCAGGCCTGGATAACCTCCGGCGCAGCCCAGTGCGGTTTCTGCACCCCCGGCTTCATCGTTTCCGCATCCGCTCTGCTGGAAAAAAACAATGCCCCCACCCGTGAGGAAGTAAGACAGTGGTTCCAGAAGCACCACAATGTCTGCCGCTGCACCGGCTACAAGCCCCTCGTTGACGCTGTTATGGCAGCAGCTGAGGTTATCCGCGGCGAAAAGACCATGGAGGACATCACATACAAGGATAACGGCGAGGATATCTACGGTTCCAACCGTCCCCGTCCCACCGCTCTCGGCAAGGTCACCGGTCTCACCGACTACGGCGATGATATCAAGCTGAAGATGCCCGAAGGCGTTGCCCATCTGGCAGTTGTTATCCCCGATGTTGCCCACGCCATCGTAAAGAAGGTTGACTTTTCCGAGGCTGAGGCTATGCCCGGCGTTTACAAGGTCCTCACCGGTGCCGATGTTCAGGGAAGCAACAACCTTGAAATTCCTGTAGTTATCCCCCGCAAGAAGGGCGCAGGTATTACTCCCTGCCCCGTCATCGTCGCTGAAGGCGACAAGATCCGCCACAAGGGCGACGTTGTTGCCGTTGTTGCCGCAGACACCGAAGAGCACGCACGCGCAGCTGCAAAGGCTGTCAAGTATGATCTGGAGGTTCTCCCCGCATACATGACTCTTCCCGAGGCAGTTATGCCCGATGCTATCCAGCTCTATGACGACCAGCCCAATGAGTTTATGTTCCAGCCCGTTTACAAGGGTGAAGATGCCAGCGAAATCATCGATAACAGCGATATCGTTGTTGAAGGCTCCTTCTATTCTCAGCATGAGCCCCATCTCCCCATCGAGCCCGACGTTGTTCAGGGTTATTACGACGAGGAAGGCAACATGACCCTCCAGTGCAAGTGCCAGGCCATCGGCGAATGCCGAGACGCTCTTGCTCCCGCCTGCGGCATTGATCGCGATAAGCTCCGCATCATCATGAATCCCGCCGGCGGCGCATTTGGCTACCCCGTCAACTCCACCACCTTCGGTGTTGTTATCACCGCCGTTCAGGCTCTGGGCATTCCCTGCACCATGACTCTCAGCTATGAAGAGTTCATGTTCATGACCGGCAAGCGTTCCGCCACCTATGTCAACGCCCGCTTGGCCTGCGCTCCCGACGGAAAGATTACCGCCGCAGAATATGACCTTGGTCTCGACCACGGCGCATACGCCATGACCGCCAGCAAGATCTTCAACAACATGGTATCCGTTGGTTTCCACGGCTACAATGTTCCCAATGTTAAGGCTCTTGCCCGCGGCGTTGCCACCAACCATGCATTCTGCTGCCCCTACCGCGGCTTCGGCGCACCTCAGGTTTACACCACCACCGAGGCTCTTATCGACATGGCAGCCGAAAAGCTGGGCATGGATCCCTGGGAGTTCCGCTATATCAACGCAGCCCGTCCCGGTGACACCACTATGAACAGCCGTCCTTACAAAGAGTATGTCTATGTGGATATGCTTGAAAAGATCAAGCCTATCTACGATGAATACAAGGCAGAAGCCGAAAAGGGCACGGCCGAAGGCCGCCACACCGGCGTTGGTATCAGCCTTGGCGGATTCCTCTGCACCATCGGTATGTTCGACAGCTGCGATATCGCTATTGAACTCAATCCCGACAACACCTTCACCTTCTACAACACTTGGGAAGACCTTGGTCAGGGCGGCGATATCGGCTCCCTCACCCACGCAGTCAAGGCTCTTGAGCCCATGGGAGTTAAGCCCGAGCAGGTCCGCCTCGTCATGAACGACAGCCTTATCTGCCCCGACTCCGGCGTTGCAGCAGCAAGCCGCAGCCATTACATGGTCGGTAACGCCACTATCGACGGCTGCAAGAAGCTGATGGATGCTATGCGCAAGGAAGACGGCAGCTGGAGAAGCTATGACGAGATGGTTGCAGAAGGCCGTCCCATCAAGTATATGGGTCATTATGACCAGATGAACCTCGGTATACCTCCCGGACTGGATCCCAACTCCGGCGAAGGCGACAAGGACGCTGCCTTCATGTATGCCGTCAACGTTGCTCTTGTTGATGTTGATGTCAAGACCGGCAAGACCACCGTTAAGCGCTACTACACCCTCGCCGACGTTGGTACCGTTGGCAATAAGCTGGCCGTTGACGGTCAGGCCTTCGGCGGTCTGAGCCACTCTATCGGCTTTGCTCTCAGCGAGGACTTCTTCGACATCAAGAAGGACAAGAATATGGCCATCTGCGGAATTCCCACCATTCTGGATATTCCCGATGACCTGCAGGTTGACTACATCGAAACTCCCAGACCCAACGGTCCCTACGGCTCTTCCGGTGCTTCCGAGTGCTTCCAGAGCTCCGGCCACATGGCAGTTATCAACGCTATCAACAATGCCTGCGGTGTCCGCATCTATGACCTGCCCGCACGTCCCGCAAAGGTCAAGGCAGCATGGGCTGCAAAGCAGGCCGGTCAGGATCTCAAGCCCGCCAAGTACTACCTCGGCAAGGACTTCGAGGATATGCTTGAAGACATCCGCAACGAACCCATCTAAATCTTAAAAACTTCCATATGAGGTGATCATAAATGGAATTGCAGGATTCCAAAGCCTTTGTGCAAAACTGCTTCCATGATGAATCCGCCTCCTGTGCCTGCGCCTGTCCCTTTCACCTTGATATCAGAGGCTTTCTGAAAAAGGTGGCAAAGGGCAGGTGGCCGGCCGCCTACCGGGATTTGAGCACGGCGATACTCTTCCCCTCCATTGCCGCAGAGCTTTGCCCCCAGCCCTGCCGTTCTCGCTGCCAGCGCGAAAGTCTTGGCGACGAAGCTTTGAATATGGCTGAGCTGGAAAAAGCCTGCATACGCTTTGCATCCGGGGAAGCAGCTGACTTCCGTCTTCCGCCCAAGGAAGAGAGCGTTGCCGTTGTAGGTGCCGGCCCCGCCGGACTGGCCTGCGCCATTGGTCTGGCAAGGAAAAAATATTCTGTCACCGTTTTTGAAAAGGAACAGGGGTGGGGCGGCCATCTGCGCTCCCACCCCCGTTTTGCTCTTTTTGACGCAGATTTTTCCAAACAGTTCGCGCCCCAGAACGTGGACTTCCGTTTTGGCACAGAGGCAGATTTTGAACTTCTGCAAAGCTTCGAGGCCGTCTATATCGCAACGGGCGATGGCGGAAATGACTTCGGTCTCAGCGAGAGCTGGGACAGCAAAAATTTCACAACGGAAAAAGCCGGCTTCTTCATGGGAGGCGGCGTTGTAGGTATGCCCCTCATGGAGAGTATCGCCTGCGGAGGCAAGCTTTCCCAGCTTATGGAGGCCTATCTTAAAACAGGGCGCGCCACTCTTATTGTTGAAAACGAAGAGGAATACTGCGAAGGTCATATGATGGAGCATCCCGGTGAGGAGAAAAAGTCCATCATCCTCCCCGCCGACATTGAGCTTGGCTATACCAAGGATGAGGCCAAGGCGGAGGCCGCCCGCTGCATGCAGTGCGTATGCGACCGATGCCTCAAAGAATGTGAGCTTATGGCTCATTACCGCAAGAGCCCTCACAAGCTTGCAGCCGATATATGCGGTGACTCCCATACCATGCCCCCCTTCTCCAACTGCGAGGCCACCCGCCAGACCTATTCCTGCAATATGTGCTCCCATTGCTCCAACATCTGCCCCGAGGGCGTGGATATGGGCGAACTTTTCCGCTTCTCCCGGGAAGACCGCTGGAAGCAGAAAAAATGGGTTCCCGGTCTACACGACTACTGGCTCAGAGAGCTGGATTTCAATGGTGATGAAGGTTTTTACTGCAGCGGCAAAAAATGTACTCACCTTTTCTTCCCCGGCTGCCAGCTCAGCGCATCCTCACCTCAGCAGGTGAAGGATGTTTGGAATTATCTCGGGGATAGGCTCGATATTGGAATCATGCTGGGCTGCTGCGGCGCTCCTGCCGTATGGGCGGGAGATATCGACCGCAGGGAGAAAAACACCGCCCTCATCCGCTCCCACTGGGAGGCTATGGAGCGTCCCGCTATTATATGTGCCTGTGCCACCTGCAGCGATATGCTGAAAAAGCTCCTGCCCGAGGCGGAGGTGCTCAGCCTTTATGAGCTGCTCTATGAGCTGGATGCCCCCGTCCATTCTCTCCCCTTTACCGAGGCGGCGGTCTTTGACCCCTGCTCCGCTGCAAAGGACGAGAAAACCCACGAAGGCGTTGCCGCCATTGCGAAAAAAGCGGGCTGCCACATTGAAAAACTTGAAGACGGCGGCAAGTGCTGCGGATACGGCGGACATATGCGCCTTGCCAACCCGGAGCTCTATAAGGAAATAACGGATAACCGCGTCAGGGAAAGCGAGCTTCCATATATCGTTTACTGCGCCAACTGCCTTGAGGTTTTCCGCTCCAAGGGCAAGGACTGCGTCCATATTCTGGATGCGCTCTTCCCCTCCGCCTGCGCTATTACCCCCACTCTTGCCCAGAAAAAGGCAAATTCTCTCCGTCTGAAAGGTGAGCTTATGCAGGAAATCGATAACAAGAGCTTTGTTCCCTCCTCCGAGCCTTGGGACAACTTGCCTCTTGAGATAAGCGCCGAGGCTCAGGCAAATATGGAGGATAAGCTCATCACCGAAAGCGAGATGAAGGAGCTTATCTACACCGTTGAAGCCGAAAGGGACTATTTTGAAGATGGCAGCGGATTGCGCAGCGCCTGCCTTATGAAGGAGGTTCTCACCTTCTGGGCTGACTACCGTCAGACCGAGGACGGAGGCTACTTCCTCGAAAGCGCTTACTGCCACAGAATGCATATTGGGGAGGACGGAAAATGAGCGAAAAACGAGTTCTCAAGTGCGCAAAATGCGATGTTGAACTGGTGGAACGTCAGGTGATGTTCTCCTATATGCGCCGCAGCTTCGGCCACGCCGTTCCCGTTTGCCCCCGCTGCGGCAAGGCCTATATCTCCCGCGACCTTGCCGAAGGCCGAATGGCCGAGGTCGAGGTGCTGCTGGAAGATAAATAAACACCTATGAATAGCTACTCTGCAAAAATCAATAAGGCTTCTTTTGTAGATGTTTCCGAGGAGAGCATACTCCGAGCATTAAATGCCCAACTGGAGTATGCTTCTTCCCGAAGCTCTTTTTACGCCCATCTGGCGGATAAACTCCCTTTGCGCTCTCTTGGAGATGTTTCTTCTCTCCCCCTTATAAGCGCGGATGATATTTCCGCACACGGCAGGGAGATGCTATGCGTCAGTGCCTCCCGGATACAGCGCATAGTCAGCCTGCAGACCTCAGGAACTGTACGCGAGCCCAAACGGCTTTACTTCAGCAGCGGAGATTTGCAGCGAACCGTGGATTTTTTTGCCGAGGGTATGGGCTGGATGTGCGAAAAGGGCGAGGTCGTTGGTATATTGCTGCCCTGCTCCGTACCGGACGGAGTGGGCGACCTTCTTGCCCGCGGGCTTGAAAAGCTTGGTGCCCGTCCCCTTCGGCTGGGTCTTGCGGAAAGCCCCGCGCAGCTTGCCGAGGCTCTTATGCCGGAAAAACCCGCCGTGCTTGTGGGCATGCCATGGCAGATAAGGCTCCTTGCTCTTGCACTGCCCTCTCTGCGTCCCAAAGCCGTTTTGCTCTCCGCCGACTATGTGCCCGAGAGCATATATCCTCTGCTGGAGGATATATGGGGCTGCCGTGTGCTGAGCCATTTCGGAATGACTGAAACCTGCTTCGGCTGCGCCGTAGAGTCCATGCTCCACCGCGGAATGTATCTCCGCCGGGATGAGCTTTATGCCGAGATAATCAATCCTTATAACGGTGAGGTGCTCCCTCCCGGAGAAGCGGGAGAGCTTGTTCTCACCACTCTCAGAAGAGAGGCAATGCCCCTTATAAGATACCGCACGGGGGATTATGCCCGTCTCTCAAAGGAGCACCCGAATTGTATTGAAGGAGTTTACGGGCGCATCTCCACCCCTGCTGCCTTCTATGCTCTTCAGGAAAAGCTCTGTCCCTTAAAAGAAATTCTGGACTACAGCATCAGTATTTCCGGGGAAATGATCAACGTAGAAGCAATTGTCAGCGATGAAACCGTTATCTCCGCCATTCTATGCGCAGCTGCAAAAGCCTTCGGCATAAGTGAAAATAATGTTTCCCTCTCCGTGAAAGTTTCTTCTCCCCTCGAAGGGAAAATGTTCACCTTGGGAAAACGCACTATTATATAAAAAAAGAGACCGCTCAAAGCGGTCTCTTTTTTTAATCTGCGGAAACAAATTCTATAAGCAAATCAGCGCCAATATCTTCGGAAAAGTTTTCAATCAAGTCATCGGCATACTGTGTAAAGCCGTGGATCTTTCGTGCCGGGAAGCTTATTTCATCGGCATAGTCGCTATGTATGCTGTCCCAGGCTTCGCTGTCGAAGAATGCCACATAGTCGGAAATCGTGATATAAAGCCAAAGTGTATCTCCCGATGCGCTGACGCACTCGCAGGCAAAATGGGTATATACATTTTCCTCTTCATAGATTTTATAGGCGGGGAATATGGAAACTATGTCGGCATATACGCTCTCTCCCGGAGCGGTACAATCGAAGAAATACTGTTCATCTGCCGCGCTTACTGCGGGGCTATATTCGGGTGCTTCCGTGATGTCCGCTTCTTTTTTATCGGAAAGACTGCTGTATATTGCCGAGGCTATGACCGTGAGAGCTATTATAACTCTCAGCAGTTTTTTGAAGCTCACTATGTCTTTTTTTATTACTATGCTGCGGCTTCTACCCTTTGGAGCATCGCCGTCAAAAACTCCTGCCTGTTTTTTCTCTTCCGGTCCGGGCATTTCCTCAGCCATACCGCTTTTGCGTGCAGCTGAAACAGGTCTTCTGCACTCGGGACAGCGCGTCATACCGTCAAGAATGCCTGTTCCGCAACGGGGACAAAAATCCATCCACTCACTCCCTTTTCTCTATATCCTCAGTATAGACTTTTTGCA
The DNA here is from genome assembly GCA_045595025.1 of Oscillospiraceae bacterium. Lineage (GTDB taxonomy): Bacteria > Bacillota > Clostridia > Oscillospirales > Oscillospiraceae > SIG459. Next base: position 3,269 of record JAZNZR010000019.1, on the reverse strand, counting down.
CACCCTTCGCAAGAGTATTTGACAAGGTGGATAAAAGAATATAAACTAAAATTATTAAATCAAACTGCGGAGGAATTACATGAAAACTCTCGATAATATCATCATGCAGCGCCAAAGCACCCGCTTTTTCACCGACGATGTGCCCGCGAAGGAACTGATTGAGCAAATTGTCGAGGCAGGCCGTCTTGCTCCCTACGCCGGCATTGTTCAGCAGCGCCGTGAGTCCTTCCGCCATTTCTTTGCTGTTTCAAGAGAAAATCCCATAATGGAGAGCATAATGAAGCTGGTCGAGAAAAGCCGCCTCGAAATCGTTGATCATGCCCATGCCGAGGGAATGGCAGAGCGCTGGCCCGAGATGGTGAAGGTTCTGGACATGCTCTATAGAAAGAGCGCAGACGATATTGCCGCCGCTCCCTGGCTCATTATCATCGCCGAGCAGGCAGGTGTACCTCAGCGCGAGCAAGTCTGCCTCGGCCATGTTATGGAGAATATGTGGCTGAAGGCAACGGAGCTTGAGCTTGGTGCAAAGCCCTCCTCCGGTATTGCAGATATAAAGGACAAGTCCGCTCTTTGCCGCCTTCTTGGTCTTGACAGCAAGGAAGACTATGCCTTCGACGCTCTCAGCGTGGGTTATCCCAAAACTCCCATCGCCAAGCGCGACGGAGAGAGAAAGCCTCTCCCTTCTCTGCGCTGGTTTGAATGAAAACAAAAACCCCGAAACCTTTCGGTTTCGGGGTTTTGTTTTGGCTCAGCCTTCCCAGCAGCAAGACCTTCTGAATTCAGCCAGTTGTTGACAGTAATTATCATCAGCTTTTGTATATGCAACTTCCAAGTTTGGGTTGGCATAGGATAACAATAGTAATTTGTGCATGCTTAAAAAAGTATTTACATCTTAATGATAGAATGATATTATTATTAACATAAAGGTGGTTTTGCAATACAAAGTGACATATCTTACTGATAACTGCGAACGCGCAACATATGGGAAAAGAAAATGTTTGCGCGATTCAGAGAGCTATGAGAACCCTTGGTTGGTTCATGGTAGCGCATATGCATTTGCGCCATGACTAAAGTGTATTTTGTGGGTGAATAATGAAGAAAAAACACGTGCTATTACTTGTGGTGATTTTGGTTATTGTGACCGTTGCGCTTCTTTTTGTTCCGGATTTGATTCCCTATGAGACCTATCTGAAGCAAGTTGTAGATTATGATAATATTTTGATGCAGCAGGGGAACTATTGCATTGCCCAAGATGAGGAAGAAAACAACCTTTATTTTGTGGGGATTATTAAGAAGCCCTTTGCCTCGAAGCTCAAGAGGACTGCGCTCCTTGCTGAATTTAATCTGGAAAGCAGAACTTTGACAGAAGAATGGTTTGCGATTAAAAATTCGGGTCCTTTGAGCAATGAGTTTGCCGAAAAGGCCCGGCGGGACTTTTATATATTTAACCTCTTTTATGATGTGGAAAATGACCTTCCCAGATATCATTTCTATATGGGAATAAGCGATATTCAGCCCACTTATGAAAACCTCGGCCCAGGAATTAGTCAACTTCAGTGTGTGGAAGTTGATGGCCTTTACGCCTTTATGTTCCTGGAGGACTACTCTCTATATCTGACGGGTTAAGTAAGTGAAATATAAATAAAGCTAATCTATTACAGCTCGATTCTCCACAAAAAAGCTAAAACAACTAACAGAATAATATAAACACATAGACATATATAAGAGACTGTCATCCAAATGGATGGCAGTCTTTTTCCTCCAGGAAGGTGAGTAAACCGCGACTAGCGATTTGCACTCAAAAAATTATATATCATCCTACAGTATGTTACACCTCGCTTCATTTGAACTCACCTCAGTTCAGATAATTGGTGAACTACAGTTCATCTTCAAATCTGTGTATGACTACTCAAAAGGCAATTCATACAGGCACTAACTAATAACAACAGTTTTATGGAGCTTGATCGAAAGCTACGGTGTGAGCTAATTGCCTTGGATGGAGCGTGTATTCTTGAACCCACTGGAATAATCAGGGCGTTTGGCGCAATAATAAAGTATGACAGTGGCTCCACCGGTGGCGGGCGAGGCGCAGCAGCAAGACCTTCTGAATTCAGCCAGTTGTTGACAGTAATTATCATCAGCTTTTGTATATGCAACTTCCAAATTAGGGTTACGCTTATTTTTTTCGAATATAAATGCTGTGTACTATCGCGGTAAGCAGGACAATACCTCCATGAATTGGTAGTGCAAGGTAAAGAGCAAACATTAATAACAGATCTTTGAGAAACGGTGCTCCTGCATCATATGTAACAATGAGCGCAAGTGAAAAAACGATCAAAATAGACAAAGTTTGAAAAAATAACAAACTATTTCTCCTAATAGGCTTTGTCTGATTGTTATCATTGTTTTTTCTTTTAATCCACCCAAGCTCTCTGAACATTCGCCAAAGAAAATTCAATAAGGTCAACTGGACAAATATGTCCGCAAAGCAAAAGACAATCAGCAGTAAATTCACGAGCTCACTCCTTATCTATATACCCTCTCCGTGCACCGTGTGAATGTGCTCCAACCAGATTTTTTCGTCGTTTGCGATAAGTGCGTTTATTGTATCGTAATCCTTTCCTGATTAAGCCCCATCGAATAAGCTTACTATGCCCGTCACTTCTCAATAAGAGTAAGCCTAACAAAACCGGAACCGCTATCGCTGCATTGCCAAACTGTTTTTATAAAGCAACGTTTACCGCCGACATAAACATATGCTTCCATGCACATGGCATTTCCATCTTCGACATCATATGGTGTGAAGTGTACGCCATACTGATTAACATATGAGTATCCGTTGCCTCCTTGTTGCAGTAGTCGCTTTGCATGTTGTATCCCAGAAAGAAAAGTGTGTACTTGCTTTAATATTAATTATATAGCAAATGACATAGCGCTGCAAGTGCTCGCCCCAACCCGTGCTCGAAAATATTGAGTGCAGATACAAACACGCGAAAATTCAGATATGGCATTCGTTGCTAAAATGCAATTTGTCTTAAGCATAAACAACCTAATATTTCAGGATATCAGAGGGCTCCTTATATCCTCCGGATTGGGGATGCGCGAGGCGGGACGGCGGCAGAACAGTCTGCATATTTGTGCTTTTGTATCTTTCCAAAAGCACATTGTATTTCGTCTGTTCTGCCTTTTCCCGTTGCGACCCGCTGCGCTGGGCTCGCAACGGGGGTCCCTATGTTCGGTTTTAAGTCGAGTTGGTCCGTTCAGCAAAA
>JAZNZR010000018.1:0-7908 GCA_045595025.1 Oscillospiraceae bacterium | reverse complement strand
ACAAAACATAATGTTTTGTGTTCTTACAATGTTTAATTTTCAAGGTACACCGGAGAGCTTTTTGAGCTCCCACCGGCGCTCCGTGGAGCGTCAGCTTTGTTAGAATAACACACCACTATCGCTTTGTCAACACTTTTTTTCGCAAATTTTAAAGTTTTTTTCATCTTTTTTTCCGAACACTACATATTGTTGTATTTAGGTGGCAAAATACCAATATGTCTACATTTGGGGTATTTAAACGAAGAAAATCGAATAGTGATATTAATAAAATCCGCATAGAAAACTTAAAAATTTCAGAAAAAAATTTAAAAATTATTTTTTCCGATTGCGGAGATTTTGAATCGAGGTTTTTGCGCTGCGGGGAAAAGGATAAGCTCGGCGCCACCGCATTCTGGATAGACGGTCTTGTGAACTCCGTTGCCGTCAGCGAGGATTTCGTCCGCCCCTTTGCCATGAACGCTCTTTTATCCTCCTGCCGCAGCCAGCGGGAGATGCTGGAGAAGATAATGCAGGGGCAGATATATTCCCTCACCGCCCGTCGACGCAGTGATATGGCCGATGTGGTCAACGATATCCTCATGGGCTTCGTGGTGCTTGTTTTTGATTCTCTGGGGGAGGCCGCCTCCTTCGATATCCGCTCCCTTCAGTCCCGGGCCATCAGTGAGCCCACGGTTGAAAAAACCGTCAAGGGGGCAAAGGGCGCCTTTGTGGAGACTATACGCATTAACACAAGCCTTGTCCGCCGTCATCTGCGCTCAAACTCTCTCAAGCTTATTTCCCGGAGCGTGGGCCGAAAAAGCGGCACAGCCGTGGCTTTGATGTATGTGCAGGATGTGGCGGAAAAAAGCAAAATTTCCGAGGCGGTGAGGCGGCTAGACTCCATAGACATTGACGGGCTCATCTCCGCCGGCAATCTGGAGCAGTATATCGTGGATAATCCATCCTCCCCCTTCCCCCAGCTTATTCATACGGAGCGCCCCGATAAATTTGCCATGGAGCTTTTGGCGGGGCGGATAGGCATACTTATCGACGGCTTGCCCATAGGCTTTTTGCTTCCCGCAACCCTGCCAAGCTTCCTCAAGGTGGGAGACGACAGGGCGGGGCATTTCCTTGTTGCAAGCTTTCTCTGCCTTATTCGCTGGCTCAGCCTTGTTATAACGCTGACCCTCCCCGCCCTTTTCGCGGCGATGAACATGTATCATCAGGAGATGATACCCTCCCGCTTGCTGCTGAGCATAATCGAGGCGCGGCAGCAGGTGCCCTTTTCCGCAGCCATGGAGCTCATCGGTATGCTCCTTGCCTTTGAGCTTTTGCAGGAGGCGGGTCTGCGCCTGCCTAACCCGGTGGGCGACACCGTCAGCATAATCGGCGCGCTCATCGTGGGGCAGGCGGCGGTGGAGGCCCGCGTTGTCAGCCCCGTGACGGTGATAGTTGTGGCCACCGCGGGGATTTGCTCCTTCACTCTGCCCTCTCAGGATCTGGGGGGAGCTGTGCGCATACTGCGCCTTGCCATGGTGCTTTTGGCGGTGAGTCTGGGTCTTTACGGATTTATGCTGGGCATAGTGCTGCTTATATGGCATCTTTGCAGCATCCAAAGCTTCGGCCTTGCCTACACCGCCCCTCTCGGCGAGGGTTATTTCCTCAAAAGCCTCCGCGCCATTTTGCGTCCACCCCTCTGGCTCAGCAAAAGGCGCAGCGACCTTATCGCGGGCAAGGACCGTTGGAATCAGAAATGAATAGCAAAATATATACTATATATAATATGTATAGGTGATTTATGAAAAAATTCCTGAGCCTGCTTCTCGCCGCATCCTGCCTTTTCCTAAGCGGCTGCGGCGGCAGCGGCAGCATATATTCAAACTACAGGGCAACGGAGCATCTTCTTCTGGTGCAGACTCTCGGTGCAGACAGTGCCGGGGACGGAGCCGTCACCCTCTCTGTCAGCTGCCAAAAGCTCCCCTCGGATAATTCGGGAGGCATCATAAGCCGAAGCGGCGAGAGCATCACCCGGGCGCTGAGCTCTCTTCAGGACTTTTCCGCCGACCGTCAGCTTTACTATTCCCACGCGGAATATGTGCTGATGGGGGAGGACTATGCCCGCTCCGGCGCGGAAAATCTTTTCGACTATATGGCAAGAGATAATCAGCTGCGTCTGGGCATTTATCTCTTTGTGGTAAAGGGCGGCAGCGCAAAGGAGCTTATTTGCGGTCCGGGAGAGGATAGCTATGAGGTCAGCAAAACCCTCTCCAGCATTCGCCGTGACACCCAGTCCCGGGGCGGCAGCCATGTTTTCACCGCCCGTGAGACCATACGCAGCCTTTCCGACCATGGCGCAGCCCTTGTCTGCGCCCTGCGCCCATTTACCACCGAGGGCAGCGTTTATCTCCTTGAGGCAGGGCTTAACCCGGTGGCGGAGGGCTACGGCATACTGAAAGGCGGAAAGCTGGTAGGCTTTGTGCCCTCCGAAATAAGTCAGGCCGCCAATCTGATTATGGGCAATATGGGCAGCGCCGGCATCGCCCTACCGGACGGCAAAGGCGGTAAGCTGAGCCTTGAATACGAAAAAGGCAGCGCGGATATCACCCCCCATTGGGCAGCAGACGGCTCTTTGGAGTCCATAGAGCTGAAAGCCAAACTGAAGGCCAATCTCGCCGAGCCCGATACGGAGACAAAGCACGTCACCGACAAAGCCCTTCTCTCCCAGATGGAGGAGGCTCTGTCCCGGGATATGGAGGAGAAAATCGGCGCCGTCCTCTCCATAAGCCGTGAGCTTGATGCGGATTTTTTGGGTCTGAAGTCTTATTTGCGCCAGTCCGATGGGGAAAATGCCGCCGCCCTCCCCGACTCCTGGCTGAAAACCGCCAAGTTCGATCTTAAATGCGAAACAAAAATCAGCTATACAAGGGAGCTGGGTGACCAGATGAGCGCGGAAGGAGGGGGAGAATAAAAATGGGAAAGGATACCGTTAACCGCCGCCAGATGCTCTCTCTGGCATTTGTCGCCCTGCTGAGTCCCGTGGCAAGGCGCTTTCCCTCCGGCCTTGTTGCGGTCTCGGGGGCGGCGGCATGGCTGGCAGCGCCTCTGGCTCTGCTTCCCGTTTTGATAATGATATTTTTTATGAAGGCTCTCCTTCGCGGAGGACGATCCCTTGGGGAGGTTTTTGAGCTGAGTCTGGGAAGGATCGCGGGGCGAGGGGTCATTATTATCGTGAGCCTCTGGCTGTGCTTTTACGGGGGCTTTGTCCTTCGCTCCGCCGCCTACCGCTTCACCTCCACCATCTACCCCTCCGCAGGGGCATGGATCTTCGTTATATTCAGCGCCGCCGTCTGCCTGCCCATAGCGGCGGGGAAGTTTTCCTCCATCGCCCGTATGGCAGTGCTTTTTCGTCCTCCGCTCCTTTTTGCCTTCGCGCTGGTCTTCGCTTTCGCCCTTGCCGACGGGGATTTTCGCGGGGTCTTCACCTTCAATGAGGCGGACACCGTCCCCGTTCTTAAAAGCGGCTTCACGGTGCTCAACACCCTCTCCGTTATCTGCTATCTGGGCTTTGCGGAAAACCGCTGCGGCGAGGCTTTTAAAAGCAGCCGCTACGCCCTCTGGGCGCTGGTGCTTCTGGCAATAACAGAGCTGCTTTGCCTCTGCTGTCTGGGAATTTTCGGTGCGGAGCTGACGGCAAAGCTCAATTATCCCTTTTTTATGCTTGTGCGGGATATCCATGTATTCAATTCCTTCGCAAGAATGGAGGCTCTTGCGCTGGCTCTTTGGATGTTTGCGGACGCGGTGCATTTTTCGCTGCTTTTGTGGCTGGCCTCCCGAAACTTTAGCCGTTGTCTGAATCTGGGCAGCACTTACTGCGCCATAGCTGCTGCCGTTCTTGCCGCAGCTGTGGGGCTGGCGCTGCCTTCAGATATGCTTGGAGTGGGGCTTTTTTCGGAGAAAATAGTGCCCTTCGGCAACGCCCTTATAATCTTTATACTGCTGCCCCTTGTGTTTTTGCTGGGTCGCATACGAAAAAAAATATAGGGAGCTCCCCGCTCCCTATACATATTATAATATTATAGGCGCGCCCTACGACCATGGGCTAAGGCTTCCCTTGGGGGAAGCTGTCGAGCGAATGCGAGACTGATGAGGGAAAATGTCGCCCACGGCCAGTGTCCGGCCCCTACGAGCGTCATTTTGCTGCGGTGCTATGTAGGGAACGGTCTTGACCGTTCCGAAAACCCCTCATCCGTCATTTGCTTCGCAAATGCCACCTTCCCCAAGGGGAAGGCTTTAAAGGCGCAAATAAAGTTGTTGAAAATTTCCACATAAACGCATATAATATATGAATGCTGCGGAAAGGCATTTCCGCGCGGTAATCTATGAAAGGAAAGGTGCCAATAAATGAAGCATCAGAAAATCTCCGGCATTTATGCCGACGCTTCTCGCTTTGACGGACAGGCCATAACCGTTTGCGGTTGGGTCAGAACTGTCCGCGATATGAAAAACTTCGGTTTTATCGAGCTCAACGACGGCAGCTGCTTTAAGTCTCTGCAGGTCGTATTCGAGAGGGGCTCTCTGAATAATTATGACGAGATAGCAAAACTGAATGTTGGCGCCGCTATTATAGCTGAGGGTAAGCTGGTTCTCACTCCCGGCGCTAAGCAGCCTTTTGAGCTGAAAGCCGCCAGCATCGCCGTTGAAGGCGTGTCCAGCCCCGATTACCCCCTCCAGAAAAAGCGTCACAGTGTGGAATTCCTCCGCACTATCCAGCATCTCCGCCCCCGCACCAACCTCTTCTCCGCCGCATTCCGTGTGAGAAGTGTTGCCGCTCAGGCTGTTCACGAGTTCTTCCAGGAGAGGGGCTTTGTGTATATCAACACCCCCATCATCACCGGCAGCGACTGCGAAGGCGCAGGCGAGATGTTCCGCGTGACCACTCTCGATCTGGATAACCTGCCCCTCACCGAGGACGGCAAGGTTGATTTCAGCAAGGATTTCTTCGGCAAGAGCACCAACCTCACCGTTTCCGGCCAGCTCAATGCAGAAAACTTCGCCATGGCCTTCGGCGATGTCTATACCTTCGGCCCCACCTTCCGCGCCGAGAACTCCAACACCCAGCGCCACGCTGCCGAGTTCTGGATGATCGAGCCCGAGATGGCCTTTGCCGATTTGAACGATGACCTTGAGTGCATGGAGGCAATGGTAAAATACATTATCAAGCGCACTCTGGAGCGCTGCCCCCAGGAGATCGAATTTTTCAACAGCTTTGTTGATAAGGGTCTCAAGGAGCGCCTTCTCCATGTGGCTTCCTCCGACTTTGGCAGAGTCACCTACACCGAGGCCGTTGAAATGCTGAAATCAAGCGGTCATAAGTTCGACTTCCCCGTTGAGTGGGGCATCGACCTTCAGACCGAGCACGAGCGCTACCTCACCGAGGAGATTTTCAAGCGCCCCGTTTTCGTCACTGATTATCCCAAGGAGATCAAAGCCTTCTATATGCGCCTTAACGATGACGGCAAGACCGTTGCCGCGGCCGACTGCCTTGTTCCCGGCATTGGCGAGATTATCGGCGGCAGCCAGCGCGAGGAGCGCCTTGATGTGCTCACCTCCCGTATGGCCGAGCTTGGTCTCAACGAAGAGGATTACTGGTGGTATCTCGATCTTCGCCGCTATGGCTCCTGCCGCCACGCGGGCTTCGGTCTCGGCTTCGAGCGCATGGTTATGTACCTCACCGGTGTCAGCAATATCCGCGATGTGGAGCTCCATCCCCGCACCGTTGGCAACGCCGACTTCTAAGAAATCAGATAATTTTTCATATACACCACGCCCCGGCGTGGTGTATAATCTTTTTGGTAAGATTTTTCAATCCCTCCGCCCCTTCGGGGCACCTCCCTTTACACAATGGAGGCTATTGCGGCGCGCTGAGGTCATCGCGTCCTACGAAGGGTGCAATATTTAAAGGCTTCCCTTGGGGGAAGCTGTCGCCGCGCAAGCGGTGACTGATGAGGGAAAACGGCGGGAGTAACCCCCCGCCCTGCGAAGGAACAATTTATATACCGGGCGGACACATTGCAGATGCCCCATAAAAAAGCAAGCCCCGAGGGGCTTGCTTTTTTATTCTTCGTTTTTCTCTGTGGCCTTCCAATCGGCAACAAACTCTCTCGCCGTTTCAATAATGCGTTTGCTGCTTTGGAGCTTCAGGCTCAGACAGGGCTTTGCCCCCGCCTCAACCTTCACCCGACCTTTATACTTGCTTTGGGCATAGAGCTCGGAAACTCTTTCCATATCAAACTCCGTAAGCACGAAGCGGATGAAGCCGCCTTTCTGGCTTATATCCGCAATGCCCGCCTTTGTGGCCTCGCCCCGGAGGAGGGCAACATGGATAAGGCTGTTTACGGAGGAGGGAGGATCGCCGAAGCGGTCAATAAGCTCGTCGGTAAGGTCGTCCGCCTCTTCCTCGGTGCGGATGAGGGCGATGCGGCGGTAAAGATCCATTCTTATCTCCGCGGAGGAGACATAGCGCTCCGGGATATTGGCACTGACGGCAAGATCCGCGGCACACTCGGTGCGCTTTTCCTTTTTAATTCCCCGCTCTTCCAGAACGGCCTCCTCCAGAAGCTGCAGATACATATCGTAGCCCACATCCGTCATGTGTCCCGACTGCTCCGCGCCAAGAAGATTGCCTGCGCCGCGGATCTCAAGGTCGCGCATAGCTATGCGGAAGCCGCTGTTGAATTCGGCAAACTCCCTTATTGCGCTCAGGCGCTTTTCCGCAACCTCGCTGAGCACCTTGTCCTTGCGATAGGTAAGGTAAGCGCTGGCGCGGCGGGAGGAACGACCCACGCGGCCTCTTATCTGGTGGAGCTGGGCAAGACCCATCTTGTCCGCGTCCTCGATGATAAGGGTATTCACATTGGGGATATCGATACCCGTCTCAATAATGGTGGTGCACACCAGCACCTGAGTTTCTCCGTTGGTCATGCCCTCCATGGCCAGAGTTATGGACTCCTGATCCATTTTTCCGTGAGCCACATCCACACTCACATCGGGCAGAAGCTTCATAATGCGGCTTGCGGTGCGCTCTATACTCTCCACCCTGTTATGGAGATAGAAAACCTGACCTCCTCTCTGGATCTCTCTGCGGATAGCATCCGCCACAACACCCCAGTCGTGCTCCATAACATAAGTCTGGACAGGCAGACGGTCCTGAGGAGGCTCTTCGAGGGTGGACATATCCCTTATTCCGCTCATGGCCATATTCAGCGTGCGGGGGATAGGGGTGGCGGAAAGGGTGAGAACGTCCACATTGCGGCTCATCTCCTTCAGCCTCTCCTTGTGGCTTACTCCGAAGCGCTGCTCCTCGTCAATAACCAGAAGCCCCAGATCCTTGAAAGAGACATCCTTTTGCAAAAGGGCGTGGGTGCCGATTACAATATCCACGCTGCCGTCGGTGAGACCCCGCTTTGTGGCCTTCAGCTCCTTGGCTGTGCGGAATCGGCTGAGAACTTCAATTTTAATGGGATAACCGAAAAAGCGCTGCATGGCGGTCTGATAATGCTGCTGGGCAAGAACGGTTGTAGGCACCAGAATTGCCGCCTGCTTGCCGTCCAGAACGCATTTCATAACGGCGCGGAGGGCAACCTCCGTCTTGCCGTAGCCCACATCGCCGCAAAGGAGACGGTCCATAGGTGTGGAGGACTCCATATCCTTCTTAATATCCGCTATGCAGCGGAGCTGGTCGTCCGTTTCCTGATAACCGAAAGCATCCTCAAACTCCTCCTGCCAGGGGGAATCCGGGGCGAAGGCGTGGCCGGGAAGGCGAAGCCTCTCGGCATAAAGGCGGATAAGCTCCGCAGCCATCTCCTTGGCAGCGGCCTTGGCGCGGGTCTTGACCCTCGTCCACTCCGTGCCTCCCATTTTGGAGAGCTT
>JAZNZR010000017.1:0-20447 GCA_045595025.1 Oscillospiraceae bacterium | reverse complement strand
ATACATAGGAAGTGCTAAAAATTTAAAAGAGCGTTTTAATAATGGATATGGAATAATTTCACCAAGAAATATTTTCTATGGTGGACAAAGTACTAATTGTAAAATGAACAGAATGGTTGTTAACAATCTTCAAAAAGATATTGAAATATAATAATATGCAATATATAATGAGTCTACATAATATGGGTTACATAACCCGAAGTGAGGATTACAGATGGACCCTGTTCGATCTGCAAAATATATATTGGCAGCCATGATTGTTGTCATGGGCTTTGTGCTGGGCAGCTGCCGCGACGAAGCTCCTGAGGACATTGCTTTTGCTGCAACTCAGCCTGCTGAGACCCAGACGCAGGAGTATACTGTCCGCTTTATGGCTGTGGGAAAGGAAATTGCCAAAGAGACAGTTTCTCTCGGAGAATTTCCACAGGTTCCCGAAGTTTTCGCCGATGAAGGATGCCGCCACGGCGGATGGGTGGACGTAAAGGGACGCAGAGCCCAGCCCGCAGCAACTCCCGTAGTGGCCGATTGCGAATACACCGCAGTTTTCTTCCCTGTTCTTGACGGAGCGGAGCCTTATCTTTTCACCGACGGCGATGGGCTTCTGCACCCCGATGCTATCCTGAACGGCACGGAGCTTGCAACTGCCCTCAACGCCCTTGCTTCCCGCAGCGCGCGGGAGATTTTCCCCGATCTTTCCGCTATTAAGGACGATATAACAATAGAAGAGCTCAGAGAAACGCTGACTTGCTTCTATACTCTCGATGAGCTTGACCGGGTTATTCTCGGCCATAATCAGGCGGAAAAGCTCAGCCGCAGCCACTTTGCCGAAATTATGAACAAGCTGCTGGGCAGAGACGAGAATGCCACGGTTATTCCCACTGAGGGAAGCTACTGCATAGCCGATGTTTCTCCCGACAGAGAAGATTTCCGCTGCCTTATGGAAGCCTCCGTGGGCCACAGCCATTCCGAAAGCGGCTGCGTATGGGAGGAAGTAAGCCTGCCCCCCATGTATTCTGAAGGCTATGTGCTTGTTGAGGGAAACCTCTATTATGCCGACGAAAAGGGATTTTTCATTCGCGATACTCTTGAGGGAAGCCTGACTTTTGGCTATGACGGACGCTATACCAGCGGCAATGCCTCTTTGGATGGCTTTGTTGCCGCCGCTATTGCCGATATAACAGAGGTAAGTTCCTCTGACGACCGTCTGGAGCTGCTGAGAGCGGCATATGACTTCTGCGTAGAGAGCTTTACTCCCGCTGAAGGAAATATATACGGTGTGGGCGCAAGAGGCTGGGAAATGTCCGAGGCTCTCACAATGTTCGATTATAAAAGCAGCAACAGCTATGGCTATTCTGCCGTGTTCTGGGCTCTCGCCCGGGGTCTGGGCTATGAGGCGCAGGCGGTAAACGGCCCCTACGGAGAGGATGATCTTTCCCACGCATGGGTAGAGATTGAAATCGACGGAGAAGTTTATATTTTCGACCCCGCTGCTGAGGCAGGCGCTTTTGAAGAAGCAGAGCCGGGCGCGGAGATGTTTATGGTGAGCCAAAAGCAGGCAAGCAGTATGGCTTATATAAAAGAGTGAAAAAGCCTGTGCAGCTTTCAGCAATGAGCGGCACAGGCTTTTTATTCGTATTTTAGAAGCGGGAAGCGGCTGGCGAGAGAAAGCTCGGCAAGCTCCGAATTCTCGCCGGATATGAGGCGGAGCTTTTGGGCTCTGGTGAGCCGTTTTATGGCGGCTTCGAGGCGGGAAGCGGAGGAACGATCCGGACAGACAAAGGCACATTCGTAGGCCACTGGTTTTTTTGCAGCGGTATATTTTGCTCCTGCGCGGCCGGTGCCCCCTGCGTGCTCCGAAAAGCGTCTTGCAAGGTCCGTTGTTATTCCCGTATATAAACTTCCGTCGGAGCAGCGGAGTATATAGGTGTAGTATTCCATAAGAGCATCCCTCCAAAATGACTATATCACAAATGCACGGAAATAGGAAGGAGAAGGCAGTATGTTTGCAAAAGGAGATATAGTCCGCCATTTCAAGCGCGAAATGCTCAGCGAAGAGACCTTGGCAAAAGAGCCCAATATGTATCTTTATGAGATAGTGGGGCAGGCGGAGCACACCGAAAGCGGAGAGCAGCTTATGATTTACAGACCTCTTTATGGAGAGGGGAAGCTTTATGCCCGCCCGCTTGAAATGTTCCTTTCCCCCGTGGATAAGGAAAAATACCCGGACTTAAAACAGCAGCAGAGATTTGAAAAAATTTGATAAACAAGGCCTGAGCTTCTGTGAGTTGTTCACGGAAGCTCAGATTTTATATTTCCACAAATGACATAACAAAAAGGTTAACAATACTTTACAAAATATGTTAAAGTTAAAAAATAAACTAAAGAATTTCATATTTACACAGGAGAAATTGTCATATATACTAAATATGGACTTATATCGGGATGAAGCACCCAAAAAAGTTGGAAATATGTATTTTTATACCAGGAGGAAGATCAATATGGCCCACTTGCAGGAAGCTGCGGTCAAAAAGGTTCATGCAATCTGCGACCGCTACGAAGGAGAGACCACTCCTCTCATTATGATTCTTAGTGACATCCAGAAGGAATTCGGCTATGTTCCCATGGAAGTTCAGGAGATCGTTTCCGCCCGCACCGGCATCTCTGTTGCGGAGATTTACGGTGTTGTAACCTTTTATTCCTTTTTCTCCCTTGAGCCCAAGGGCAAGTATGTTATCGGCGTTTGCCTCGGTACTGCCTGCTACGTCAAGGGTGCGCAGCAGATTTGCGATCAGTTTTGCGAGATGCTGGGCATTCAGCCCGGACAGACCAGCGATGACGGTCTTTTCACCGTTGATGCTCTGCGCTGCATTGGCGCCTGCGCCGCTGCTCCCGCAGTAACTATAAACGGAAAGATCTATGCCCGCGTAAATGTTAAGGATATTGCTGGTATTATTGCCGAGTATAAGAACAAGGAGGGTGCCAACTGATGTTCAAAAGCTGCGATGAACTCCGCGCAAAAATTGCTGAATATACTGCCGAACTTGACAGCAAATTCAACGGCTGCGACGGAAAGCGTTATATAATGCTCTGCGGCGGCACCGGCTGCATTGCCGGCGGCACTATGCAGATTAAAGAAAAGTTTGAAGAGTACATAAAGGAATGCCATCTTGAGGATAAGGTTGAGATTCGCGTTGTGGGCTGCTTCGGCCTTTGCTCTCAGGGTCCCTTCGTACGTATCTTCCCCGAGGACGTTCTCTACCGTCTTGTTAAGCCCCAGGATATTCAGGAAATCGTTATGAAGGATCTTCTCCTGGGCGAGACTGTTGACCGTCTTGTCTACGAAGATCCCCAGACCGGCGAAAAGATCACCAAGATGGAGGAGATCGGCTTCTACCGCAAGCAGAAGCGCATCGCTCTCCACGGCTGCGGCGTTATTGATCCCAACAAGATTGAAGAGGCTCTCGGCTGCGGCGGCTATCAGGGTCTTATGAATGCCCTCAGCATGCCCAGAGAGGATGTTATTAAGCTGATTCTGGATTCCGGACTCCGCGGACGCGGCGGCGGCGGCTTCCCCACCGGACGCAAGTGGCAGTTTGCCTATAACAGCGTTTCCGACCAGAAATATGTAGTCTGCAACGGTGACGAGGGTGACCCCGGTGCATTTATGGACCGTTCCATCCTTGAGGATAACCCCCTTGCAGTTATCGAAGGTATGGCTATTGCCGGCTATGCCATCGGCGCAAGCGAAGGCTACTTCTATATCCGCGCCGAATATCCCACTGCTGTTTCCCGCATTACCGAAACCATCAAAAAGTGCGAGGAGCTTGGTCTTCTGGGTGACAACATTCTGGGAACCGGTTTCTCATTCCACGCTCACGTCCGTCTTGGCGCAGGCGCTTTCGTCTGCGGTGAAGAGACCGCTCTGCTCAACTCCATTATGGGTCAGCGCGGTATGCCCAGACCCCGTCCTCCCTTCCCCGCTGTGAAGGGTCTTTGGAATGAGCCCACCATAGTTAACAACGTTGAAACTCTGGCCACCGTTCCCTATATTCTTCGCGAAGGTCTCGAGGCCTTCACTCAGTACGGCACCGAGAAGAGCAAGGGCACCAAGGTGTTCTGCCTTGGCGGCAAGGTAAACAATGTAGGTCTTGTTGAAATCCCCATGGGCGTAACTCTCCGCGAGCTGATTTATGAAATCGGCGGCGGCGTTCAGAACGGCAAGGAGTTCAAGGCCATTCAGACCGGCGGTCCCTCCGGCGGCTGCCTGACTCCCGAGTTCCTTGATACCCCCATCGACTTCGACAACATGGTTGCAGCGGGCTCTATGATGGGCTCCGGCGGCGCCATTGTTATGGACGAAGATAACTGCATGGTTGACGTTGCAAAGTTCTATATGGGCTTCATCTGCGACGAAAGCTGCGGCAAGTGCTCTCCCTGCCGCATAGGCACCAAGCGTATGCTTGAAATTCTTGAGCGCATCACCAACGGCACCGGCACTATGAAGGACTTCGATGAGCTGGAAGCAATTTCCTCTGCTTGCCAGACCAACGCTCTCTGCGCTCTCGGTCAGACCGCTGCCAACCCCATCATGTCCACCATTCAGCACTTCAAGGATGAGTATATTGCTCACATTGAGGATAAGACCTGCCCCGCCGGCATCTGCAAGGATCTCATCAGCTATAAGATCGTTGCCGATAAGTGCAAGAAATGCTCTCTTTGCTCCCGCGTCTGCCCTGTGGAGGCCATCAGCGGCACTCCCGGTAAGACCGTGTTCACCATTGACCCCGCAAAGTGCATCAAGTGCGGCATGTGCATAGCCAGCTGCAAGTTCGATGCGATCATCAAGGAATAAAGGAGGGAATCGAAATGAGTAAAGTCAACATCAAAATCGAAGGAAAAGACTATCAGGTTGAGGAAGGCCTGACCATACTGGAAGCTGCCCGTCAGTGCGGCTATGAGATTCCCTCTCTGTGCACCTTCAACCACGGTGAGTGCAGCCAGGGCTCCTGCCGTGTCTGCCTTGTTGAGGTTAAGGGCGCAAGAGGCCTCGTTGCCTCCTGCGTATACCCCGTAAATGAGGGTATGGAAGTTCTCATCAACTCCCATAAGGCTCTTGAAGCCCGCCGCGTAAGCGTTGAGCTGCTGCTGAGCAACCACTCCGTTAACTGCCAGGCCTGTGCCAAGAACGGCAAGTGCGAGCTGCTCCATGTTGCAAAGCAGACCCGCGTCCGTGAAGAAATGTTTAAGGGCGAAAAGACCGAAACTCAGTATGACGATGTAACTCCCGCTATCGTCCGGGATACCAGCAAGTGCATCCTCTGCGGCCGCTGCATTGAGCGCTGCAAGAATGCCCACGGCAACGGTGTTCTGGGCTTCCAGAAGCGCGGCTTTGAAACCGTTGTGGGCCCCGCAGGCGGAATCACTCTGGATAAGAGCCCCTGCATTATGTGCGGCCAGTGCGTCAGCGTCTGCCCCACCGGCGCTCTGATGGCCAAGACCGATATCGATGCTGTTGGTATGGCCTTTGCTCAGGGCAAGCATGTTGTTGTTCAGACCGCTCCCGCAGTCCGCGCAGGCCTCGGTGAGGAGTTCGGCATGCCCATCGGCACTCCCGTAACCGGCAAGATGGTGGCTGCTCTCCGACGCCTCGGTTTTGCAAAGGTTTATGACACCAACTTTGCTGCTGACCTGACCATTATGGAAGAGGCAACCGAGCTTCTCGGACGCGTCAAGAATGGCGGAATTCTTCCTATGATCACCTCCTGCTCTCCCGGCTGGATCAACTATGCCGAGACTTATTACGGTGACCTTCTGGGACATATCTCCTCCTGCAAGTCTCCTCACGAGATGCAGGGCGCCATCATCAAGAGCTACTATGCCAAGGAAAAGGGCATTGACCCCAAGGATATTTTCGTTGTCTCCATTATGCCCTGCACCGCCAAGAAGGACGAGAAGGAGCGCAAGCAGCTCCAGCATGACGGCATCAAGGATGTTGACGCTGTTCTCACCGTCCGCGAACTGGGCGATATGATAAAGCGCGCAGGTATCCGCTTCAACCGTCTCCCCGACGAGGAGTTCGACCAGGATCTTCTGGGCGAATATTCCGGCGCAGCCGTTATCTTCGGCGTAACCGGCGGCGTTATGGAAGCTGCTCTCCGCACTGCTTACTTTGTCCTGGAAGGCAAGGAGCATGAGGCTATCAAGTTTGAGGCTGTCCGCGGCTTCGACGGCATTAAGGAAGCAAGCATGACTCTGGGCGGTATGGAAATCAACATCGCCGTTGCCAGCGGTATGAAGAACGCCAAGGTTCTGCTGGATGATATCCGCGAAGGCAAGAGCAAGTATCACTTCATCGAGATAATGGGCTGCCCCGGCGGGTGCATCAACGGCGGCGGTATGCCTATCGTCCGCCACTGCTTCCTCCCCGATGAAGAAGCTGACATTATGGATACTTACAGAGCAAAGCGCGCAGCTGCACTTTACAGCGAGGACGAGCGCAACACTCTCCGCCAGAGCCATAACAACAGCCAGATCAAGGAGCTCTATGAAAAGTTCCTTGGCGAGCCCAACAGCCACCTGGCTCACGAGCTGCTCCACACCAGCTATGAGGCTAAAAAGCCCTTCAAGCTGGACTGATAAACAATTAAGACCTGCCAAAACCTGAGGCAGATCCACAAAAAGAACAGGCACCCGGTTTAATGCCGGGTGCCTGCTTTTTTAATTAAAAATCTCAGTTTTCGTTTTTTGCGGGACGCACAAGTATAATGCTCAGCAGCAGCGCAAGGAGATAGAGTGCGGCGGTCACATAGAGCACTATCTGATAACCGGTGGGATTTACCATGTTGCCGCCGATTTCAATCATCTGACCGAAATGGTTGACGATCCAGGTGGCAAGCTGATTTCCGCTGAGTCCGGCGAAGGCCCATGCGGAAAGAGTAATGCCGTGGAGAGTGCTGATGCTGCCCATTCCGTAATGGTCGGAAAGCAGGGGGGCAACATTGGAAAAACCGCCGCCGTAACCGGCGTTGACAATCATTATGAGAATGAGAACGAGGATTGCGGATATTTTGCTTTCAGCGCCGTTTCCAATGCCGCCGGTGACAAGCACCACCACATTGAATGCAATGGAGAGGGCAAATATCAGCTTATAAATGGTGTTGCGGTCTTTTGTGTGGTCACCGATGGCGGAGAAGAAAAGGCGGCCTCCCGCGTTGAAAACAGCAGACAGGGTAGAAACCAAAGCCGCGGCAGATGCCATGCCGATGCATTTGACGATAGCCTTTTCCTGAGAAAGCAGGGCAAGGCCGCAGGTGATGTTGATGTAGAACATGAGCCAGATGCCGATATAGTTGCGGATGGGTCTTGTTTTGATAACGGAGAGAATGCCCTGCCCTCTTTCTTTCTTCTGGGGCTCGTGCCAGCCGGCAGGCTTTTTCAGCAACCGATGACCTATGAACATCATTACAAAGTATGCCGCAGCAAGAATGAAAAACATCTTATAGATGCCGCCATCGCCAAGGCTATCCAGCAGTGACTGCATAATGGGGCTGGCAATAGCCTTTGCTGCTCCAAAACCGGCAACGGCAAGACCCGTGGCAAGACCCTTCTGCTTGTTGAACCACAGCATCAGAGTTTTAACGGGAGAGAGGTATCCTGTGCCCAGACCGATGCCCATAATAAATCCGTAGCAAACATACATACCTACAAGCGCCACTATGCTGCCCTTATGCAGGCCGCCGTAGTAAATAAAGAAACCGGTGCCGGCCATTCCGATGGCGAAGGTGATGGTGGAGATGAGGGAGGATTTGCGTATATCACGCTCAACGATGTTGCCCAGAAATGCGGCAGACATACCAAGAAAGAAGATGGCGATGCTGAAAGCCCATTCTGTGGCAGCCTTGGAAAAGCCTATGTAGTCGGCAATTTCCTGACTGAAAATGGACCAGCAGTAGACGGTGCCGATGCTGCAGTGGATGAGCAGTGCGGGGATGGCGCCGCAAAGCCACTTGTTTTCGCGGCGATTGGAGGGGGATGCTTTGATTGTTTCCATAGTTGCGTTCCTTTCCGATTGCCCGGCGCGGCAGCGCATAATAATAAAAAATGCCGCACATCCGGACTTTTTGTGCCCAGACGGTCGGCTCTGCTGCTATACTCCCCGTGGTCAATTCCACTGAATCCGTCAGTCGTATAACTAATGTTATGATATCAGCAAGAAAAGTCAAAGTCAACAATATAATTTGGGAAAATGCGGAAAAAAAGAGCTTTCGGTCTCCCGAAAGCTCTTTTTGTTTGATTTTTATCGACTGCCCTTGTCGTAGGGAATACCTTCTGCCTTGGGAGCGCGGGAGCTCTTGGATGTGAAGGCCAGAACGATGAGAGTGATAAGGTAGGGCAGCATACGGTAGAGATGGGAGGAAATTCCCAGCTCCGCCAGAAGGAAGCGGCCATCGCCATTGATGTCGATGCTGGAGTAAGCTGCAGCGATGCACTTGAAGAGACCGAAGAGAAGAGCGGACCAGGCAATGTTGCCGGGCTTCCAGTTACCGAAAATCATAACTGCCAGAGCGAGGAAGCCGAAGCCTGCAACGCTGCCGTCTGCGGAGCAGTTGGTGGTGGTGAGAGCATAGACGAAGCCGCCCATACCGGCAAGAGCACCGGAAATGGTGGTACCTGCGTAGCGCATTCTGTAAACATTGATGCCCAGAGAGTCGGCAGCCTGAGGGTTTTCACCGCAGGCGCGGAGACGAAGACCGAACTTGGTCTTGTAAAGAATAATGCTGAGTATCACGAAGAGAATGATACATACATAGGTTGCGATATAAACCTTCAGCAGGAAGGTGTCGGTGAAGAAGTCAACCTCGGCGCGGCGGTCAATTCCGAAGGTGGAACGCTTGAGCATGAACCAGCTTGCGGAGTCGCCGGAGAACATCTGGAGGGTATTCTGGTTGGCAATGATGCGAACGAGGAACAGAACCAGAGCGGGAGCCAGAAGATTCAGCGCGGTTCCGCCGATTGTCTGATCAGCACGGAGATTGATGGATGCAAAGCTGAGAAGCAGGGAGAAAATTGCGCCGAATATAGCGGCAACCAACATGGCCAGAAGCTCAAAGCCCTGAAGGGCTATCCAGTTTTTCGCATCATAAGCTGCCTGAAAAACCTCGGCCTGCTGCATAACACGGACAAACAGAACTCCGATAAAGGCGCCGAAGATCATGATACCTTCAAGAGCCAGGTTGATGATACCGCTTCGTTCGGCAAAAACACCGGCGAGAGCGACGATCATAAGGGGAACGGCATAGATAAGAGTCTGCTGAATAAGGAATGTCATATCTCGTCGCCTCCTTTCTCGGCTTCCTCTTCCGAAACCGTGGGTGTTTCCTCGGAAGAGACTTCTTCGCCGCTGTTTTCATTTTCAGCATCGGGCGAGGGCTCGGCATTGGCGTTTACCGCGCCTACTTTGTCTTTTTTGCGGCCGCTGAGCCACATACGGATAACAAGGGAGAATGCGGAAAGATAAACAATAACGGCGATGATAACATCGGTGATGTATTCGTTATATGCGGTGAGCTTGGTGAGCTGGAGACCAACAATATCCAGCATAGCCATGAATATACCGGAGAATACAACGGCGATGGGATTGTTCAGGGCCAGAAGTGCAACGGGGATGCCGTTGAAGCCTTCATCGGGGAGAGACTGATAGGTGGTCCAGAAGAACTCGGTGTTGCCGCTGAGCCAGTAGAGGCTGGCACCTGCGGCTGCGAGAGCACCGGCGATGGCCATGGAGAGAACGATATTGCGCTTATCCTTAATACCGGCATAGCGGGCGCTGTGGCGGTTGGCACCGCAGGCTTTAAGCTCGTAGCCCAGAGTGGTCTTATTCATCAGGATGTACATTGCGATGGCGATAACGATGGCAACGAGAATACCTGCATTGATCTGGCTGCCAACAAAGATCTTGTCGAGCCCCAGCTTTGGAGTGGCAACTCCAAAGCCATCCACATAAGCACCGTCTACGAGACCGTAGGTGGTTTTGTAGATGTAGGCGGTCTTGGTGCCTTCAACGATATTCTTCAAGTTGGACTTGTCAAAAAGCCAGGTTACAAGGTTTGCAGCTATCCAGTTGGTCATAATACAGGCCAGAACCTCGTTAATATTGAGGAAGGCCTTAACGATGCCGGGGATAGCACCCCAAAGAGCGCCTGCGAGGCAGCCGGAAATGAAAGCCAGAACCCAGACAAGAGCATCGGGAATTGCACCGTCGGGAATAGAGAGAGCAACAAACAAGGTGGCGGCGGTACCCATCAGGTACTGGCCGGGAGCACCGATATTGAAAAGACCGGTTTTAAATGCAACCGCAACGGAAAGACCGGTAAGGATCAAAGGAGTTGCACGGAAGAGCATATTACCCACGTTGGCGCTGTTAAAGCCCCAGCTGAGGGCACCTGCGCTGTCGCGTCCGGTGGAGAGTATACCTGCAAATATGAGTCGGAAGCCTTCCCATGCGCCGGCGAGAGAGATGCGTTCGTTAAACAGGCCAACGATAACAACGGCAATGCCGCCGACAAGAAGGCCGATGATGATACTCATAAGGGAGGCAAGAATCTTTTTGGTGCCATCCTTATTATAGAGGTTGACTAATTTCTCTTTCATTTTGCCTCACCTCCAACATTTTCGCGCTTGGCGCCGGCCATATAAAGACCAAGCTCAGATACGGTGGTCTGCTTGGGGTCAAGCTCGCCGACGATTTCGCCTTCGTACATAACAAGTATGCGGTCGGAAAGACTCATAACCTCTTCAAGCTCAAGGCTGACCAGCAAAATGGCCTTGCCTCTGTCGCGTTCGGCAACAAGCTGACCGTGGATATACTCAATGGCGCCAACGTCCAAACCGCGGGTGGGCTGAACAGCAACGATGAGTGACTTGTCTCTGTCAACCTCACGGGCAATGATAGCCTTCTGCTGGTTGCCTCCGGACATACTGCGGGCAACGGTGACACTGCCCTGACCGGAACGTACATCATACTGCTCGATGAGAGCATCGGAGTATTCGCGAACAGCATCATTTTTAATGAAGCCCAGTTTCTGGAACTGAGGCTCGTTATAGCGCTGGAGAACCATATTCTGCTCGAGAGTAAAGTCCAGAACAAGACCGTGCTTATGTCTGTCCTCGGGAATGTGGCTCATGTTGGCTCCGCGGTTTTTGATGCTTGCCTTGGAGATGTCCTTGCCGCAGAGAGTGACCTTTCCACCATTGCTCTTTTCAAGACCGGTAAGACCGTAGACAAGTTCGGTTTGTCCGTTGCCGTCGATACCTGCAATGCAGACTATCTCGCCGGAGCGTACGGAAAAGGAAACATTGTTTACAGCGTTTCTCTTGTGAAGAGTGGAGGGGACGCAAAGACCCTCAACGGACAAAATTGTTTCTCCGGGATTTGCGGGAGTCTTGCTGACTTCAAGCTGGACGGGACGGCCGACCATCATATTGCTGAGCTCCTGCTTGTTGGTGTTTTTGGTCTCAACGGTGCCGACATACTTACCCTTGCGGAGAACGGTAACACGGTCGGAAACAGCCATAATTTCATTGAGCTTGTGGGTGATGAAGAGGATGCTCTTGCCTTCAGCGGCAAAGCCTTTCATAGTGGCCATAAGCTCATCAATTTCCTGAGGAGTGAGAACTGCGGTGGGCTCGTCAAAAATGAGGATATCGTTGTCGCGGTAGAGCATTTTCAAAATTTCAACGCGCTGCTGCATACCAACGGTGATGTTCTCTATCTTGGCATCAAGGTCAACGGAAAGGCCGTATTTCTTGCTTATCTCCTCAACCTTTTTGCGGGCTGCCTTCTTCTGCAGGAAGCCCATCTTGGTGGTTTCGGCACCAAGGACAATATTGTCCATTACGGTGAAAACGTCAACCAGCTTGAAATGCTGATGAACCATTCCTATTCCCAACGCGGTCGCATCATTGGGGTTGTTGATTTTAACAACTTCGCCGTTTTTGCGGATCTCGCCCTTTTCGGGCTGATAGAGTCCGAACAGAACACTCATAAGAGTGGATTTGCCGGCGCCGTTTTCGCCCAACAGGGCGTGGATTTCGCCTTTCTTGAGCTGCAGAGTTATATCGTCATTAGCTCTGATTCCGGGGAATTCCTTGGTGATGTTAAGCATCTCTATTACATAAGGAGAGCCTTCCATACAAGCCACCCACTTTCCTCTTTTTCTTTTGGACCATAATCAGGTCATAATACCATTTTATTATAATATCCGACGATAAAAAAAGCAAGAAAAGCCTTGGTGTTCGGATGGAAAAAACCGCAGAAAATTTATGTTATAAATAACGAAAAAAGGAAGCCCCGAAGGACTTCCTTTTTTGTTGATGAGTCAGCTTTAAAGCTTAGCCACCGATGATGTTAACAGTGGTGTTGTCGGTGCTTGCGGGAGCAGCCATCTCGGAGTTGTTGTCAACAACGAGAGCGCCGGAAGCCATATCGGCCAGCATTGCTTCGTAAGCTTCAACAGTCCAGCCCTCGAGGGACCAGGTAGCGGTGGGCAGACCTACAGCGCCGTCTTTTGCGCCGAGGGAGGTGCCGGTGCCATTGCCGCCGATTTCAGCCCAAGTGCCGTCATAGACCTTTGCGCAAGCCCACTGAACGGAAGCTGCAAGGCCCTTCATGGCAGAGGTGATAACGGTGTCGGACTCAAAGCTCTGGTCGACGTCAACGCCGATAACAGCGCCGTCGTTAGCAGCAGCTGCTGCAACGATGGACTGGAACATAGAGCCGCCGCAGGCGAAGATGACCTCGGTGCCGTTTGCATACCAGCCGGCAGCCATGGTCTGGAGCTCGGGAGAAGCGGAGAAGGATGCGCCGTATTCCCAAGAGTAGTTGATTTCAACATTTACGTCCAGTTCCTTGGCAGCTGCATCAGCGCCCTGAACGAAGCCCCAGCCGTAACGGATGCAAGCGGGGTTAGTGCCGCCGCCGCCGCAGAAGCCGAGCTTGGTGTAGCCGTCCTTAACAGCTGCATAACCGGCCAGGTAGCCGGGCTGCTCTTCTGCGAAGTAGATGCCGGCAACGTTGGCGAGACCGAGATCCCAACCATCGATGAAGATGAACATAACATCGGTGAACTCTTCAGCAGCCTTCTGAAGAGCGGTAGCCTGCATGAAGCCGGCAGCGACAACGACCTGAGCGCCGTTTTCGCAAGCAGCCTTCATAGCATCGTAACGGTCGTCGTCGGTAGCGGCGTCGCCGTTTGCGGGCTGATAGTACTTGTAAGCGAGGTTGTTGTTAGCAGCGAAGAGCTTAACGCCGTCATAGGTGCCCTGGTTGAAGCTCTTGTCCTTCAGCTGACCAACGTCAGTGATGAAGGCGACCTGATACTTGCCGTCTTCGGCAGTCATATCGTCGGGGATCTCGTCGGGGTTGGTGATGACGGTGGGCTCTGCGGGCTCTGCGGGCTCAGCGGGAGCTGCAGGCTCAGCGGGAGCTGCGGGCTCAGCAGGAGCAGCGGGCTCAGCGGGAGCTGCGGGAGCAGCGGGCTGGGAGCCGCAAGCGCACAGTGCGAAGACCATCACGAGTGCAAGAAACAGTGCGATGAACTTTTTCATGTTTTTTTCTCCTTTGATTTATATTTGGTTTTTTTGCTAACACTTTAACGGGTCTGCATTAAACACGCGGGTATTATATCACCATTCCAAGGACTAAATCAAGCTTTAAACCGAAAGAAATGGCGGTCACATAAGAGAAAATTCTTATGTAAACACTTATTTTGCAGCCATCTTTACGGCGGTATCCAAAGCAACCTCCATCATCTGGGTGAAAGCGGTCTGACGGGCCTCAGCGGGGAGAATTTCGGGGCGGTAGATATGGTCGGAAATGGTGCAGATAGCCAGGGCGCGCTTACCAAGACGGGCGGCGTTCATATAAAGACCTGCAGCTTCCATCTCGATGGCCATAACGCCCATCTTCTTCCAGCGGTCGGCACTGTCGCTGCCGTCGGAATAGAAGTTATCGGAGGAGAGAAGGTTGCCCACTTTGGGGGTGAGACCCTTTTCTTCCATAACATCGATGGCTGCCCGCATCAGAGTATAGTCTGCGATGGGAGCGAAGGTGCCCCAGAGACCGAACTGGTGAGCAAAGTTGGAGTCGGTGCAGGCACCCTGACCGATGACAATATCCATAAGCTGAAGCTCATCCTTAAGGGCACCTGCGGAGCCAACGCGAATGATGTTTTCAACACCGTACTCGGTGTAAAGCTCCCAGGAGTATATGCCGATGGAGGGAATGCCCATGCCGGAGGCCATAACGGTTACGGGAACACCCTCCCAGGTGCCGGTGTAGCCCTGAACTCCGCGGGTGTTGTTCACAAGAACGGGGTTTTCAAGGAAGGTTTCCGCAATAAATTTGCTGCGGAGAGGATCACCGGGCATAAGAACGGTTTTGGCGATCTCGCCGGCCTTGGCGGTTATATGGGGGGTGGGAATGGACATAGAAGTTCCTCCTGAATGATTTGATAAACGGCTTTGTCTGCCTGTAAGAATTATATTATATTTTTCTTAAAAGTCAATTTGCATACAGGACTATTATGTGATAATATGATGAAAAACAGTGAAGCCCGAAGGCTGAAGGAGGCTGACATGGAAGTTTTGACCATTGGCATTGCCGGAGGTACCGGCAGCGGCAAAACCACCATCACCAGACGCATAGTGAAGGAATTCGGCGGAGATGTTTCCGTTATTTATCACGATAACTACTATAAAGCCCACGATGAGATGCCCTATTCCCAGCGCTGCAAGCTCAATTATGACCATCCCGATGCCTTTGATACCGCTCTTATGATTGAGCACATCAAGGCGCTTAAAGAGGGAATGAGCGTGCTCTGTCCCGTTTATGACTACACCGTCCATAACCGCTCGGATAAAACCGTTGAGATATGCCCCGCCCGGGTGCTTATAGTGGAGGGCATACTTATCTTCGCGGATAAGGAGCTTCGGGATGAGATGGACATAAAGCTCTTTGTGGATACGGATGCGGATGTGCGCATCCTCCGCCGCATCGTCCGGGATGTCCGGGACAGAGGCAGGAGCCTTGAGAGCGTCGTCAACCAGTATCTGAACACCGTCAAGCCCATGCATGAACAGTTTGTTGAGCCCAGCAAGCGCTGCGCCGATGTTATCATCCCCGAGGGCGGACGCAATGCCGTTGCCCTCAGCATGGTAATGGAGCGCATAAGAGCGTATCTCGGAAAGGAGTAAGAAATATGGCAAAACTCTATTTCAAATATGGAGCGATGGGCTCCAGCAAATCCGCTCAGGCTCTTATCACCCAGTTTAACTATGAGGAGCTGGGAATGAAGGTCTGGCTTATAAAGCCCAGCACCGATGACCGTGACGGAGCGGACATAATCAAAAGCCGCATAGGTCTTATGCGTCATGCACAGGTGATAACACCCAATCAGAATGTGATTGAGGAGTATCATAAGGCAGGCAAGTTCGATGTTATTATTGCCGATGAGGCCCAGTTCCTCTCTCCGGAGCAGATCGACCAGCTCCGCGATATCGTTGATGAGGAAAATGTTCCCGTGCTCTGCTTCGGCCTGAGAACCGACTTCCTTACCAACTTCTTCCCCGGCGCACGCAGACTTATGGAGCTTGCCGACTCCATAACCGAGATAAAGACTGTCTGCCGCTGCGGCCACAAAGCAACCGTCAACGCCAGAATAGACGGTGAGGGCAAGGTCGTAACCAAGGGCAGCCAGATCCTTATCGGCGGCAATGACAGTTATATTGCCATGTGCCACAAGTGCTGGAAAAAGAAAATCGCCGAACAGGGCGAGTGATAAATAAAAATGGGGTGGGCTTTTGCCCACCCCATTTTTATTTCTGCAGCTTGAAGAGCACAACGCCGCCTATCATAAGGCCGAGACCCAGAAATTTTGTCCAGCCAAAGGGCATCTTCTCGCTGCCCATAAGACCGAAATAGTCAATTATTGCGGCCACAAGGAGCTGGGAAATCAAAATTATGGAAATGCTCACGGTGGGGGAGAGATTTTTTATGCCCAGCATAACTGTCAGCGTTATGATAAGACCGAAAAGACCGCCAAGGAGATAGAATTTGGGCGCGGCGCCAATTTCCGAGAAGGAGCCCGTGCGGTAAAAAGCAAGGGCGGCAATGCTCAGTGCCGCGGCGGTGCACTGAACGAAGGCGTTGGACTCCATAAGGCCGATATGCTCACCCAGACGGGTATTCATGACCCCCTGAATGCTCATAGCCATTCCCGCTATTATACTGAATATTATTCCTGTCATTTGTATCCTCTCTTTTCCAGATGTGAATAAGGCCGCTGTCATTAAGCTTTTTAATACTGATTGCGGCAATGGGGAAGATTATCATACCCGCCACGCCCATGGCCTTGGCTCCGGCATAAATTGCCAATAGCGTGACGGCGGGGTGCAGCCCAAGCTGGTCCCCAAGAAGCTTAGCCTGTATGCAGTTGCGCAAAATGGTGACGGCACCGTAGCTTATGGCAAGCCCCAGCCCCCGGGATGGGTCTCCCGCGATAAATTCCCAGACTGCCCATGGGAGAAGCACGGTGCCGGTGCCGAAAATAGGTAGAGCGTCGATTATCGCGACGGCTATCGCCAGAACAAGAGCGTAATCAACCCGCAGCAGGGCAAAAACAAGGAGCATTTCTCCAAAGGTGATGGCGCTCATTATAAGCTGGGCTTTAAGATATTTCCCGAGACTCTCTCCGAGAGCACTTTTTATCCGCCGCAGCCGCTCAAAACTTCGGTGGGAGAGCTGAAAGCGGAGAAAGCGCAAAATGGAAGGGTATGCTGCCGAGATGAAGTAAAGACCCATTATCCATGTAACGGCAAAAAGCAGCCACATGGGCGTATTGGCCGCAATGGCAGTGAGGCGGGCGATGACCTTTCCCGATATGGTTCCCGGCAGTGAGAAAAGATAGTCTCTGGCACCTGCGAGAGTGGAGTTGAGCACCTGAGTGAAAACCGGCGGAAGACGGAGGGAAAGAGAGCCCAGCCGCTCCTGCCAGTAGCTCATGAAGTCCGATGCGGCATCCAGAAACTCGGGAAGCCGCCGGCTCAGATGCTGAATCTCAGAGAAAACACGGGAAAGCAGGAGCCATAGAAGTATTCCCGCAAGGGAAGGGAAGGCTATAACGCAAAGCCCGGAAGCGGCGGAGCGGGGAAAGCGTCTGCGGCAGAGAAATTTAACCGCCGGCTCTATGGCCACTGCCGCGGCAAAGGCCAGCAGCATGGGAGCGGCGAGGGGGAAAAGAAAGCGCAGCGCAAGCCAAATGCCAGCAAGGGAAAGGGCTGAGAGCAGCAGCTTATTTATAATTGTGGAAGTTTTACTGTGCAAACCATCAGCTCCCCTGATAATTTGATGAAATTACCCCTTGCTATGGGGGGAATTATATGCTACTATATACCCCACAAGGACAAATGCCTTTGATGGGAGGACACGAACATATGTCTAAAGAGAGATCAAAGCTCTACATTGTGGAAGGCAGCATGCTTCCCGAGGTTTATATAAAGGTATGCCGCGCGAAGGAATATCTTGAGACGGGAGTTTGCAGCACTGTTGCGGAGGCTGTTGTGAAGGCGGATATAAGCCGCAGCGCCTTTTATAAATATAAGGACGCGATCACACCCTTCAGGGACATAAAGAGAGACCAGGTGCTGACTCTCAGTCTGCTTATACATGACCGTCCCGGCGCCCTCTCTTCTGTCCTAGCTATTTTTGCCGACAACCATGTAAATATTCTCACAATTAACCAATCTATTTCCGCAAACGGAGCGGCGATGCTGACTTTGAGCATTATGGCCGATGCCATGAGCATTACTCTGGAGGAGCTTAAAGCTCATGTTGAGGCGCTGAGCGCGGTTATGCGTCTGGAAATTCTGGCGGGTTGATATTTAAAAGGAGAAAGAGATATGAAAAAGCTTGCTGTTATGGGCTGCGGTATCGTTGGTACCGGCATAGTTGAAATAATCACGGAGAAAAAAGACGAGATTGCAAAGAAGCTGGGCGAGGAGATCGAGCTTAAATATGTTCTTGAAAAGCGCGATTGCTCCGGCGAAAGCTTTGCGGACAAGGTCATTGATGATATAAACATCATTCTTTCGGACAAGGAAGTAGACATAGTTGCCGAGTGCATTGGCGGCATCGGCATTGCCTATGAGTTTATAAAAAGCTGTCTCCTTGCGGGCAAAAGCGTTGTCACCTGCAACAAGCATCTTGTGGCGGAAAAAGGTCTTGAGCTTTTGGCCATCGCGAGGGAAAAAGGCGTCAGCTTCGTTTTTGAGGCCAGCGTAGGCGGCGGAATACCCATTCTCCGTCCCCTCACCAACTGCCTCGCGGGCAACCGTATCAATGAGGTCTTTGGAATAATCAACGGCACAACAAATTATATTCTCACCCAGATGGCTCAATGCGGCCAGAGCTTTGATGAGGCTTTGGCGGATGCCCAGCGTCTGGGCTATGCGGAGGCTGATCCCACCGCCGATGTTGAGGGCATTGATGCCTGCCGCAAGATATGCATTCTTGCTGATTTGAGCTTCGGCCATAACATTCCTCCCGCAGCAGTGAAAACTCAGGGCATCACCTGTGTAAGCGGCATAGACAGCGCCTTCGCGGAGGCCTTCGGCTGTTCCATAAAGCTGCTGGGACGCACTGTCAGAGACGAAAATGGCATGGTGACAACCTTCGTTGCCCCCCATTTTGTGCCTAAAAATGCTCTCCTTGCCAGTGTTAACGGAGTTATGAATGCTGTTGTTGTCCGCGGCGACAGTGTTGGCGAATGTCTTTTCTACGGCGCGGGAGCGGGACGCTATCCCACTGCCAGCGCAATGGTGGGGGATATTATTGACTGCGTGCGCCACAGCGAGGGCTGCCTCTATATTGACTGGGGCGAGGAGCGCAGGGAGCTGCAGACGGACAGCGACGAGTTTGTAAGCCGCTGGTATGTGCGCTTCAAGGGCGAGGCCGCCGAGGCTCAGCAGAGCATTGAGGGTGAAAAGGCGGTAATAACCGAGCCTATGAACGCCTATAAAATGCGCTCAGCCTTCGGAGAGGAAAACATTCTTTCCTCCTTCCGGGTTCTGGATTGACAAGACACCCCTGCCGTGAGTATTATGTGGTAGGGATAGATTCCCATTCCATAAGGAGAAGAATAAAGATGCTTATTGTTCAAAAATTCGGCGGTTCCTCCGTTGCGGATGCCGCAAAAATAGAGCGCGTTGCGGGAATCATTGCCGATACCTACAATGCGGGAAATGAAGTTGTTGTTGTGCTGTCCGCCCAGGGCGACACCACCGATGACCTTATAGATAAGGCTCATGAGATCAATCCCGATCCCTCCAAGAGAGAGATGGATATGCTGCTCAGCGTGGGAGAGCAGATCAGCGTGGCGCTGATGGCTATGCAGCTCGAAAAGATGAGAATTCCCGCTGTTAGCCTTGCGGGCTGGCAGATAGGAATGAACACCAACTCCACCTACGGCGGCGCAAGAATAAAGAAAATCTCCACCGAGCGTATGCGCCGTGAGCTGGATAAAAACCGCGTTGTTCTGGTGGCGGGCTTCCAGGGCGTGAATAAGTATGACGATGTAACCACCCTCGGACGCGGCGGCAGCGATACCACCGCTGTTGCCATTGCTGCAACGCTCCATGCGGATAAATGCCAGATTTATACTGATGTTGAAGGCGTTTACACCGCTGACCCCAGAAAGGTCCCCGATGCCAGAAAGCTGGATGCCATAACCTATGATGAGATGCTGGAGCTTGCCTCTCTGGGAAGTCAGGTGCTCCATAACCGCAGTGTGGAAATGGCAAAGAGATATAATGTTGATCTGGAGGTTCTCTCCAGTTATGTGAGAAAACCCGGTACAAAAGTCAAGGAGGTCGTAAAGAAAGTGGAACAGATGATAATCAGCGGCATTGCAAAGGATGCAAAAATCGCCCGCGTTACTGTTGTTGGAGTGCCCGATGAGCCCGGCGTGGCCTTCAAGGTGTTCTCTGCTCTCAGTAAGAACAAAATAAATGTGGATATTATTCTCCAGTCTGCCGGCCTTGACGGAACCAACGATATTTCCTTCACCGTTGCTCTCGGTGATGTTGCCAAGACAAAAGAGATTCTGGAAGAGCGTGCCGAAGCCATTGGCTTTGACCATGTGAACATTGATGAAAATGTTGCAAAGGTCAGCATCGTGGGCGCAGGTATGATGAATAACTCCGGCGTTGCCGTGCGCATGTTCGAAGCTCTGCATGGCAAGCGAATCAACATACAGATGATCTCCTCCAGTGAGATCAAGCTCAGCGTTGTAATAGCCGAGGATGAGGCGGATGCCGCCGTAAGCGCCATCCACGCCCAGTTCTTTCAGGATTGATAATTGCAGATAAGAAAACTAAGTCGGAGGCCAAGCGGT
>JAZNZR010000016.1:0-3310 GCA_045595025.1 Oscillospiraceae bacterium | reverse complement strand
GGAGGGAAGCTATTTGGTGCGATAACTATATAATTCCCGTAGCAAATGACGGATGAGGTGTTTTTGCGGAACGGTCAAGACCGTTCCCTACAAAAGGCTTCTCGTAGGGGAGATTCATGAATCGCCCGCGGGACATCGAGGACGCCGTCCCCTACGAAAACCGCACCTATTTGTAGGGCGGGATGCCCACATCTCGCCGCCAAAGCCTTCCCTACTAGGGGAGGTGGCGCGGCATAGCCGCGACGGAGAGGTTGAATTGTCTCCGACGGCGAAAAAAATAAGAAGGCGATGCTAAGGCATCGCCTTCTTTCAATATATAAGCTTTGCGATAAGGAGCATCAGTGCCAACAGAGCAAAGTTCAGGGGGAGGAAGAGCTTGAGAAATTTTCCGTTGCTGCCCTTGCCGCCGGAAGCATAGATTTTCATGGAGATGAGGCTTGCGAGACTTGCGATGGGAGTTCCGAGACCGCCGACATTCACGCCGATGAGTATTTCCCGTCCGTTTTCGGTGAAGCCGGAGAGAAGCACCGCCGCGGGAACGTTACTGATTATCTGGCTGAGCAGAGCGCTGAGTATCATCTCTCTGCCTGCGATAATCTGGGAAAGAAAAGTGCGGACGCTTTCGATGCGGCCAATGTTGCCCACAAAGATGAAAAAGCAGCAGAAGGTGAGCAAGAGCATAAAGTCCGCTTTTATGAGCAAGCGGCGGTCAAAGATAAGGCAAAGGACAATAAAGACGGGGAGGAGAACGAACCATTCAATAAGCCGGAAGACAACAAACATGCTCAAAAGGAACAAAACCGCGCTGAAGATAAGTCCCTTCGGGCGCAAAATGGGGGTTTCGCCGATATCCACCTCGACCTTTTCGCTTTTGAGAACAAGGCACATCAGCGCGATTATCACGCCGCTGATGAGGCATATCGGAGCGGTGGCAGACAAAAACTCTCCCATACTCATGGAGTAATGGGAAAAAAGGTGGATATTCTGGGGGTTGCCCGGGGGAGTCAGCATACTGCCCAGATTGGCGGCCAGGGTCTGGAGCACCACCACCGGGAGGATGAGCCGGATTTTTCCCACCGTACCCAAAACGGCTATGGCAAAGGGGACGAAGGTCAAGAGGGCAACATCGTTTGTTATCAGCATGCTGGAAAAGAAGCAAAGACCCACAAGGACGAAGACCAAAGCTCTGCTGCTGCGGGAGCGGATGCAGAGCTTGTGAGCCAGATAGGCAAAGGTGCCCGCCCTGCCGAAGCCTGCCACTGCCCCCATAAGGCAGTAGAGCAGAACGATGGTGCGAAGGTCGATATATTCAAGATAGAGAGCGTCGGGCTTTACGGCAAAGCAGCTTGCCGCCGCCGCAAGGGCGGAGATGCAAAACACCGACTCTTTTTTAATAAATTTTTTTATCTTTCCCAAGGGAAAAATCTCCTTTGTGATTTAGTCTTATCCGAGGGCATATTCTACCACGGCTTGGGGCATATTTCCATAGTTTTTCGCAATTTTTGACAGATTGAAAACTGCTGTGCTATACTGATACCACCGAATATAAGGAGATGATTTGATGATAATTGTCTACATTATACTTGCGATTATAGTGCTTCTTGCCGCCACCGTGCTTATCCGCACTGCCGCGCTGAAGGCTCCGCCCCGCCCCGAGCGGGCCTATGTTCCCAATAGGGAACTGGAGAGCGCCTGCGCGGAGAAGCTGGGGGCGATGGTACGTGTGCCTACCGTTTCCAAAAATGAGGACGAGGACCTTAGCGATTTCTACCGTCTCCAGGAGGAGATGGAGCGCCTTTTCCCCCTCCTCCATGCCCATCTTGAAAAAACCGTTCTCAGCGGCAACCT
The DNA here is from genome assembly GCA_045595025.1 of Oscillospiraceae bacterium. Lineage (GTDB taxonomy): Bacteria > Bacillota > Clostridia > Oscillospirales > Oscillospiraceae > SIG459. Next base: position 1,462 of record JAZNZR010000016.1, on the reverse strand, counting down.
CATCTATCGCTGGAAGGGCAAGGACAGCAGCAAAAAGCCCATCCTGCTTATGGGTCATCAGGATGTTGTTCCCGCCTCCGATGAGGGCTGGAGCACCGGCGCTTTCAGCGGCGAGGTGAAGGAAGACGGCTGCCTTTACGGACGTGGGGCTGTGGACTGCAAGGGCACCATGCTTGTTGAGCTGGAGGCCATCGAGCGTCTTCTTGCCGAGGGCTTTGTCCCCGAATGCGATGTCTATCTGGAATACTCCATCAATGAGGAGTCCAGCGGCGAGGGAGCTTCCAAGGCCGTGGAGTGGTTCCGGGAGAGAGGAATCCGCTTTGCCATCGTTCTGGATGAGGGCGGAGCCGTTATGGATAAAGCCGTCTCGGGAATGGATAGACCCTATGCGGTGGTGGGCGTTACCGAAAAGGGATATATGGATCTTAAAATAAGCGCTTCCGGACGGGGCGGACATTCCAGCACTCCTCCGAGAAAAACTCCCGCCGCAAGGCTTTTTGCCTTTGCTGCGGAAATTGAGCGCCGCCGCCCCTTCCGCAAAGCCCTTATTCCGGAAACGGAGGCCATGTTTGCTGCGATGGCACCCTCCTTCGGCTTCGGAATGAGAATGATCCTCGGCAATCTCTGGCTTTTCAGACCTGTGCTCAAGCTCGCGATGCCCCGAATTTCCCCCTTCGGCGAGGCAATACTTTCAACAACCTGCTGCTTCACCCAGATGGAAGGCTCCGACGCCCCCAATGTTATCCCCAAAGAGCCCTATATTGTGGCAAACCTCCGTGCAAGCGTCCATCAAAACTGTGAGGAAAGCCTTGCGGTTTTGAAAAAATACGCGGATAAATATGACCTTAAGATTGAGATCCTCACCGCCAGAGACGCTTCCCCCGTCAGCAGCATGAGCTCTCCCGAGTATAACTATCTCTGCGACTGCATCCGGGAGCATTATCCCGACTGCGGAGTCTCCCCCTATCTTATTATGGGCGGTACCGATTGCCGCCATTTCTGCGCACTGAGCGAAAATGCCCTCCGTTTCTCTCCCGTGAGAATGACGACCGCCCAGTCGGGAAGCTGCCACGCGGTGGACGAAAATGTGTCTGTGGCCGCTCTTGCCGAAGGCGTGGAGTTTTTCATCCGCTTCCTCAAGGGCTGGAAGTGCTGAAAATTTGATAAATAAGAAAAAAGACCTGAGAAAAGTTCTCAGGTCTTTTTTGATGGAAAAATCTCAGCGCCCGCCGCTGCTGAGACACGGGCGGATAAAATCCGCCCCTACACTACGTAGGGCGGTTGTGCTTTTCGCTTCGCGAAAACCTTCCATTCCTGCCTCGCTTCGCGAAGCTTGCTCCTGCCTTTAAGGCCTTCTCCTTGGGGAAGGTGGCTGCCCGAAGGGCAGACGGATGAGGGGAGTCACTGAGCGTACGGTTTTATTTTCCCTCATCAGTCAGCTACCGCTGACAGCTTCCCCCAA
>JAZNZR010000015.1:0-7436 GCA_045595025.1 Oscillospiraceae bacterium | reverse complement strand
GCCGAAGGCGGTGGCAAAAACGTATACGATGGGAACAATGATGAAAAGGCACATAAGAATGAGGCTGGGAGCGATCCAGATATAGGGCTCTGCCTTACGGTAAGCCCGCTTTCTGGCAGCCAGCTTCTTGGGGTCCAGCTCTCTGGCGGACGTTTTCTCAAGAGTTTTTGTACTCAAAGGTAGCAACCTCCTATTTTTTTGGAGCAGACTTAAAAAGTGCTGTGGCGGCTGTCTGCCTGACAGCCGCTTTCAAAGTGCGCGGCAGCTTGCCGGCGCACTTTGAAAGCGGCTGACAAAATGGGCCGGGCCATTAAGACCCGGCCCATCTGCTGCAACTAATATTTAATGCGTGGTATGGGGTTATGAGCTCTTAGCCGGCGATCTCATTCTGGAGAGCGTCGAGGAGCTCCTGAACGTTGCCGCCCTGAAGTGCGGACTGTTCAACTTCGATAACACCGGTCTTAACATCTGCCCACTCAGCCTTGGACTGGGGATAGAACTTGGCGGTGCCAACGATCTCGATCCATGCTGCGTTTGCGGGGTCAGCAGCAGCCATTGCCTCGCCGCCGGCGCTGGTTGCGGGCAGGAAGCCTTCCATCAGAACCCACTCGGAGTAGCGGGTATCCTCATAGAAGAAATCATAGAAGGTGGTGATAGCAGCCATTTCAGCCTCGGTGTAGCCATTGTCGAAGGTCATGAAACGGTCCATAACGCCGTGAGCGATGGAGTTGCCGGTGGAAGCGGGGATACCTGCAACACCCCAGTTGACGGAGTAGCCGCCGTCAGCAATGTAGGTGGGGATGGAGTTGGGTCCGATCATCATAGCAACCTGGCCGGCGCCGAACATATCCTGGTTGATATAGCGGGTCTCGGTGGCGGGGTCAGAGTTGGTGAGGCCGTCCTGTACGAGGCCTACGACGAACTCGATAGCTTCAACGTTCTTGGGATCGTTGAGGGTCCAGTTGCCTTCAGCGTCGGTGAAGTCGCCGCCGTTGTTCCAGATGTAGTAAGCGAAGCAAGCCTGACCTTCGTCGGAGGTCATGTCAACGCCCCAGGGATAAATGTCGGGGTCATAAGCCTTGATAGCTTCGCAAGCCTTGCGGAGCTCTTCGAAGGTGGTGGGAACAGCAACGCCGGCTGCATCAAGGATGTCCTTGTTGTAGTACATAGCGCGGCAGGAAGCCAGGTCGGGAACAGCCCATACGGTGCCGTCAACAACGCTCTGGTCCAGGAAGGACTGATAGAACTTTGCATAGGTGGTCTCAGAAACGTAAGCCTGAGCGGGGAGGAGAAGGCCGGCTGCCTGATAATCGGCGAAGGAGTCGATGTTCAGGATGTCGGGAGCATTGTTGTTTGCAATGAGAGTCTGGACCTTGGCAGTAATGTCGTTCCAGGAAACAACGTCAACGAGAAGGTCGATGTCCTTGTTTGCAGCTTCGAAATCAGCTTCGAACTGCTTCCACCATGCGGCGGTGTTGGGGCCGTACTCAGCGACAACGACGTCGAGAGTTACCTTGTCATCCTTACCGCAGCCTGCGAACATAGCAGCAAGCATAACAACGACAAGAATGAGCGCGATGAGCTTTTTAACATTCATGGGATTGTCCTCCTAAATTTTCGTTTATGGAGATTGTGGGAAACCTCCATATCTACCCTTCAAATATACTTTATTTTTATAATGAAGTCAATGTTTGGATTGACTGTAAATAATTTTTGTGTAATGTTAACAAAATGTTAAGGCAAAAATGCCTGCGAAGGAGTTGGTGGGAGGGAAAAAATGGAAAAAGCACGGAGCAACAGGGCAAATCTCTCTACACACTTTATCGGGTAAAATGGTAAAAGGAACGCAGGACCGGGAACGGGGAAGAATGCCTTCTTGGGAAAGACACAACGGCGATTTAGTCAATCTGCGAAGAAGCGGGAGTGGAAATTTGTTGAAAGGGGAAAATTTGAAAAAAATCTTGTGCCCGCAGGTCTTATGGAATATAATTATCCTAAGCGCAGTATGCGCTCAAAAGATTCGTCGCTCCGCCGTTTACTCCATCAACATAAGCGCCGGAGACGATACAAGGAGGAAAAAGCTAACCGCAGCGGCTTGCGGTGCGGCAGTGTGGAGACCTGCCGTAATGTCCCACGGGGTTTCGCTCTCCGGGGATGAGGCGCATGTAGGCGAAGGCCTTTGCGTCATAGCCGGCAACTATGGCAAGTTTGACCCTGAAAAACGTAAAGAAGATCTACCCCAACTCCGGCGAGAAAAAGAGCAAGAAGAAGAGCAAGAAGGACGCTCCTGTTGACCCCAACGAGGAGAAAATCAATCTTCAGATTACCGATAAGGGCGTTGTAGCCGTTCAGGAATTCAATCTGGAGATCGCAGACAACGAGTTTATCGTTTTGGTCGGACCTTCCGGCTGCGGTAAGTCCACCACTCTCCGCATGATCGCAGGTCTTGAAGAGATCAGCGAAGGCGAGCTCTATATCGGCGACCGCCTTGTCAACGATGTTGAGCCCAAGGACCGCGATATCGCAATGGTTTTCCAGAGCTATGCACTTTACCCCCACATGAGCGTTTATGAGAACATGGCCTTCCCCCTCAAGCTGCGCAAGATGAACAAGGAAGAGATCGACCAGCGCGTACGCAAGGCTGCCGAAACTCTGGATATCACTCAGTATCTGGACCGCAAGCCCAAGGCTCTCTCCGGCGGTCAGCGCCAGCGTGTTGCCATCGGACGCGCCATCGTCCGCGAACCCAAGGTTCTGCTGATGGATGAGCCCCTGAGTAACCTTGACGCAAAGCTCCGCAACCAGATGCGTGCAGAAATCATCAAGCTCCGCCAGCAGATCAATACCACCTTTATATATGTTACCCACGACCAGACCGAGGCTATGACTCTGGGCGACCGTATCGTCATTATGCGCGACGGCTTCATCCAGCAGATCGGAACTCCTCAGGAGGTTTATGACCATCCCGCAAATCTCTTCGTTGCAGGCTTCATCGGCATGCCTCAGATGAACTTCTTCGATGCAAAGCTCTGCAAGGAAAACGGCAGCTACTTCGTAGACTTTGACGAGATGAAGATAGAGCTCAGCGCCGAAAAGCAGGCAAAGCTCCGTGCCAAGGGCGTTGAGGCCCAGGAAATCACTCTGGGTGTCCGTCCCAACCATATCCGCCTCAGCGATACCGGCGTGAACTGCAACAAGGCCACCGTGGATGTAAGCGAAATGATGGGCAGCGAGATCCATCTCCATGTTGACGCCAAGGGCAAGGATGTTGTTATCATAGTCTCCACCATGAAAATGGCCGACAAGGGCATCTTCGGCTTCAAGTATGGCGAGGAGGTCCTATTCGACTTCGGCGGCAACGTCTGCCACATTTTCGATAAGGACGGAAAAAACCTGGAGCTTTAAAAACAGTATGAAAAGGACGGAGAGTAAAAATCTCCGTCCTTTTTTGATTTAGCGCCGTAAAGTTTTTCTTGACAAGCAGAAATTATAGTGTATAATAACCGCATAAACTGAACATAGCGTGATAGAGGCGCGGGAAACATCAGTAGCTCCCCCCATTTATGGCGGCAGGAACCGTCGGGAGCAAAAGGGTTTACCGCCGAAGGGTCTTTCCGTTCCTGAGGAAGATTACCTGGTCCTATGGGAAAACATCCCTCGGACTGTCGCAAATTATTTGCGGAGAGCTGTCATGGGTATAAGCCCCAACCGGAGTTTTTGGTCATGAAACAGTATCTGCTGTGTTCATGACTATTTTTATTTTTGGAGGTTGATCTTATGGTCGGCACATTCTGGGCTCTTGTCCCCCCCATCGTAGCAATCGTTCTTGCTCTGATCACCAAGGAGGCTTATTCCTCCCTCTTTATCGGTATTGTTGTAGGCGCGCTGTTCTACACCGGCTTCTCCCCCATCGGCACTTTGGACACCGTTCTCAATGACGGCTTCCTGGCCGCTCTGGCAGACGCCTGGAACGCCGGTATTTTCCTCTTCCTCGTGCTGCTGGGCACCATGGTCGCTCTTATCAACGCAGCCGGCGGCTCCGCAGCCTTCGGACGCTGGGCAACCACCCATGTCAAGAGCCGCGGCGGCGCTATGCTGGCCACCTTCGTTCTCGGCGTTCTCATCTTCATCGATGACTATTTCAACTGCCTCACCGTCGGCAGCGTCATGCGTCCCCTCACCGACACCCACCGTATCTCCCGCAGCAAGCTGGCATACCTCATCGATGCCACTGCCGCTCCCATCTGCATGATCGCTCCCATCTCTTCCTGGGCCGCAGCCGTGTCCTCTACCGCTGCAGACCTGAACACCGGCATCACCGGCATTCAGCTTTTCATCCGTGCAATTCCCTATAACTTCTATTCTCTCCTCACCTTCGTTTTTGTCATTGCTCTCATCGTTCTGAAGTTCGACTTCGGTCCCATGAAGCTGCAGGAGCTCAACGCAATGGTCAACGGTGATACCGGTGCCAATGCAGCCGAGGAACAGAGCACCGCCAACCCCAAGGGCCGCGTCATTGATCTGATCCTCCCCACCATCATTCTTATCGTCACCTGCATCCTCGGTATGGTTTATATCGGCGGCTTCTTCGGCACCGACCTTTGGGGCGGTACCGACTGCGCCGGCGACTTCGTTGGAGCCTTCGGCAACACCGATGCTTCCGTAGGTCTCAGCTGGGGCGCTATCATCGCTCTCGTTATCACCATCATCTACTTCTGCTGCCGCAGAGTTCTCACTTTCCGCCAGTGCATGGAATGCCTGCCCAAGGGCTTCGTCTCCATGGTTCCCGCAATGATCATCCTCACCTTCGCTCTGACCCTCAAGAATGTCACCGGTCTTCTGGGCGCTGCTGAGTATGTTGGTGCTCTCATGGAAAGCGCCAGCGCAGGTCTTGCCGCTCTGCTGCCCGCTGTTATCTTCATTGTTGGCTGCGCTCTGGCATTCTCCACCGGTACCTCCTGGGGCACCTTCGGCATCCTCATCCCCATCGTTGTTGCAATGTATCCCGCTGACAGCGAGATGCTCTACATCGGCATCTCCGCCTGCCTTGCCGGCGCTGTCTGCGGCGACCATTGCTCCCCCATCTCCGATACCACCATCATGGCTTCCGCCGGTGCTCAGTGCGAGCATGTTACCCACGTTTCCACCCAGCTGCCCTATGCCCTCACCGTTGCAGCTATCTGCTTCGTGAATTACATAATCGCAGGCTTCATCCAGAACGCATGGATCTGCCTTGCAATCGGCGCTGTTCTCACCGTACTCACCCTGCTGGTCATCAGAGCAATTTCCAACAACAAGGCTGCAAAGACCGCATAAATTTACATTTACCTGCAAAGGGCACAGACTTCGGTCTGTGCCCTTTTCTTTTTTCGGGAAAATGCCCCGGTCTTTTTGCTTGACATAACAATACTTTGGTAATAAAATATATCGGTGGAGAAAGATACTCTTTGGGGAGAAAGAGTTTTTTTGCTCCGCAAAAACCGTAAATTGATCCCGTCAGGTTCGTTTTATGACCTGTTTTATTAGATGAACTTCCCTTTTTAAGGAGCTTGTCCCTGCTAAAAAAACATAAAACAAAAACCACCGCAAAATTCTTAAAGAATGGAGGTGTGTTTACTTTACTATGCCAAACCTAGTATGGATTATCGGCACCGTAGTTGTGCTTGTTATAGTTGCAGTTTTGATGTTCCTTTTGGGTATTCTCTACCGCAAAAAGGTCTCCGAGCGTGAGATCTCCAGCGCAGAGGAGGAAGCCCGCAGAATAATCAATGAGTCCATAAAGAGCGCAGAGAGCAAAAAGCGTGAAGCGCTCCTCGAGGCAAAGGAAGAAATACACAGAAGTCGTACCGAGTACGAGCGCGAGGTAAAAGAGCGTCGCGCAGACCTGCAGAAGCAGGAACGCCGTCTTCAGCAGAAGGAAGAAAACCTTGACAAGAAGATGGATAACTTTGAGCGCAAAACCGAAAATCTCAGCCGCAAAATCGCTGAAGTTGAATCTCAGCAGGAAGAGATTAAGACCATCAAGAAGAGCCAGCTTGAGATGCTCGAGCGCATCTCCGGCTACACCGTAGAGGAGGCCAAGGCCTACCTTATCTCCACCATTGAAGCAGAAGTCACCCACGAGATGGCTGTCAAGGTGAAGGAAATCGAGGCACGCTATAAGGAGGAGGCGGACAGCCACGCCCGCGAACTTATCTCCATAGCTATCCAGCGTTGCGCTGCCGACCATGCCAGCGAGATCACCGTATCCGTCGTACCCCTCCCCAACGACGAGATGAAGGGCCGCATTATCGGACGCGAAGGCCGCAACATCCGCAGTATCGAGACCCTCACCGGCTGCGACCTCATCATTGATGACACTCCCGAAGCCATCACCGTCTCCAGCTTTGACCCCGTGCGCCGCGAAATCGCCCGCATGGCTCTGGAAAAGCTTATTGCCGACGGACGCATCCATCCCGCCCGCATTGAGGAAATGGTTGCAAAGGCACAGAGAGAAGTCAATGCAACCATCAAGGCCGAAGGCGAGCGCGCCGTGTTCGAGACCAATGTTCAGGGTCTCCACCCCGACCTTATCAAGCTCATCGGCCGCCAGAAGTACCGCACCAGCTACGGTCAGAATGTTCTCAACCACTCCATGGAAGTTGCCCATATCGCAGGCCTCCTCGCCAGCGAACTGGGTGTTGATGTTGCCACCGCCAAGCGCGCAGGTCTCCTCCACGACCTTGGCAAGAGCGTTGACCATGAGGTTGAAGGCAGCCATGTCACCATCGGTGTGGACATCGCCCGCAAGTATAAAGAGAGCGAAGAGGTTATCCACGCTATCCACGCCCACCACGGCGATGTGGAGCCTCACAGCATAATCGCCTGCATCGTTCAGGCAGCAGACCCAATCTCCGCCGCCCGTCCCGGTGCCCGCCGCGAGAATATTGAAAACTATGTCAAGCGCCTTGAAAAGCTTGAAGAGGTGTCTAAATCCTTCCCCGGTATCGAGAGCACTTACGCCATCCAGGCAGGCCGCGAGATCCGCGTTATGGTCAAGCCCGAAGAGGTTGGCGAGGACCAGATGGTTCTGCTGGCAAGAGACATTGCCAAGAAGATCGAGGAGGAGCTTACCTATCCCGGTCAGATCAAGGTTCATGTCCTCCGGGAGACCAAGGCTATCGAATACGCCAAGTAAATCAAAAACCTACGGTGCCGCATCGAAAGATGCGGCACCGTTTTTTCTGCTTCGTCTTAATAGCCTTCCCCTCGGGGAAGGTGGCATTTGCGAAGCAAATGACGGATGAGGGGTTTATTGCGGAACGGTCAAGACCGTTACCTACATCCGCCGCCTCGTAGGGCGGTTGGGCTTTTCGCTTCGCGAAAACCTTCCATTCCTGCCTCGCTTCGCGAAGCTTGCTCCCGCCGCAAAAAACCCGCACTGCAAAAGCAGTGCG
>JAZNZR010000014.1:0-15566 GCA_045595025.1 Oscillospiraceae bacterium | reverse complement strand
AAAGCCTTCCCCTTGGGGAAGGTGGCACGGCGAAGCCGTGACGGATGAGGGGGTGCCGCTTGTGCGATATCATTTTCCCTCATCAGTCTCGCATCCGCTCGACAGCTTCCCCCAAGGGAAGCCTTTAAATACCGCACCGGTGCGCAGCGTAGCTGCTGCGAGGAGGGAACTGATTGAGGTGCACAACGACGGATGAGGGATTGTTACTGCCCGCACTGAGTTTTCCCTCATCAGTCTCGCATACACTCGACAGCTTCCCCCAAGGGAAGCCTTTACACGCCGCAGCTGTTGTAGGGCCGGACACCGGCCGTGGGCGCATGAACCGCTCCCGACACAACAAAAAGACCTTGTGTCCTCTGAACACAAGGTCTTTTTTCTCAAACCATTTCGGCAAGCATATCTGCCGCCGCAAGGCTCATTGCGTTTATAAGCATATGCATACCGATAGGCACCCAGATGCTGTTGCTGCGCTCATACACCCAAGCCAGAGCAAAGGCCGCAGGCAGATACTGGAGCACATAGATAAGCACGGTCCAATCCGCAGCCACGATGGCATACTGCCAGACATGGCAAAGGGCGAACATCAGAACGCTCAGCACATAGGCCCATACTCTGCTCTTTCTGCGGACACCGCCGAAGAGAGCGCCCCGGAAGAGAACTTCCTCCACAATGGGGCCCATAAATATGACCGCCGCACGGAAAGCGTTATTATCAATGGCCAGATCCATAACCATCTGGTCATTGGGGTTGCCGGTCTGGGTGCTGACGCCCAGAACAATGAGATTTACCACAACATTTCCTATGTAGTAAATGCCCAGAGCCATGAAAAAGCTCAGCAGACAATGGAGAAATCTCTCCACCAGAGGGTCGAAGTTGGCTCTCAGGTAGGGGAAAAACACCGCCAGCACCACAAGCACACTGATAGCATAGTAATAAACATTTATCTGAGCGATGTCGCTTATGCCAAACTCCATAAACGCCGCAGGCAGCAGTAAGGGCAAAACAACAAGGTGTATGGGCAGATAGATGATACCGAAGAGGGTTTTGCCCCAGCTCATCTTATTTTCAAAAGGGGGAAGTTTTTTCATTAAAGCTCAACTTTCTTCTTAAGCTCGCTGAGAGCCATCAGAGCCTCCAGCGGAGTCATATTGTTGGGGTCAAGGCGGCGGAGAGCATCCCTCACCTCGTCTGCACCCACATCCATAAGGCTTATCTGGTCGGCGGCGGCAGCCTTTTCCACCAGGGGAGCTGCCCCCTCGCTCTCCAGCTCACGGAGATAGGTCTTGGCCTTGGCGATAACGCTGTCGGGCACACCTGCCAGCTTGGCAACCTCAATGCCGTAGCTGTCATCCGCGGCACCGGGGACTATCTTGCGGAGGAAGATAAGCTTTCCTCCCTGCTTTTTGGCAGTGATATTATAGTTGCGCACGCCGGGAAGGCTGCCCTCAAGGGCGCTCAGCTCGTGGTAATGGGTGGCAAACATGGTCTTTGCACCCAGCTTGCGCTGATCCGCGCAGTGCTCCAGCACGGCACGGGCAATGGCCATTCCGTCATAGGTGGAAGTGCCGCGGCCTATCTCATCCAGAATGAGAAGGCTCTTATTGGTGGCATAACGGAGGATATTGGCCATCTCGCTCATCTCCACCATAAAGGTGGACTGACCTGCGGCAAGGTCGTCGCTGGCACCGATACGGGTGAAAACTCTGTCCACAACGCCGATGGTGGCGCTTTTCGCGGGGACAAAGGAGCCCATCTGCGCCATAAGAGTTATAATCGCGGTCTGGCGCATATAGGTGCTCTTACCCGCCATATTGGGACCCGTCACAATAGCAACTCTGTCGTCGCTATCATTGAGGAGGGTATCGTTGGGAACGAAAAGCACATTGCTCTGGGCCTTTTCAACAACTGGGTGACGGCCTCCAACGATATGGAGAGTTCGGCTCAGGTCAACCTCGGGCATACAGTAGCCTCCCCGCACCGCAACCTCCGCAAGGGAGCAGAAGCAGTCCAGAGCGGCAACAGCATCGGCGGCGTGTTGAATTCTCAGCACCTCGTTTGCAAGCGCCATACGGATATTGGTGAAAAGCTCAAATTCCAACGTGGCGAGTCGGTCTCCCGCATTGAGGAGGGTGTTCTCCAGCTCCTTCAGCTCGGGAGTGAAATATCGCTCATTACTTACAAGGGTCTGCTTGCGGATATATTCCTCCGGCAGAGCCACATCCCCGGCAGAGCGGGGGACATCAATATAGTAACCGAAAACCTTGTTATAGCCCAGTTTCAGCTTCTTGATGCCGGTGCGTTCCCGCTCCCGCTCCTCAAGAGCGCGCACCATTGCGGCACCGTTATCCCGGACGGAACGGAGATAATCCACTTCCTCGTTGTAGCCGGGGCGTATCATTCCGCCTTCCCTGACGGAGAAGGGGGGCTCAAGGTCTATGCTTTTATCTATGAGCTCATAAATATCGGCAAGGGTATCCATAGCGCCGATCTCACCGAGAGCCTTGCTGCGGGAGCCTTCCAGCTGAGCGGCAAGGGCGGGCAGGATGGCGCAATAAGAGCAAAGGGCGCGGAGATCCTTGGCGTTTGCGGTGCCGTAAACCGCCTTGCCTCCAAGGCGGCGCATATCGCCGATGTCTCTGAGAAGATACATAAGCTCGCTGCGCTTCACCGTGTCGCCCACCAGCTCCTCAACAGCGCTGAGACGGCGGCGGATGGCGGTGGGGTTGAGAAGGGGTCGCTCCACCCAGCTGCGGAGCATTCTTCCGCCCATAGGGGTCTTGGTCTGATCCAGTACCCAGAGCAGGCTGCCCTTTTTCTCTCCCGTGCGGAGAGATTCGGTAAGCTCCAGATTGCGGAGGGTGGTGTAATCCAGCTCCATATACTTGTTTTCGGAGAAAACTTCAACGGAGTTTATGTGGCTTATATCGAATTTTTGGGTCTCGATTATATATGAGAGCAAAGCACCCGCGGCGCATACGGCAGCTTCCTCACCGCCAAAGCCCAGCTCATCCACGCTGGAGACATCAAACTGCTCGCAGACGCGCATTGCTGAGACCATATAATCGAACTTCTCTCCGCCCTTTTCCATAAGAGCGTCCAGACGGCGGGAAAGAAAATCGTTTATCTCTCCGCTCTCCCATGCTCCGGGGCTGAGCACAGCCTCCCGGGGAGAAAAGCGTCCCAGCTCATTGACGATGTGGCTTGCGGCCTCCTCCCCAAAGGCGCTTACGCAAAATTCACCTGTGGAAATATCCGCGAAGGCCACCGCGCCGTTTTTGCCCTCCAGATATACGGAGGCCAGGTAGTTGCTGCGCCCTTCCTCAAGCATGCTGCTTTCGGTAACGGTGCCGGGGGAGATAATGCGGACAACATCTCTTGTAACCAAACCCTTCACAAGGGCAGGGTCTTCCATCTGCTCGCAGATGGCCACCTTGTAGCCCTTGGCTATGAGCCGTCCGATGTAGGCTTCGGCGCTATGATAGGGCACACCGCACATGGGAGTCTGCTCCTCCACCGGCTTGCCTCTGTCTCTGGTGGTGAGGGCAAGGTCAAGCTCACGGGAAGCCAGCTTTGCGTCCTCATCAAACATTTCGTAAAAGTCACCGAGACGGAAAAAGAGCAGGCAATCCTCGTGGCGTGCCTTTATTTCATTGTATTGCTGTTTCATGGGGGTTATCTCCGCCATGGTACACCTCCCTGAGGGCTATTTCTTTTACTTCTTTTTGCCGCCCTTTTTCTTGGGGGGGAACTTCTTGTTGGTAAATGCGTTTACGATGGGTGCAAGGGCAATAACGCATATAATTTCAACTGCGATCTGGATCCAGTAGGCAGTCATGCTCTCTTTGAAGATAACAAGGAAAACATAGGAGCATATGCCAAGGAAAATTGCGATAAAGAAGCAAACTGCGCCTGCAGCCTTCTGAACATAGTTCCAGATTTCTTCGCTTTCTCTTGCTCTGCGGGTGGGGAAACCGAAGCTGTCATTGAAAGAGGGTTTGCCGATATAAAGCTTCCATGCGTAGAAAAGGAAAATGATGGGTATAACGAACTGCCAGATTCTGCCTGTCATGATTTATTCCTCCAACTCTCCGAACAGCGCCCATGTGGTGCTGTCCGTAATTTTAACTTTCTTAAATTCACCCACAAGGGAGGCATCCCCCTTGAGATGGACAAGTCTGCCGCCCTTGGTGCGGCTTGTGATGGGGTAAGCTTCCCCTTCCATATAACCGTCGATAAGAGCCTCAACGCTCTTGCCCACATACTCTCTGTGCTTTTCAAGGCTCAGACTGTTTGCAAGGGCGAGAAGCTTATCAAAGTTCACCTGCTTTTCCTGCCTTGTCATGGGGTCAGGCAGCTTTGCCGCAACGGTACCCTCTCTGCGGGAATAGATGAAGGTGAACATACTGTCATAGCCAACGGCCTCCACAAGGCGGAGAGTATCCTCAAATTCCTCGTTGGTCTCCCCGGGGAAGCCCACTATCATATCCGTGGTAATCACAAGGTCCGGCATATACTCCCTTGCGATGCGCACCTTTTCAAGATAATCGGCGCTTGAATAGCCTCTGTTCATGGCCTTCAGCACCCTGTCGTTGCCGCTCTGGACAGGCAGATGGATATGGTGGGAGCATTTTTCGCACTCGGCCATGGTTTTGAAAAGCTTTTCCGTGGCGTCCTTGGGATGGCTTGTCATAAAGCGGATAATAAACTTTCCGGGAATGGCGTTCACCATTTTCAAAAGGTCGCTGAAATCCACGCCGCAGTCAAGATCCTTGCCGTAGCTGTTCACATTCTGTCCCAAGAGGGTGATATCCTTATAGCCGGCAGCGATAAGCTCTCTCGCCTCTTCAACAATGGCCTCGGGACGGCGGGAGCGCTCCCTGCCCCGGACATAGGGAACTATGCAGTAGGAGCAGAAATTGTTGCAGCCGTACATTATGCTTATCCATGCCTTGACCCCCCTGTCGCGGACTCTGGGCTCTCCCTCGGTTACGCAGCCATCATGGGGCGCGGTGGCGAAAACTCTCTTTTTCTTCACAAGATAGCGCTCCAGAAGCTCGGGGAAGCGCCAAAGCTCGTGAGGACCGAAGCAAAGGGAGACAATGGGATAGGAGTGCTTCACCTTGTCGGACATATGCCCTTGCTGCACCATACAGCCGCAGACGCAGATTATCTGCTCCGGCTTGGCCTTTTTAGTGTGGTTCAAAGCACCCACATTGCCCAAAATACGCATTTCCGCGTGCTCGCGGACTGCGCAGGTGTTGATAACAATGATGTCCGCCTCCGCCTCATCGGATGTGAAGGAGCAGCCCATCTCTGCAAGGTATCCCCGAAGGCGCTCGGAGTCGCTTTCGTTCTGCTGGCAGCCGTAGGTATCCACAAAGGCCAGCATATTTTTCCGTCCCTGAGAGATAAAGCGCTCTTTCAGCTTATGGCAAAGGGCGATCTGGCGCTCTATCTGGGATTTTTCTATTTCAATTCTTTCGTATGGCATAAAAGTTATTTTTCCTTTTGATATTATCAGACATTACATTATAGCATTTTTATATGGCGTTTTCAATGTATATGTAGTATAATGTAGACTGGATTTGTATCTTCGGAGGAATTTTTATGTCCCTTATAAATATACTCTCCCCCCATGTTGCGGACCTTATTGCCGCAGGCGAAGTTGTTGAGCGCCCTGCCAGCGTTGTTAAAGAGCTTGCGGAAAACTCTATCGACGCGGGGGCAAAAAATATAACCATCGAAATATCCGGCGGCGGCATGAAGCTCATCCGTGTCAGCGATGACGGCTGCGGAATGAGCCCCGAGGACGCGGGCGTGGCCTTTCTGCGCCACGCCACCAGCAAGCTCCGGGACGAACGGGGTCTTGAAGCCATAGCCACACTGGGCTTCCGCGGCGAAGCTCTCGCCGCCATATCCTCCGTCTCCCGCATAGAGCTGCGCACCCGCACCGCTGATGCCGCCGAAGGCACCCGTGTTGCCCTCAGCGCAGGAGATATAGAGGAGATGGGACCCATAGGCTGCCCCGTGGGCACCACCATGGAGATCCGGGATCTTTTCTATAACACCCCGGCAAGACTGAAGTTTATGAAAAGCGACAGGGCGGAGACTTCCGCCTGCATCAGCGCCGCACTGCGCTGCGCCCTCGGCCACCCCGAGGTCAGCGTGCGTATGATTCGCGACGGTGAGGAGGAGTTTTTCACCCCCGGTGACGGCCAGAGCAGAAGTGCCGTCTACTCCCTGCTGGGCAGAGAGGCCGCAAAAAACTTTCTCGAATGCTCCGGCGAGGATGAGGGTGTCTCCGTAAAGGGCTTTGTTTCCGCCCCCCACGCCTGCCGCGGCAACCGAGCCATGCAGTTTTTCTTCATAAACGGCAGACCCTTCCGCTCCCTCACCATTCAGGCGGCGCTGGAGCAGGCTTTTAAGAACAATATGCTGGTGGGACGCTTCCCCGCCTGCGTGCTGTATATCACTCTGGGCTTCGGCAAGGTGGATGTGAATGTCCATCCCACCAAGAGCGAGGTTAAATTCAGTGAGGAGAAAAAGGTTTTCGACTGCGTCTACTATGCGGTTTTGAGCACCCTGGATGCCGCCAACGGAGCAAAAACCGCGGAAATAAGCCTCTCTCCCTCCACAAAAAAGGTCATCGCCCCCAAGGCGGATTTTTATCAGCAGATGAGTGCAGAGGAGTTCCGCTCCCGCCAGAGCGGAGGAAAAGCTCCCGCCCCGGC
Source organism: Oscillospiraceae bacterium (assembly GCA_045595025.1). GTDB lineage: Bacteria > Bacillota > Clostridia > Oscillospirales > Oscillospiraceae > SIG459. Next base: position 8,835 of record JAZNZR010000014.1, on the reverse strand, counting down.
AAAAAGCTTCAGCCCTCCCCCTGCCCCCAAGACCACGGAAATCCGCGCCGTTACAAAAGCGATTTTCGGAGAGGAAAAGCCCCTTCCCCCCAGGGTTGAGGCGCCGAAAATCACTCTCCGCTCCCCCGCTCCCGAGTATAAGCCCAGCCCCCTTGTTCCCAAGCCGGAAATTCCGGTGATAAGAGAAAGCCCCGCCCCCGCAAAGGCGGAGGAAAAGCCCCTTATCCCCGATTTCCGCCTTATCGGGGAGGCTCTCAACACCTATATAATCGTTGAAACCGATGGCAAGCTGCTGCTTATAGACAAGCACGCCGCCCATGAGCGTATGATATTTGACCGGCTCAAAAAGGACGGCGAGGCCATGAGCCAGAGCCTGCTCATCCCCGTCACATGGCGTCCCGACACGGAGAGCCTCGAGCTTATAGAAAATAATGCCGCACTGCTTGAAAAGGCGGGCTTTGAGATTGAGCCCTACGGCTCCCGAGAGGTGATAATCCGTGCAATCCCCGCGGATACCGATGGCAGCGAGATTGCCATGCTGGAGGAAATCCTCTCCGCCATAGCCTCCGGAAAAGCGGAAAATCCCACGGAGAAAATTTACCACACCATCGCCTGCAAGGCCGCCATCAAGGCCGGCTGGAAGACCGACAGACGGGAGCTGGAGGTGCTGGTGGAAAAGGTGCTCAGCGGTGAAGTGCGCTATTGCCCCCACGGCAGACCCGTCAGCGTTGCCCTCACCCGCGCCGAGCTTGACAAGTTTTTCAAGAGAATAGTCTGAAGCCTTCCCCTTGGGGAAGGTGGCACGGCGAAGCCGTGACGGATGAGGTGTTTTCGCTGCGCTCAAGACCGTTCCCTACAAACGCTGCACTAAAAAGGTTTCCCGTAGGGGCGATTCATGAATCGCCCGAAAATGCCTCCCTTGTGTAAAGGGAGGTGGATTTTGCCGCAGGCAAAAGACGGAGGGATTGTTCATGACGGGACATCTTGGACAAATAATTGTAGGGGCCGGACACCCGGCCGGCCCTACTCAACTAATTGTGGGTGCGCCACGTCCTGCTGTCTCCGACGGGTAACTTTCCGTATCGACGGAAATGTAGCCTGCCGCGTAGGAATACCCAAAAATATAACGAGGGAAAATCCCCGTGGCGCCGAACAGGCGCCCTGGCGCAGCAGCGTCCTGAGCGGAAGTCGAGGCGTGCACACTAAGGTTTAGGTGCTAATTATGTGGCACAATGGTTTTCGCGGCGCTGCACTTAGGGGTGTTTCCAAAGAGGGGGGCTTTCCTCGCCCCCTCTTTGGTGGACTTTTCTTTCCATATTCTTTTCGGACATACGAAAAGAATATGCCCGTCGGAGACAAAACCCTCTCAGTCTGCTTCGCAGCCAGCTCTCCCGAAGGGAGAGCCAAGGAGCGCGCCCTGCAAACACAGCTTCCCCTCAAGGCGAAGACTTATCCCGCCCCCCGCAAAACAACAAAAAAATTCCGGACGGTTTTCCGTCCGGAATTTGATGCAATTTCAGTTTACTTTCTCTCAAAGAGGATACCCAAAGTTTTGGGGCCGCAGTGGTTGGAAACGGTGCAGCCGGCGCGGGTATGGAGGATCTCTCCGAAATTCTGATACTTTTTCACTTCGTCCTCAACAGCCTGAAGCTCCTCGGGGGTGAAACCGCCGGAATGGGTGATAAAGATACGCTTGGTGTTGATATCCTCGCGGCCTTCAAGGCGGTCACGGACATACTGGAGAAGGCACTTGCCAATCTTGCCTCTATACTTCTTGCTGACGCCCATTGCGCCGTCCTTGACCTCAATGCAGGGCTTGAGACCCAGCAGGTTAGCGCCCAGAGCGGCAACAGCGGAGCAGCGTCCGCCCTTATGGAGATAATCAACGCTATCCACAACGAAGCTGGCTTCAACCTTGCTGCGAAGAGCATTTACGCTCTCCAGAATTTCCTTTCCGCTCTTTCCCTGCTCTGCCATCTCAATGGCATCGAGGATAAGCAGACCGATACCGGTGGAAAGATTTTCGCTGTCCACGGGGTAAACATTCTCCACCTCATCGGTGGCGATGATGGCGTTCTGGTAGCAGGAGGACATGGAGGAGGAGATGTGGAAATGCACAAGCTCATCACTTTTCTCCAGCTGCTTATTGAAAAAGTCTATGTAGTTGGCCACGGAGACCGCGGCGGTTGAGCCCAGAGCGCCGCCTGCGGCAACATGGGCATATATATCATCCGGCACGATATCAACCCCGTCAAGGCGGTCGCAACCGTCCAGCATAACAGTGAGGGGCATGATCTCGAGGCCGTATTTTTCCTTCAGTTCAGGGGAAAGGTCGCATACACTGTCGGAAGTGATTTTTACTTTCAAATTATTGCACATCCTTATAATAGATTTGTCGCAAGCGGCATTATATCACAGTTTTTTTCCTAATTCAAGTATGGGAGTTTATATGGATAAGAGAGTGATCGTAATAACGGGCCCCACCGCCACGGGCAAAACCGCCCTCAGCGTGGCTTTGGCTCGGGTGCTGGGAGGCGAGATAATCTCCGCTGACAGCATGCAGATTTACAAAGGCATGGATATCGGCACCGCCAAGGTGACCAAGGAAGAAATGGGGAACATCCCCCACCACATGGTGGATATTGCCGACCCCCGGGAGAGTTTTTCCGTCTCCCGCTGGGTGGATATGGCCGCCGAGGCCTGCGAGGATATCTTTGCCCGGGGCAAAACCCCCATAATCGCAGGCGGCACGGGGCTTTATATAGACTCTCTTCTCAGCGGCAGAGATTTCGCCGCCGCCCCGGACACGGATGAGGCCTTGCGTGAAAAGCTCGGCAATGAATATGACAGCATCGGGGGCGAGGCCTTCCGGGAAAAGCTGCGCCTTATAGACCCGGAGAGAGCCGAAAAGCTCCATCCCTCCGACAAAAAGCGCCTCACCCGGGCGATGGAGGTTTACCTTCTCACGGGAGAGACAATCACCGTCCACGATGAGCGTACCCGCACCCTTCCAAAGCGCTACGAAAGTCTCCGCATCGCCCTCAGCTACGAAAATCGCGAAACCCTCTACAGCCGCATTGACCGCCGTGTGGACGCCATGGTGGAGCAGGGTCTTTTCAGCGAGGTGGAAGAGCTTCTTCGCAGCGGACTTGAGGAGGGCTCTACCGCCATGCAGGCCATAGGCTACAAGGAGGTCGCCGCCTATTTCGCGGGAAAAACCAGCCGTGAAGAGGCCATAGACAAGATAAAGCAGGAATCCCGCCGCTACGCCAAGCGCCAGCTCACATGGCTGCGCAGAGACAGCGCTGTGCATTGGATTTACCGTGACGGTGCAGCCTCCCCGGAGGAGCATCTGGAGGATATCCTCGCGCTTTGGTCAAAATAATTTTCTCTCCTTTCTTCGACAGCTTTTGCCCCCTTCCAGCGTGTAGAATATCAAAGAGCTCAAAAAATATTCTACATACGCGGTGGGAAAGCACCAAAGCCGGAAGCCGCGGGAAGGAGACAAAAATGCAGAAATCACAGAATTTTCAGGACGCATTCCTCAGCGCCGCAAGGAGGGAAAAAGCCCCTCTCACCCTTTTCCTTATGAACGGTTTTCAGCTCAAGGGCGTTTGTAAGGGTTTCGATAATTTTGCCGTTTTGGTGGATAGCGATGGCCGTCAACAGATGATTTATAAGCACGCTATTTCCACAATTTCACCCATGAAAAACCTGAAGCTGGGCGACGAGGAAGCTTGAGCGACAGGGGAAAAATCTCTTTTTCCGGCGCTATCGCTCTTGTGCTCTTTCTCACCCTTGCTGCCTATCTTGCGGCGGGGATTGGAGGAAGGCTCAGCCGGGAAATGCGCTGGGAGAGCGTAAGCGCGAGAAAGGTTGAGAGCTTTTTCACTGCCGAAGGCATAATAATCCGAAGGGAAATCACCGGCGTGAAAGGCTATGCCGAAGAGGGACAGCGCCTCGGCAGCGGAGACAGTATGGGCGAAGGCTTCTTCGCCCCCGCCTCCGGCATATATTTCAGCCAAAGCGATGCCTTTGCCTATCTCTCCCCCGAGGACATTCCGAAGCTGGACGCGGAGCAGCTTTCCCGTCTTTGCAGTGAGGAGCCTATCGGTCTTGCGGAGGGCAGGCTTATCACCGGAAACGATTGGTATTTCGTGTTTTTGCTGCCCCGGAGCATTGAGCTTGCACAGGGCAGCGCTCTTATGCTGGATCTGGGTATGGGGGAGCTCCCCTGCCTTGTTCAAAGCTCGGAAAAGGGTTTAGTTGTCCTCCGTATGGATACGCAGCTGGCTCTCCACGCTTCCCTCCGCATCGGGGAGGCAAAGATAATAAAAGAAAGCTTCAGCGGTCTGGCGCTGCCTGCCTCCGCCCTTCACCAAAGCGGCGGAGATTATTACGTCTGGGCTATCACGGCAGGCCGCCTTGAAAAAAAGAAAATTGAAATCATCTTCTTCGGGGAAGATTTTGTCCTTGCCGAGGCTGCGGCCAATGCCGCCGCTCTGCAGGAGGGGGACAGGGTTATAACCGTGGGAGATGAGCTCTATGAAGGGAAGATAATTATATGAGCATAAAAGAAAATGTGGCCGAGATCCGCCGCCGCATCGCCGAGATCTGCCCCGAGGGCGTAATCCTTGTGGCAGCCACCAAGATGAACGATGCTTCCCGCGTCCGGGAGGCCATTGAGGCGGGAGTTGATGCCTGCGGTGAGAACAAGGTGCAGGAATTTCTGGAAAAGGATGCCCTTTGCGCCTATGAAGGCGCGCCCAAGCACTTTATCGGCCACCTGCAGAGAAACAAGGTGAACAAAATCGTGGGCAAGGTGGATCTTATCCAGAGCGTGGACAGCGAGGAGCTGCTGCGCCTCATTGACCGCCGCGCCCTTTCTCTGGGCATTACTCAGGATGTCCTCATAGAAATTTCCATAGCCGGCGAGGAGCAAAAAAGCGGCATTGACCCCCTCCGGCTCCCCTCACTGCTCTCCTTTGCCTCCCAATGCAAAGGCCTTCGGGTGAGAGGGCTTATGTGCGTTCCTCCCGTACAGGAAAATTATGGGGAAAACAGGGCTTATTTTGCCCGAATGAAGCAGCTTTTTATTGACAATTCGGACAAAAAATACGATAATGTTTTTATGGACTTTCTGTCCATGGGCATGACCGATGATTATCTGGACGCTGTCAGTGAAGGCGCCAATATGGTGCGTATCGGCTCTGCCATCTTCGGCGCAAGAAATTACGCCAACTGAGCACACCGGAGGTTTAAAATGGGAATCTTTGATGAACTTAAAAGATTAGCTCGTCCTTATGATGACGATGAGGACGATTTTCTGGACGAAGCCGATGAATTCGAGGAAGAGCCTCAGCAGGAAAAACCCAAGATGAATCCCTTTGCAGGATTCTCCTTCGGCGGAGAGAAGACCGAAACTGAGTCCAAGATCCCCGCCCCTGTCCGTCCCGGCAATAACAAAGGCGGCAAGGTTGTAAACCTTGCAGGCGGAAACAGCGCAATGCAGATGGTTCTGGCAAAGCCCGACCGTTTCGAGGCCGCAGTTGAAGTTGCCGACCATCTTCGCGATCGCCGCGCAGTTTTGATGAACCTTGAAACCACACCTAAGGACACCGCCCGCCGCCTTATCGACTTCCTCTCCGGCGTGGCTTACGCCATGGGCGGAAAAATCAAGAAAGTAAGCGCAAATACATATATCATCACGCCCTCTTCCGTCAATCTGATGGGCGATCTGATGGACGAGCTGGAAAGCACCAGCTTCTATTTCTGAGCATTACCCTCCCTCGGGAGGCTGCTATAAATAAAAAAACTAAAATCTACATAATTGGGGGATATTAAGATATGATCACTCCGCAGGATATAAGAGAAAAAGCATTTGAAAAAGCAATGTTCGGTGGCTATGACATGGCCGGCATCGACGAGTTCCTCGAAGAAATTGCCAATGATGTGGCTGCTCTCCAGAAGGAGAACGCCGTTCTCAAGGGCAAGATGAAGGTTCTTGTTGAGAAGGTTGACGAGTACCGCAAGAGCGAAGAAGCTCTCAACGGTGCCGTTTTGTCCGCACAGCGTCTCGGCGTTATGATCGAGAACGAGGCAAAGCAGAAGGCCGCCGCCATCATCGCCGAAGCCGAGGCCGAGGCATTTGAGATCACCTCCGCCGCAGCTGAAAAGCTTGCAGCCGAGGAGAAGCGCCTTGCCGCTGCAAAGGCAGCAAGCGCCAAGTTCATTGAAGGCATGAATGCAATCTGCGCAAAGCAGACCGCTTTCCTTGCCAAGATCGGTCAGGCAGACTTCGTTAAGTCCGCCCTCGCTTCCGCTCCCAAGGCAGCACCTGCTGCTCCCGCTGCTCCCGCTGCTCCCGCTGCCGCCCCCGTGGAAATGCACGAGACCGTCAAGAGCATTGAAGAGACCGTCAACAAGGTAGCCGATGTTCCCGAGCAGACCGTGCTTCCCGACATCGCAGCTCCCCAGCCCGCTTTCGATGCTGCTCCCACCAGAGCCTTCAACATTGTCAACGATACTACCTTCCAGTTCTCTTGCGACGGCTTTGACGACTTCGACTGATAAGCAGGCTTACTCAATATGACCACACGACCAATATGCCCCAAAACGGCATATTGGTCTCTGTGCTGAAAAGGAGACCTTTTGTCTTGGCCTTTTCAGCCATATACAGATAATTTTTCCGGGAGAAAACACGAAATGTCTAAAGATTTTAATGCAACACTGAACCTTCCCCAGACCGATTTCCCCATGCGTGCAGGTCTGCCCATGCGTGAGCCTGCAATGCTGGAGCGCTGGGAAAAGGACGATATCTACAATGAACTTTTGAAGAAAAATGAGGGCAAGCCCCTCTTCTCTCTCCATGACGGCCCTCCCTTCTCCAACGGCTCCCTCCATATGGGTCACGCCCTGAACAAGGCCCTCAAGGACTTCATCACCCGCTCCTATGCCATGCGCGGCTACTATACCCCCTATATCCCCGGCTGGGATAACCACGGTATGCCCATCGAAAGCGCCATCATCAAGGAGCAGAAGCTCAACCACAAGGCAATGAATGTTGCGGATTTCCGCTCTGCCTGCGCCGCTTATGCCCAGAAGTATGTTGAAAAGCAGATGGACGGCTTCAAACGCATGGGCGTTGTTGCCGACTGGGAGCATCCCTACACCACCATGAGCCCCTCCTTCGAGGCCGAGGAAGTTAAAATCTTCGGTGAGATGTATAAAAAGGGCTATATCTACAAGGGTCTGAAGCCTGTTTACTGGTGCCCCAAGGACGAAACCGCCCTTGCCGAGGCTGAAATCGAGTATAAGGACGACCCCTGCACCACCGTTTATGTTAAGTTCGCCATGAACGATGATCTGGGCAAGCTCTCCCATCTGGATCTGAGCAAGCTCTATTTCGTCATCTGGACCACCACCATCTGGACCCTCCCCGGCAACCTTGCCATCTCCCTCCATCCCGATGTCAACTATGCCATCGTCAAGGCAGAAAACGGCGAGATGTATGTTATGGCCGAGGCTCTTGTTGAGAAGGTCATGGGCGTTGCAGGCATCACCTCTTACGAGACTGTTGAAACCCATCCCGGTGTATTCTTCGAGAATATGCTGGCTAACCACCCCTTCCTGCCCAAGACCAGCCGCCTCCTCAACGCTGACTATGTCACCACCGAGAGCGGTACCGGCTGCGTCCACACCGCACCCGGCTTCGGCGCAGACGACTATCAGACCTGCCGCAAATACGGTATGGACATGGTAGTTCCCGTGGATGACCGCGGCCGCCACACCGAGTATGCCGGCAAGTATGCCGGTCTCAAGACCGAGGAATCCAACCCCGTGATCCTTGCAGATATGCGCGAAAGCGGCGCTCTGCTTGCAAGCGAGGATATTATCCACAGCTATCCCCACTGCTGGCGCTGCAAAGGACCCATCATCTTTCGCGCAACTCCCCAGTGGTTCTGCTCCGTTGATGCTTTCAAGGATGCCGCCATCGAGGCTTGCGACGAGGTTGAATGGTTCCCCGCCTGGGGTATTGACCGTATGAAGAGCATGATCCGCGAGCGCAGCGACTGGTGCATTTCCCGTCAGCGCAAGTGGGGTCTGCCCATCCCCGTGTTCTACTGCCCCGACTGCGGCAAGCCCATCTGCAACGATGAAACTATCACCGCCGTCAGCACCCTCTTCGGTGCCGAGGGCTCCAACGCCTGGTTCCTGAAGGAAGCTTCCGAAATTCTGCCCGAGGGCTTCAAGTGCCCCCACTGCGGCTGTGACCATGGCTTCACCAAGGAAGAGGACACTCTGGACGGTTGGTTCGACTCCGGCTCCAGCCACTTTGCTTCCATGCAGCGCGACCAGAACTTCTGGCCCTGCACCGTTTATATCGAGGGTCTTGACCAGTACCGCGGCTGGTTCCAGAGCTCCATGCTCACCGCTGTTGGCGCACTGGGCAAGGGCGCTCCCTTCAAGCATTGCCTCACCCACGGCTGGACCGTTGACGGTCAGGGCCGCGCAATGCATAAGAGCCTTGGCAACGGTATGGATCCTGCCGAGATCATCAAGAAGTACGGCGCAGACCTGCTCCGTCTTTGGGCCGCAAGCGCCGACTATCATGCCGATATGCGCTGCTCCGACCCCATCTTCAAGCAGCTGAGCCAGAACTATGTCAAGTTCCGCAGCCCCGCCCGCTACTGGCTTGGCAACCTTGCAGGCTTTGATCCCAACGCCCTTGTTGCTCCCGAGGATATGCTGCCTCTGGATAAGTGGGCAATGACCAAGCTCAACAGCCTTATCGCCAAGTGCGAAAAGGCCTATGTGGGCTATGAGTTCAATGCG
>JAZNZR010000013.1:0-43155 GCA_045595025.1 Oscillospiraceae bacterium | reverse complement strand
GTTGGCGACCTGTTCAAGGTTGTTCCCATGATGATCGAAGCTGCAAAGCAGGCTAAGGGCGAGTAATTTACTTATACATAAAACACACCGTTCAAATGAACGGTGTGTTTTTTTACAAAAAAACTCCCGGATTTGCTCCGGGAGTTTTTTATTTACTTAGACTGAATATACTGGTGAATGCTTGCTGCAGCCTTTTTGCCTGCGCCCATTGCCTTTATAACAGTGGCAGCGCCGGTAACAGCGTCGCCGCCGGCATAAACGCCCTCACGGCTTGTTGCACCATCATCGTCAGCTCCAATGCCGCCCTTGCGGTTGGGAGCGAGATTTTCGGTGGTATCAAGGATAAGGGTGTTAAGCTTTGTGCCGATGGACATTATAACCATCTCAACAGGAATAATGAAATTGCTTCCCTCAACAGCTACAGGTCTGCGTCTGCCGTTCTCATCGGGTTCACCCAGCTCCATTTTTACGCATTCAATACCGGTAACGTGACCGCTTTCATCAGCGTGTATCTCAACGGGATTGGTGAGAAGACGGAATTCAACGCCCTCTTCCTTTGCGTGATGAACTTCTTCAGCACGGGCAGGAACTTCTTCAGCGCCGCGGCGATAGATAATGTAAACTTCCTTTGCGCCCATACGCTTAGCGCAGCGGGAGGCATCCATTGCAACGTTGCCGGCACCAACAACTGCGATACGGTCAGCTTTTGCAATAGGAGTATCATACTCAGGAAGATATGCCTTCATCAGGTTGATACGGGTAAGATATTCGTTTGCGGAGCAAACACCGAGATAGTTCTCACCGGGGATATTCATGAAGGAAGGCAGACCGGCTCCAGTGCCTATAAATACGGCCTCAAAGCCTTCTTCTTCAATGAGTTCATCGATGGTTATCGCTCTGCCGATAATGGCATTGGTAACGAATTTTACGCCTTTAGCCTCAAGTGCTGCAACTTCAGCGGCAACTATTTCCTTGGGAAGGCGGAACTGAGGAATACCGTATACAAGAACACCACCAACCTTATGGAGGGATTCAAAAACAGTAACCTCATATCCGAGATTAACAAGGTCACCGGCGCAGGTAAGTCCTGCGGGACCGGCACCGATAACGGCAACCTTATGGCCGTTGCTCTCTACCTTTTTAATATCGTCAATGCTGCTGTGTGCGGCATGCCAGTCAGCAACAAAGCGCTCCAGACGGCCAATACCTACGCTCTCGCCCTTCTTAGCGTGAACGCACTTTCCTTCGCACTGGGTCTCCTGAGGGCATACACGGCCGCAAATTGCGGGAAGAGAGCTGGTCTGGCTGATAATCTGATAGGCCTCTTCGAACTCACCCTGCGCAACCTTGGCAATGAACTCAGGAATGCGAATCATTACAGGACATCCGCTCATGCAGGGCTTTTTGCGGCAGTTAAGGCAGCGCATAGCCTCGCGGATTGCCATTTTCTCGGTGTAGCCTGTGGCAACTTCAAGGAAGTTCTTATTTCTTATGTCCGGAGCCTGTTCGGGCATAGGATTTTTTTCTTTAACAAGATTAATCATAGTAACGAACACCTCCGGTCAGTCTGCAAACATGCTTAAAGTCTTCTTTTTCCTGCTCAGCATAATAAGAGTTTCTCTTGATAAGCAGATCCCAATCAACAAGGGCACCGTCAAATTCGGGACCGTCAACACAAACGAACTTATCCTCTCCCCCGATACGGCAGCGGCAGCCACCGCACATTCCGGTACCGACAATCATATATGCGCAGAGAGATGCAACAGAAGGAATTCCCCTCTCCTTTGCAACGGCACATACGAACTTCATCATAATGGGAGGTCCGACAGTGATGATTTCGTCATAGACATTGCCCTCGTCCAGAAGCTGAGCGAGCTTTTCGGTGGTAAGCTTCTTCTCGCCATAGCTGCCGTCATCGGTGACTACAAAGAGACGGTCAACACCGGCTCTGAATTCATCTTCAAGAATAACATAGTCCTTGCTCTTAAAGCCGGATATCATATCGACTTCGATGCCGGCCTTTTTCATGCCGGTAGCAAGAGGATATGCAAGAGCATTTCCGGTACCGCCACCGACAACGCATACGCGCTTGAGGCCTTCCATATGGGTGGGCTTGCCAAGAGGACCAACGACATCAGCAAAGCAATCGCCCTCTTCCATATTGAACATCATAGCGCTGGAACGGCCAACTGCTGCGAAAATGATATCAACAGTGCCGGCCTCCTCATCGTGACCGGCCATGGTGAGCGGTACACGCTCACCATATTCGTCAGTGCGGAGGATAACGAACTGGCCGGGACGGGCATGTTTTGCCACCAGAGGAGCATAAATGCTGATCCAAACCATATTCTCATTAAGCTGTCTCTTGCGAGTAATCTCAAAAAGTTTCATTTTTTATCCTCCTTCCTTATTTATCAAGGCTATTCTTGCGGTTAATGAGGCTTTCATAGCGCTCACCCGCCATAGTTTCTGCCTTGGTGAAGAGCTCTTCAGCTCTCTCGGGGAACTTGAGCTTCAGGGAGTTATAGCGAACCTCGCCCATAATGAAGTCACGATAGCTCTCAGTGGGAGCTGCGGAGTCAATGCTCAGGGGGTTCTTACCCTCTGCAGCAAGAGCGGGATTGAAGCGGAGCAGGTGCCAGTATCCGGAACGGACGGCTTTCTTCATCTCCAGCATAGCCTTGTTCATACCGGCCTTGACGCCATGGTTGATGCAAGGTGCATATGCAATGATGAGAGAGGGACCTTCGTAAGCTTCTGCCTCACGCAGTGCGCGGAGAGTCTGCTCGGGGTTTGCGCCCATTGCAATCTGGGCTACATATACATAGCCGTAAGCCATAGCGATCTGGGCGAGATCCTTTTTCTTAACAGCCTTACCGGAGGCTGCAAACTGAGCAACGGCACCGATAGGGGTAGACTTGGAGGCCTGACCGCCGGTATTGGAGTAAACCTCGGTATCAAATACGAGAATATTTACGTTTTCGCCGGAAGCAATAACATGGTCAAGTCCGCCGTAGCCGATGTCATATGCCCAACCGTCTCCGCCGAATATCCATATAGAGGGCTTAACGAGCATATCAGCATTATTGACAACAAAGGCAGCATCTGCGTTAGTTTCAGCAATAGCTTCGCAGGCCTTCTTGAAGAACTCACCGGTCTTTGCAGAGGTCTTGGCATCGTTCATGCTAACAAGCCATGCCCTTGCGGGAACGCCAATGACATCAACAAGACGCTCAGCTGCGCTCTTGAGCTCGTTTCTGCGGGCATTTACAGAGATACGCATACCGAGACCGAACTCAGCATTATCCTCAAAGAGGGAGTTTGCCCATGCGGGACCCTTGCCTTCCTTGTTAACGGTGTAAGGAGTGGAGGGAGCAGAGCATCCCCAAATGGAGGAGCAGCCGGTTGCGTTTGCAATATACATTCTCTCGCCGAAGAGCTGGGTTATAAGCTTGGCATAGGGAGACTCACCGCAGCCGGGGCATGCGCCGGAAAACTCCATAAGAGGCTGTTTGAACTGGCTTCCCTTAACGGTATCATCACCAAAGGGAACATCAACCTTTTCGGCATTTGCGAAAAGCTCGTCAAACTTCGCCTGGTGTGCGTTGACAACTGCGTCATTTGCCTCAACCAACTTAAGAGCCTTTTTGCGTGCAGGGCAAACCTCAGTGCAACTGCCGCAGCCGGTGCAGTCAAGGGCGGAGATGGCAATGGTGAACTTAGTACCCTTTGCGCCCTTCATATCGAGGATACCGTCGATACCTTCAGCCTGTTCGGGCTTAACAGCAAAGGGACGAATAACACCGTGGGGGCATACATAAGAGCACCAGTTGCACTGCATGCAGTTTTCAGGGAGCCAAACGGGAACATCAGCAGCGATACCGCGCTTTTCATATGCAGCTGTACCGGCGGGGATCACACCGTTTGCAGTCTCAAGGAAAGTGGAGACAGGTACATTGTCACCGGTAAGAGTATTGGTGGGAATAAGAATATCGTTGAGGTATCTGGTGTGGAACTCATCACGACCAACAAGGGCTTCAGGAGCGGCCTCATCCTCAGCACTCTTCCACCACTCGGGAACTTCCACCTTATGGGTGTTTGCAATTCCCTGATCAACGGCAGCGCAGTTCATATCAACAACGTTCTGACCCTTGGAGGAATAGGACTTGATAATTGCATCCTTCATATAGCCGACTGCATTCTCAAGGGGAATAATATCGGCAAGCTTAAAGAATGCTGCCTGAAGAACTGAGTTAGTTCTGCGGGCACCAAGACCGACAGCCTTTGCTATGCTTACAGCGTCGCAGGTATAGAACTGAACATTATTATTGGCAATGTAACGCTTTACCTTTGCAGGCAGCTTGCTGTTAAGCTCTTCATCGCTCCAGGTGCAGTTAAGGAGGAAGAATCCGCCGGGCTTAACATCCTGAACCATATCAAACTTATAGAGGTAAGAAGCGTTATGGCAGGCAACAAAGTCAGCCTGCTTTACGTAGTAGGTGGACTTGATGGGACTATCACCAAAGCGCAGATGGCTGATAGTGGTACCGCCGGACTTCTTGGAGTCATACTGGAAATATGCCTGAACCTTCTTATCGGTGTGGTCACCTATAATCTTAACAGAGTTCTTGTTTGCGCCAACAGTACCGTCGGCACCAAGACCCCAGAATTTGCATGCCTTAGTTCCTTCGGGGGCAACATCGGCATAGTTTTTCACTTCAAGAGAAAGTCCGGTTACATCGTCATTAATTGCAAGGGTGAATACCTTCTTGGGCTCTTCACTTGCAAGGTTATCATAGACTGCAATGATATCACCGGGCTGGGTATCCTTGCTGCCAAGACCGTAACGTCCGCCGCAGATAAAGCAATTTTCAAACTTGCTTCCTCGGAGAGCTGCGCAAATATCCAGATAAAGAGGCTCGCCAATACCACCGGGCTCCTTGGTTCTGTCAAGAACAGCAATACGCTTAACGCTCTCAGGCATGACAGCAAGAAGATGCTTGGTGGAGAAGGGACGGTAGAGATGAACCTCGATTACACCAACCTTAGCTCCGCGAGCATTGAGATAATCAACAACCTCTTCAACAGCTTCGCATACACTGCCCATTGCAACGATAACATCAGTTGCATCTTCAGCGCCATAGTAGTTGAAGGGCTTATAGTTGGTGCCAAGCTTTGCGTTAACCTTGTCCATATATGCAGCAACAATATCAGCGGTGTCATTATAAGCGCTGTTGCATGCCTCGCGGTGTTGGAAGAAGGTTTCGGGCTGCTCAGCAGAGCCCATGGAGAAGGGATGGTTCGGATTGAGAGAACGGGCCTTAAATGCTTTGACAGCGTCCCAGTCAACCATCTCGCGGAGATCTTCATAATCCCAGGTCTCAATCTTCTGGTACTCGTGGGAAGTACGGAAACCGTCAAAGAAATGGAGCATGGGAAGCTTTCCGGCGATGGTAGAAAGATGGGCAACAGCGGCAAGGTCCATAACCTGCTGTACAGAGTTGGAGCAAAGCATTGCAAAGCCGGTCTGGCGGCAGGACATAACGTCGCTGTGATCACCGAAAATGCTAAGTGCGTGGCTTGCAAGTGCTCGGGCTGCAACATGGAAAACGGCGGGAGCCTGTTCACCTGCCAGCTTGTACATGTTGGGGATCATAAGAAGAAGACCCTGAGAAGCAGTAAAGGTTGTAGTGTAAGAACCGGTGGAAATGGAGCCGTGAACAGCGCCTGCTGCGCCCGCTTCAGACTGCATTTCAATGATTTTTACTTCTTCGCCAAAAAGATTTTTTCTATCGTTGGAAACCCATTCATCCATGCTCTCCGCCATGGGAGAAGAAGGAGTAATGGGATAAATTGCTGCTACCTCGGAGAACGCATAGGCAACATGAGCAGCTGCAGTGTTGCCATCCATTGTCTTGATTTTTCTCATGTGCATCAGTCTCCTTTCTTAGCATTTATAGCATCGTGCTGCATGAAAATATACTCAGGAACAGCCTGCTGCTTGATAACCTTTCGGGGGCATACATACTGACATACATTGCAGTCCTCGCAAATTTCGGGATCAATGCAGGCATGGGTCTCTTCCTTGTAGATAGCAAGGTTGGGGCAGTTTGCTTTGCAGTCACCGCAGAGAGTGCAGCCGGTGGTGCAATATTTAGCCTTCTCGGAAGGAGCATCCTCGGAGGAGCAGGCAACCATCTTAATTCCCTTGTAAGGAACAATGGTGATAAGGTGCTGGGGGCAGGCATATGTACAATCTCGGCATCCGACGCATTTATCGGGATCTACCTTTGCAATGCCGTTTACAATGGATATTGCATTATATCTGCAAACAGCAACGCACTCACCGTGACCAAGGCAGCCGGTTGCGCACATTCCCTTCTCCCTAAGCTGGAGTTTAGAGCCCTCCTTGCAGCTTTCAATACCCATCTGATCAAGAATAACTGCGCTTCTGCCATCGCCATTGCAGCGAACAAATGCTACGCTGCTCTTAAGCTTGGTAAGATCATGGAGCTCATCAACAATGATCTTCTTACGGCACTTAACAGTACAGGCAACGCAGCCTACGCACTTTTCATAATCAATAACAGCGTGGTTATCGATAATAGAAACAGCTCCTTCGGGACAGGCTCTTTCACACTCGCCGCAGGAAATGCATCCAAAACCGCAAGTCTTTCTGACAAGTTCATCGTCCTCTTCGGTGGAAGAGCAAGGAATAAAGTTAGTTGCATCAGCTGGAATCATGCTGATAAGCTTCTGGGGGCAAACTCCCTCTTTGGCACAATCACCGCAGCCATCACACTTTTCCTTGTCTATGACAACCTTGCCGTCAACAAGCTTCATGGCACCCTTGGTGCAGCTGGCAATACACGAACCGACACCAACGCATCCGTCCTTGCACTCCCCTCTTTTAAAGCCCATTTCGGTAGCCTCAGCGCAGGTTTTGCACTGTGCAAAACGCTGCTTTCCGGCAGCGCTTCCGGCGCAGGCTATAAAAGCAACTTTCTTTACCTGCTCCGCTGCACAATCCGTTCTCATAAAATCCCTCCTAATATATTTGGCAAATTTTAGATTAAGTAACAGAAGTTATATGCCCTATGTTACAAACGTCTCCTACAAGTTATTACAAGACAGCAAAAATTATATCACTATGAACTAAATAATTCAACTTAAATTTACAACAAATTATTACTATCCTACAAAATGCGCAAATAAAAACAAGGCGTGTTCCGAAGAACACGCCTTGAAAACATTTTAGCTTTTTTATGTAAGCTTTATGGCTTACTTGCGGCCTACGAGAGCGTCGTCCAGGGGCTTGCCAGCCTTTGCACGATACTTGTCGTCACGAGCCTTAATGGACTTGGGATTGAAGGCAAGCATGAGAACGAGGGCAACAATACCGAAAATGAGAACGAATGCAAATGCACCGCCGTGGCCCTTATAACCGGTAGCGCCGAAGAGCAGACCTGCAATAACAACGGGAGAAGCAGAGCTGATGGCAGAACCGATGGGGCTCATGAGAGCGAATACGCGACCGAAGTCCTCACGGCGCCAGTACTGAGCGCAGAGAGAAACACCGAAGTTGGAAGAAGCACCCATGAACATTGCAACGAAGATCATTGCAATCCAGAGGATGGTGCCGCTGCCGATGAGACCAAGGACACCGGCGATAACCATAAGAACGCAAGAGATAACCATAGCCTTCTTGGTACCAATCTTGGTGTCGATGAGGCCGATAACATAGGAGCCAATGCAGCCGAAGATCATAACAGTAGCCATAACAGCGCTGTACTGAGCTTCGCCAATACCTGCATTGACAATCTGCATGGACTGGCTCATGAGACCGATTGCGCAGGAGAGAAGAGCGGCAACGCTAATGGAGCCAAACCAGAACTCTTTGCACTTGATGGTGTTGAGGTAGTTCCAAACAGAAGTCTTCTTGTTCTCGATCTCGGCCAGCATAATCTGGGTAGCGATTTCGGGAGTGAGGCTCTTGTCGTTGTCACGGTATGCACCGCACTGCTCGGGATAATCCTTGACGAAGATCAGACCGATCAGCCAGCCAACGATAGAGACGATGAGGAAGGGCAGGAATGCCATGAAGATGGGGTTGCCAACACCAAAGGGAATTGCGGGCTGTCCCATAGCTTCTGCCATGCCAAGGGGAGCGAAAACGGAGGTTGCGAAGGGTCCGAGAAGACCGTTTGCAATGGGGAATGCGAGAGTTGCAATACCCATAACGGTACCCTTTCTGGTGGGGAACCACTGACCGACCAGGAGGCCGAGAGCCAGGGTGGAGTACAGAACGGATACGATGTTGATGAGAGCATAGGCGCCGTACCATACGGGACCGGGGAACATGGTCATGACGAGGAATGCCAGGACGATGGAGATGATACCAAGGATGCTACCGAATGCCTTGATGCTCTTCATCTTTGCAATCAGGCTAACCAGAAGGATCTGGACAACGATACCGATGATTGCACAGGTGGAGTAGATGCTGGAGACGAGCTGGGCTCCGCCGTAGAAGTCGGCGAGGATGTTCAGGGGATACTGGGTGAATACCTGGAAGGTAATGTAGGCGATTGCCTGATACAGGATCAGCATCCAGCCTCTGAAACCGAAGCCAATGGGTTTCTTCTGCATTTTGTTTTCTCCTCTCAGAAAGAATAGAAAAATATTTAGAAGCCGCGATAACGGTCATCTACGATTGTTAATATGGCAACAAATTCCCATACTGATGAACACATACTAACACTTTCAAACAAATGTTTCAAGTCCTATTAACAAAATTGTCAAAATAATGACAGTTTTTAATAAATCTGTTGTCCATTTTTTAAATTGAATGTTTACTTATCCCAGAGTTCGCCGGTCTGAAGTCCCCACATTTCAAATACATCATTGTAAAACTGAGGTCTCTGGAAATCTTCCTTCATATAAGGCTGGTAACTGTTAACGGTGAAATGGCGCTTATCAAGATGAGCAAGTCCTGCAAAAAACTCTTCTGTCTTCTGCCAGGGTACGGTGAAAATAATGTCGTTTTCATCAGTGAGTGCGCGCTCATACTCGCCCGGATCAGGAAGAGTTATGCGATATTTGCCCTCATAGAAAGGAGGAATGACAGAATATACGCAGGAGTCAAGAGGGGTAAAAGCACTGTCCAGCATAGAAGCAGTCTGACTCATAAGTCCCATCAACATAAAGCGAAGCTGACTGTTGCTGCAGTATATAAGCATAATGTCGGGCTCAAAATCCGCTTTATCCAGAGGAGCAATAAGTGTTCCGGGGTATTTCCCGTAAGAAAGTTTGGGAAAAGCCTCTACAAAGGCATCGCACTTTTCTTTATCGGGAATTCCCATATAGCTGGCTATAAGTTCAAAATCGGGATTACCCTTTTTGAAGTCAACCATTCCGTATGTAACAAGAGGATTCCAGCACCACTGGTCCTCCTTGGTCATATAGACAACCTTCCCCTGTCTTCTTGCGAGTGCAAAAGCCTGGCAGATGGCAAGATGCTTTTTCTTGTCTCTGTAAGGACGGAATGCATTCTCGGGAACATCATCCTCGTTCTCAATAAACTTTATTGCAACGGCAGGATAACGAAGTTTTACCATTCTGTCAAGAATAGCCTGATGCTGAATATTTCTTTCTAACATTGCCGACCTCCTGAAATCTCAGAGATAATCTGTATTGTAACAAGCGGAATTATAGCTTATAATGACAATAACTTCAACAACAAAATATCGAAGGAGAAAAAAAGATGGATAATAATTACATATTTCGCGGTCAATTTCTTGAAGATTTTGAGATTGGCAAAGAATATATCAGTCCAGGACGCACAATAACCGAAACCGATGTTGTTAACTTTGCCGGTCTTTCCGGAGACTTTAACCCTATGCATACAGACGAAGAATTCGCAAAAAAAGGTCATTTCGGCACAAGAATAGCTCACGGAGCTCTTGGTTTTTCTATTTCAACCGGTCTTAGTAACCAAATGGGCATTTATGAGGGAACTACCATCGCATTTATGGAGTGCACGGTAAAATACTGCGCTCCCCTTATGATTGGTGACACTATTCATGTTGTTATAGTTCCCACTGAAATCCGCCACAGTTCCAAACCCGGAAAAGGAATTCTTAAGCAAAAGCTTATGCTTCTCAATCAGGAAGATAAACTAATAATGGAATCCGACCAGGTTCTGATGATGAAAAGCAGAATCTGAAATAAAATATTAAGGGCAGTCTGCGCTATTGTTTACGTTAAGAGTGAATGGGCGAGGCTGCCCAGTTTTTTTACTGCGTTAAGAGCTTCATTATCGAACGGAAGCGCGGCGCAGTTTAGTCGGAAACAGTTTGACATACTTTCTTTTGCATTGAAAAGATGACTGGGAGCTATAGAAATACCAATGCGTTTTGCTATATTACATAGCTCGTTTGCTGAGCATCCTTCGGGCAGCGAAATCCAAAGATAAGGTCCTCCCTTTGGTTCGTTAACAGTGATCCCCTCCGGAAATGAGGCATAAACTTCATCCCTGTAGCTAAGTACGCAGCTTTTGAGCCATCTTCTGAAAAATGAAATGTCCTTATATGCTGTTCCTTTATCCAGATACTCATACATCGCAAGTTGTATCGGAGGATATACATATGAGGTGGATATATGCTTATAAAATGCAAACGCACTTTTATACTTGCCTGTAGAAACATATGCGAGACGAATGGTTGGGGTTAAACACTTTCCAAAACCAGAAACATAAATGACGTTTTCACTGTCGTAGCTTTTCAGCGGTCGGGGTCTAACATCGGAAAAATATAGTTCCCCAAGAATATCGTCCTCAATAATAGGCACAGAAAACTCACGACAGAGATCAACCAATCTGATTTTATTATCTTCCGACATAACAGCACCTGTAGGATTGGATATTACCGAGGACAAAACGAGACAGGCAGGCTTGATACCCTGTCTCAAATATGATTCAAAAACATCAACATCTATTCCGGATACCGGGTTTGAAGGAACAGAAAGAACTTCCCTCTCCAGATATTTGGCTATGAAATAAAATCCGACATGACCGGGGGCTTCAATTGCCACAAGCCCTCCCCTGCTGCTGCATGCCCGTATAGCAAGCATAACACCTTCTGTAACACTTCTGACAATTGATATGTCATCAAGACTCTGTTTGCAATTACAGGGCTGCATCCATTTCATAATGCTTTTTTTCAGAGCAAGCTCATCATGAAGCTTTACCTGACGGTTACCGGCATCCTTGAGATAATGAACGCACTCTGAAAGGCAGGAATTGAAATTCTTTTCCGGGTAAATCGATGAGGATGCGGATGTAGAGCCAAAGGAAAACTCAATGTCATTATTAACATTAAAAGCAATCTCGCTATACCCG
This sequence comes from Oscillospiraceae bacterium, assembly GCA_045595025.1. GTDB lineage: Bacteria > Bacillota > Clostridia > Oscillospirales > Oscillospiraceae > SIG459. The sequence goes on along the minus strand of JAZNZR010000013.1, from coordinate 31,760 downwards.
TTAAAAAAATCATCCACCATGCTGTAGTGTTCACTTTTATTGAGACCAATATGAAGCTGGAGATCGAGAAGTTCCTGCAGCTTATCAATTGAACTTGTCACATAATAACCGGATTGCGGACGGGATTCCACAAGCTGCTGGGCAACAAGAGCGTTATATGCATCGCTGACGGGAGTTATGCTTACATCAAATTTTTTTGCCGTTTTTCTTATTGAGGGAAGCTTTTCTCCCGGTCCAATGATTCCCAACCGAATCATTTCGATTATTTCATTGCGTATCTCATCAGTTTTGCTCATCTGAATATCCCCTAAAGTAAACTATATAAAGGATAATAACAAACTGTAACCCAAAAGGCAACAGTTAATTGTTTATATCATAACAAGTGTATATTTAAATAATTATATCTGTGTGATATCATGTAAGTGGAAAATTGGGCGAGAATGTCAAATTCGCCCCTACAAATATGTATATCATTTATGAGGTGATTAAAATGGCTAATCTTTTTACTATCCCTGTAATGCCCCCCAGAATGCCCGCACCTGAAAGAAAGTATCCTATTTCTCCCAGAGAGAACTTTCTCCGCGCTCTTCGCCATGAGAAGCCCATGTGGATGCCCAACAATACCTTCGCAATGCAGTTTGTTGTTCCTCCTGCCTATAAGGACGCCCCTGACTTCATGATAAAAAACGATAGCTATGACTGGTTCGGAACCCTCTATAAGTATGAGGAAGCTCAGGCCGGTCCTACACCTATGGGTAATGTTTTTGAAGAAATCGGTGAATGGAAGGAAAAGTTCATCTTCCCCGATATGAACAAGGTTGACTGGAAATTGGGTCTTGATAAATTTATCAGAGACCCCGATAAGGTACAGATGGCTCACCTTGGCAACGGCACCTTTGAGCGTCTCCACATGTCCGAAGGCTTTGAACAGTGCCTCTGTGATATTTTCCTTGAGCCCGACGACTGCAGAGATTTCTTCCAGGCAATTGACAGATACAAAATAGAAGCCGTCAAGCACATATTCGACACTTGGAAGCCCGATATGTTTGGCAACTATGATGACTGGTCCAACGCACGCGCTCCCTTCTTCTCTCTCGATACCTTTGAGAACACCCTCCTTGACTCTGCAGTTGAGCTTTCTGACGCTGTCCGCTCCAAGGGCTGTCATTATATGATTCACTGCTGCGGCTTTATGGAGGCATGGCTTCCTTACATAGTCAACGACCTGAAGGCTGACCTGATCGAGATTCAGTCCATCAATGATATCCGTATGATCCTTGATAAGTACGGCAGCAAGACCACTCCCATTTATCCCCCCGATCCCTACATCATGTACAACCCCGAGACCACTCCCGAGCAGGCCAGAGCCTATGCAAGAAGCATCGTAGACAATTACGGCGCACAGACCTGCGAAGGCAGCGGCGCTGTCTGCAAGCTCATCGGCTCCCGCCCTGACATCTACTATGCATTTGAAGACGAACTCTTCAACTATAGTCTGGAAGTTTACAAAAACCTTTGATCCGCTTTCTGTTTAGGAGGAAACTATGTATCAGTTTAAACCTGCAAGCGAGCGAATTCTCCGCATGAGAAATCGCATTCGTGACCGCGTTCTGAAGTATGATTCTGAGCGCCTTCGCATAATTACCGAAAGCACCAAAAAGAATGAACATATTATGCCCGCCATCAGACGCCCCCTTTTCTTCAAGGATCTATGCGAGCAGATGACTGTTCTTGTTGACGATGACGAAATCATTGTCGGCAATAAGGGTCCCGAGCTTTTCAGCAGCGCTTCCTATCCCGAATGGAGCGGCACTGACTGGGTTGTTGATGCTGTTGATGCCGGAATCTGGACTATGCGCGAGGACGGACTCTACCATAATCCCGAAGAAGAGGATATCCCCTACTGCATTGCGCCCGAAGATTATGAATATATGAAGTCCGTTAAGGACTATTGGCTGAACCGCAAAATCGGAACAATGGCCGATGCCTGGCAGCCCGAATGCTTTGAAGAGCTTCGCGACCTCAATGTCAGCAACTATAAGCACGGCGGCCAGAGCCTTATCGGTCTGCCTGCCGGCCATCTTATTGCCGGCTATAACAAGATTATTACCACCGGCTATGCAGCGCTGCGCAAGCAGGCTCAGGATTGGATTGACCAGCATAAGTTCCGCGCCATGGGCGAAGATATGGATAAGTATATCTTCTACAAGGCTGCGGTTATCACCTGCGACGGCGCTATGACTCTTGTCCGCCGCTACGGTGAGAAGTGCCTTGAAAAGGCAGCTGAAGCAAAAGACGAAAAGCGTCGTGCCGAGCTTGAGAAGATGGCAGAAGGCCTCCTTTGGCTCTCTGAAAATCCTGCCCGCAACTTCCGTGAGGCTGTTCAGGGCATTATGATGTATCAGGTTATGATACAGATTTATGATCGCACTCCCAGCCCCTCCATCGGTCGTTTTGACCAGTATGTCTGGCCATTCCTGAAGAAGGATCTGGAAGAGGGCACCATCACCATGGAAGAAGCTCAGGAAATCGTTGATGCTTTCTTCCTTAAGCTTAACTGCTTCTATTCCGGCGCTCCCATAGTCATCAAGGACACCATTGGCGTTGGCAACACCTATCAGAATGTTACTATTGGCGGTGTTGATCCAGATACCGGTGAAGACGCAAGCAACCCTGTATCCTATATGGTTTTCGAAACCATCGGCCGTCTCAAGCTCCATGACCCCACCGTTGTTTTCAGAACCAACAAGAATACTCCCAATGAGCTTTGGGATCTGGCAATTGCAACTTCCCGTCTTGTTGGCGGTCTTCCCCTTTACTACAACGACGAAGTTGTTATAGAATGTATGCAGAAGGAAATGGGATATGAGCTTCGCGATGCCCGGGATTACGGCTGCATCGGCTGTCAGGAAATTGTTGGCTGCGGAAACGATTATCCAGCTCCCAACGGACTCCATCCTCCTCATGCTGCAATCTGGTGGGGAAGTGTTCTCGATATGGCTATCAATGATGGCAAGAACCCCCTCAACGGTGTTCAGTCCAGTGTTCACACCGGTTATCTCTACGAGATGAACTCTATCGAGGAAGTCAAGGAAGCCATTGTCACAGTGGGCAGACATATCATGAATATGTATATCACCACTCAGAACTATGCCGAAAACCTCGCCCGCTTCTTCGCTCCTGAAAGCGTTCTCTCCCTTTCCATCGAAGGCTGCATGGAACAGGGCAAGGACTGCACTGCCGGCGGCGCAAAGTATAACTCCTTTGGCGGTACTGCTACCGGTCTTGCAACTTTGGCAGACTCTCTCACCACCATCAAGTATATGTGCTTCGATAAGAAGCTCTGCACCACCCGTGAGCTCTATGATGCCTTTATGGCAAACTGGGAAGGCTACGAAATGCTTCGTCAGCAGATTCTTGACGAGGTCCCCCACTTCGGCAATAATGACCCCTATGCCGATGAGGAGATGAAGTGGTGCTGCGATATTTATTACGATATCTGCAAGGAAATGTACACCTCCCGCTGCAAGCTTTATAAGGCAGGTCTTTACGGTGCATCCGACCACATCAATCAGGGTCGTCTCACTTGGGGCACACCTGACGGACGCAAGTATCCCGATCCTATCGCAGACGCAGCCTCTCCTGCTCAGAGCCGCGACAAGAACGGTCCTCTTGCCGTTCTGCTCTCCTCCTGCTGCTATGACCAGACCAAGTTCCTTGGCGGTATTGCTGTCAACCTGAGAATGCATCCCTCTGTTCTCAGCAATGATGCAGGAATTGAGAAACTCAGAGAGGTTACCAAGGCCTACTTTGCTAAGGGCGGTATGGAAATTCAGTATAACGTTGTTGATACCGAAACCCTTCGCGAGGCTCAGGCTCATCCCGAACAGTACAGAGACCTTATAGTCCGTATTGCAGGTTACTCCGCTTATTTCGTTGAGCTTGGAACCGACCTGCAGAATGACATTATCGCTCGCAACGAGTGCAAGATCTAAATCAGGGAGATTTATATTATGGTTGAATGGAAAGAAATAACCCCCCGTGTTGCAAAAATGCGTGAGCGCTACCGCAACACCACCCCCAAGCTTTGCCTTGCACGCTTCAAGCTGATGACTGATTTCTATATGAATAATATGCAGCTCACCGGTATTCTTAAGCGCGCCAAAAACCTCAGAAACTTTTTCGAGAACCTTCCAGTTCTTGTAAATGATGATGAAATTATCGTTGGCGAACAGGGCACTTCCTACCGCGCCAGTGCTCTCTATCCCGAAATCAACTTCCACTGGCTGGTTGAAGAACTTGAAACCGGCGATCCCGCCAAGAGAGAGTCCGACCCCTATATCGTCGCTCCCGAGGATAAGGAGTACATACTCTCCATCAAAAACTTCTGACTTCAGAACAACATGTCTTCCATTTTTGACGAGTATATCCCCAGAGGCTACCGCGATGTTGCCGGCAACGGCGTTCTGATGTATTACCTCCAGCGCAATGCCAACACCCCCGTAGGTCACTTCTCTGTTAACTACGGCAAGGCTTGCGAAGTTGGATTCAAAGCAATCCAGATGGAAGCCGAAGAAAAGATGCGCGAGCTTGAGCTCAGCGGCATCATGGGTAAGAACAATAAGAGCTATAATTTCTACAGAGCCGTTTCCATCGTTGCTGAAGGTATAATCATCTGGACCAAGCGCTACGCAAAAGAATGCGAGCGTCTTGCTGAGCTTGAGCAGCGCGAATGGCGCAAGGCTGAGCTTCTGGAAATGGCAGATTGCCTCAACTGGATAATGGAAAACCCCTGCCGCAACCTCCACGATGCAATGCAGTGCATTTATCTCTATCATCTGGCAATGTGCCTTGACGCTCAGCAGCACGGCATAAGCTTTGGCCGCCTTGACCAGTTCCTTGGCAAATATTACGAAGCCGATATCGCTTCCGGCCGTCTCACTCCCGAGAAGGCTCAGGAGCTTATGGACCTCTTCTTCCTTAAGGTTGCAGAGCCCAACAAGATGATTCGCTACGACCCCGCAACTATTGCAAACCCCGGCTACACCAGCGGTTTCCTTATGACCCTCGGTGGTGTTGACAGAGCAGGAAATGACGCAACCAACCCCGTTTCCTACATGATGCTTCAGTCCGCAGCCCGTCTTAAGCTGCACACTCCTCCCCTCGCCCTCCGTATCCACAAGGAAACTCCCGAGGCACTCTGGGAGCTGGCACTCGAGACCACCAAGATCGCAGGCGGCGTTCCCACATTCGAGAGCGACGATGTAATTATTCCCGCTCTTATGAAGCGCGGTCTTCCCCTCGAAAGCGCCCGCAACTACTGCCTTATCGGCTGCGTTGAGCCCGCTGTCGGCGGTGAAGAATGGGCACAGCCCGGCGGAAGCGGTTGCGAGTCTTATGTAAACCTTGCTAACTGCGTAATGCAGGCAATCAACAACGGTACAAATCCCATGCCCGGCAGAGACGGCAAGATTAAGGAAGGCACAGGTCTTCGCACCGGTTATCTCTACGAGATGGAGTCCATGGATCAGGTTCTTGCAGCATTTAAGAGCCAGCTTGAGTATTTCATCCGCTGGCATGTTGCATGCGAGTGCATCTGGGAATCTCTTGCCGAGTTCCATGTTCCTCTGCCCCTCGCTTCCTGCTGCTATGAAGGCTGCATGGAAAAGGGTCTCGATGTTATGTGGGGCGGTGCAAAGTTCAACTCCACCGGAAACTCTGCAATCGGTCTCGGTAATGCTGCAGACTCCCTCAACATTATTAACTATATGTGCTTCGTAAAGAAGCTCTGCACTACCCGTGAGCTCTATGATGCCATTATGGGCAACTGGGAAGGCTATGAAGAACTTCACCAGATAGTTCTTAACGAAGTTCCCCACTACGGCAACGGCGATGCTGAAGCAGACCAGTTCGTTAACTTTGTTGCTCATACCTACAGCAACGCTGTTAACACTGCACGCGGTCCCCGCGGTCGTTGGAGCGCAGGTATGTATCCCGTAACCCACAACACCATTATGGGTCGCGCTACATGGGCAACTCCCGACGGACGCAAGGCACGCACTCCCCTTTCTGACGGTATTTCTGCCGTTCAGGGTATGGATAAGAGCGGTCCTCTTGCAAGTTTGAACTCTGTTCTCAACTTCGATCAGAGCGAATTCGGCAACGGCACTCTTCTTAATATGAAGTTCCATCCCACCTCTCTCAAGGGCGCTCAGGGCAACCAGAAGCTCAAGGCTGTTATGCAGACCTATTTTGCCCGCGGCGGTATGGAAATGCAGCTTAACATTATCGATGCTGAAACCCTGCGCAATGCACAGAAGCATCCTGAAGACTATAAGGATCTTGTTGTTCGTGTTGCCGGCTTCTCCGCTTACTTTGTTGAGGTGTTCAAGGATTGCCAGGATGACCTCATCAAGCGCTCCGAGATGGGCCTTTGATCTCACGAAAGGAGATTAAACAATGTCTCAGGAACTTAAAGGTATGGTTTATGATATCCAGGGCTTTTCTGTTCAGGATGGCCCCGGTATCAGAACTACCGTATTTCTTAAAGGCTGCCCTCTTCGCTGCCCCTGGTGCCACAGTCCCGAGTCTCAGTCATTCAAGCCTCAGCTCAGTTGGATCTCCATGCGCTGCATAGGTACGGAAGTCTGTGAAGAGCGCTGCATAAAGGCATGTCCCAATAACGCGCTTGAATACGGTCCCATAGGAAAGAATTCTCAGACTCAGGAGAATATCCAGCTTATTCATGTTAAGAGAGACCTTTGCGTTAACTGCGGAGAATGTGCCAAAGTTTGCCATCCCCATGCTCTTTATATCTGCGGTCAGGAATACACCGTGGAAGAGATAATGAAAAAGGTTCGCGCCGATAAGTCCTTCTTTGAGTTTTCCGGCGGAGGAGTTACTATCTCCGGCGGTGAAGCCATGAGCCAGCCTGCATTTACACTTGCTCTGCTCAAACAACTTAAGGAAGAGGGCTTCCATACGGCTTTGGATACCACCGGTTTCACCCAGTGGGAAACTATAGAGAAGACTCTTCCCTATACCGATCTTTATCTATACGACCTTAAGAACATGGATAGCGAAGCCCACAGGCTTGTCACCGGCGTTCCAAACGAGCCCATTCTTGATAATGCCAGAAAGCTTGCTGCGGCAGGTGCAAAATTCCAGGTACGTATTCCCGTCATTCCCCGTTATAACGATACTGACGAGAATATTCATAAGACCGCCGAATTCTGCGCCTCTCTCGGCAATGAGGCAGTCACTGTGGTACAGCTTCTTCCCTATCATAATCTCGGCGTAACGAAGCATCTTCGAATCAGTGATGAGGCTGTTGCAGAGGCTGTTCCCCCTTCGGATGAGAAAATGGAACACTTCAAGGAAATCGTTCTCAGCTACGGTCTTAATGCAATGATCCATTAATAATTAGTTGGATTGGAGATAATGTGATGTATCCCTACGTAGGAAAAATTTTATTCATTAACCTCAGCACCGGCGAAACCGAAGTTCGTCCTCTTTCCGAAGAAACGGTACGCGCTTTCCCCGGCGGTGCAGCTCTTGGCGCAAAAATTCTTTATGATGAGATGCCTGCAAATACCCCTGTTTTCTCCGAAGACAGCATGGTAGGTTTTGTTTGCGGTGCCCTCAACGGCTCCGGAGCTCTTATGTCCTGCCGTTATACTGTTGTCAGCAAATCTCCCGTGACTAACGGCTGGAATGACGCTAACTCCGGCGGCACATTCGGTCCCAAGCTTCGCGAAGCAGGCTATGACGCTGTATTTGTAAAGGGCAAGGCCAAAAAGCCCGTCTATATTCTCATCGATAACGGTAATGTTGAAATTCGCAGCGCAGAGAAGTACTGGAAAAAGACCACCACCGTTCAGTTTGAGAAGGCTGTTGAAGAAGAGATTGGCAAAAAAATCACCGCTGCATCTATCAGCATCGGCGGCGAAAAGCTCCATCATATGGCAGCAGTTATGAATGACGGACACAGAGCGGCCGGACGCGGCGGCAGCGGCGCCGTTATGGGTTCCAAGAATCTTAAAGCTGTTGTTGTCTGCGGCAGCAACAAAACCGGTGCATTTGACAAAAATGCTGTTCTCGCGCTTAACAAGGAAGCTGTTGATTGGCAAATGAACGGTCCTGTTAAGCCCGTTGGAGATATGTTCCGCAATCAGGGCACCAACGGTGCTTATGAATCTTCTATCTATACCGGTGATATCGGTATAAAGAACTGGTCCGGCAGCCATTTTGACTGCAATGAGGCAGTTACCAAAGAGCCCAGCGCTCAGGAAATGGATAAGCGTTTTAAGACCAGAAAATATGCCTGCCACCTCTGCTCTGTTGGCTGCGGTGCTATTTATGATCTCACCCGCGAGGGCTATAATGATGCTCACGCCGGACGTCCCGAGTATGAAACCGCAGGTGAGTTCGGCTCTTTGCTCCTCAACAGCGACGCAATGAGCGTAAACATCTGCAATACCCTTTGCAACGAGTATGGCTTCGATACCATTTCTGTTGGCGGAACTGTTGCATGGGCAATGGAATGCTACGACAAGGGCATCCTCAGCAAGGATGAGCTTGACGGCATTGAGCTTGACTGGGGCAACTCCGATGCTATCGTCAAAATCACCGAGAAAATCTGCAAGAGCGAAGGTGTCGGCGAAATTCTTGCTAACGGTTCTGCTTACGCAGCAAGACATTTTGGCAAGGGTCAGGAATGCCTTGTTGTTGCCGGCGATATTGAAATCCCCCAGCACGATGCCCGCTACGGTCCTTCTCTCGCCAGAACCTATAAGTTCGACCCCACTCCCGGCCGTCACGTCAAGGGCGGCTGCGGCGGCACTGTTGGCGCCCGTCCCGATGAGTTCAAGCATAACCCCTCTGCCCTGCTTGCTGAAGATGTTCAGGGTACCATCGACACCGAGATGCGCAGTGCATGCGGCTACTGCATCTTCACCGACTGGGCATACCGTCCCGGAATGCTCCTCGACTATCTTAATGCAGCCAGCGGCTTCAACTTTGATCAGGAAGAATTTAACCGCACCGGTCTCAGATCCTTCATGATCCGCCACGCATTCAACCTTCGCGAAGGCTTCCGCCGCAAGGACACCAGCATTTCCGACAGAATGATTGGTGTTCCTCCTCTCAAGGAAGGCCCTCTCGCCGGTGTTGTTGTCAAGGTTGAGGAAATGGGAGATAACTTCTTCAATGCGATCGGCTGCGATATGGACAGCGTTCCCTACAAGGAAACTCTTGAAAAGCTCGGCAGTATGGAAAAGGTTATTGCCGACCTTTACGGCTGAGCTTATGAAAGTTAATATTAAACCTGTATGCCCTGAGATTATGGGAAGCTTTTCTACGGGAAGCTACGAAGTGGAAAACTCGGCCACCGTTTATGAGGCACTTATGTTTGCTCTGAAGCAGTGTGGCGATGAGAAGATATTATTTGATAATGTCTCCTCTCTCGTATTTTTCTTAAACGGCAAGCGCGTTAATCCCGATTCTCCCATAAGTGACGGCGACAGCATAATGGCTCTCCGTCCTGCATACGGCGGATAACAAAAAACAGGAACTGCAAAATGCAGTTCCTGTTTTTTTGATACTAATTAATTTATATTGCTTTCGTTTGTTCTGTAAATAATTTTATCGATTTCGTCTTTTGTTATCAAGTCAACACTTGCATCCGGAAACGCGCTTTTAACAATCACATCGAAATCATATCCGTTATAAATGAACACATCATTATACTCCCAAAGCGAAAGAAGCCCGGAAGCATCTTCCTTGATAATATAAGATAGATCATGCTCGTTTTTTATGAGATATACGGTACACAGCTCAGTTTGAATAGGATCAGAGCTTGTCATTATGCGAATATTATCGCTGTACATATCTCCGCGGTAATCATTAAGTTCAACACCGCATGTGTTTACCTCATTATATATGATAACCCGGTCTTGTAACTGAAAATGCTGAAGATCAATAAAAGGAAGAAAAACAAAACCTACACGGGCTTCATCTATCTCAGAAAGCAAGCTGTCTATATCGTATGTTTTTTTGTTCTTTGTATGAATGACACAACAAATCACAAAAGATATAATTAATATTGCAACAAGTATAATTATAATAAATTTATAACGTCTCATTCTCTCCCTCATCACAGAACAACATAGAAAACAATTTATTTGCTGAAGCACTTATAGAACACTTCTTCGCATTCCTTAACGGTGGTCTGAATAGGATTGGTAGCACCAACGCCGTCTTCAAGAGCGGTGATAGCCATTGCGGGAACCTTTTCCTTTTCTACACCAAGCTCATCAAGATACTTGGGAATTCCCATATCTCTGCAGAACTGCTCAACAGCTTCAATGCCGGCCTTGGCAGCCTCTTCGACGCTCATTCCGCGGATATCAACACCGAAAGCTTCGGCTATATCTGCATATCTCTCGGGAACAGCTCTCATGTTGAAGCGCATAACCTCGGGAAGAAGAACAGCATTTGCAACGCCGTGAGCCATTCCGAAATACGCACTGAGCTGATGAGCCATCTGGTGGCAAAGACCCAGATTATTGATATTGAAGGAAGCGCCTGCCATCATTGCTGCAAGAAGCATATTCTCTCTTGCTTCAATGTTGCTGCCGTCGGCATAAACGATGGGAAGATTCTTCTTAATCATCTTGATGCCGTAGAGAGCCTCTGCGTTTGCAATGGGGAAATCATCAACGGAAACATAGGACTCAATGCAATGAGTAAGAGCATCAATACCGGTTGCGGCGGTGATGGAGGGATTAAGACCAACAGTTATCAGAGGATCAAGAACTGCAACAGTAGGAACGAGATAGGGGCTGAGAACACCGAACTTGATGTGTCTTCTCAGACCGGTAATAACGCCAACGTTGGTGACCTCAGAACCGGTACCAGCAGTGGTGGGAACAGCAATGAAAGGCAAAAGCTTATTTTCAATACGCATAACGCCGCCGGTATTGACGTTATAGTCTTCAACCTCACCACCGTGAGTATAAACAACGTTAGCTGCCTTTGCGCAGTCCATGGGGCTGCCGCCGCCGACGCAGACGAGAACATCAGGCTTAAACGCCTTCATTTCCTCTACGCCGTCCATAACCATTGCATCGGTGGGATTGGGTCCGATACGGTTAAACATCATAACCTCAAGACCCATAGCCTTCATATTGTCCATAGCCTGAGTAACAAGAGGAAGAGTGGAAACGAATCCATCGGAGAAGACAGCAACTCTGTTTCCCTTAAGGGCTTTGACCTCTTCGCCGATGGCGGCAAGAGCGCCTTCGCCTGCAACAACTTTTCCGGGCCAGCCGGCATAAGATTTAATCACAATATTATCCTCCCTAAACTAGTTTAATGATCAAAATCACTTCGTTAAATTTTTATTTGACCTTAATGTTATTTTATATTGTTAGTTCAATAAGGTCAAGATGGATTAAATTAATATAGCAACAATATTATATATTTCTGATACGAACTTTTGCAGATTAACCCCTTATACTAAAAGTATTGAAATAAAATAGTCCTTGTGCTATATTATTTAATCAGAGAAATATAGCACTTTTTGCAAAATGTACAGAAATCCTGTCGAAATTTAATTTGACACAAAGGAAACTTTTATATGAAATACAATAATCTTGGCGGTTATTCCAATATAAATGAATATGTAAATGCCAAGCTATCAAAGCTTGAGAACGAAGAGCGCAGTTTCTCTGCTCTTTTCAGCATGATGTTTTCCGAAAAGGATAACATCATCTACGAAGAAAGCCGTGGCTACAAAATAATTAAAACCACCTACGGTGAATGCTCAGAAAAAATCTGTCTCTATGCTTCTTCAATCAAAAATGAGCTTAGTAATGTTCCCTTTAATGCCGTAATAGGTCTTTATATGAGCAACGGCATTGAATGGATCGAGGCATTTTGGGCCATTCTTCTCAGCGGCCACTGCCCTCTTCTTCTCAACAGCAGACTTGATGAATCTGCCCTCGAGGAGGCATTGAAAAATGCAAATGCCGCTGCTGTTATTTCGGACAGCAAAAGCTTCTCCATTCCTACATATGCACTTGACGATTTCAGCAGCGGAGATAATTCTTCCGACTTCAGCTTTGGCGACAAAATAATTGTCATGAGTTCCGGCACATCCGCTCATGTTAAGCTTTGCGCTTACACTGCCGAGGAGTTCTTCCACCTTATAAAGGATAGCTATCAAATTATTAAGGTCAATCCGTATGTTAAAAAACATTATGAGGGCGAACTGAAGCTTCTTGATTTTCTCCCCTTTTATCATATTTTCGGACTTATTGCCGTATATGTTTGGTTCACCTTCTTCTCAAGAACCATCGTCCATCTTCCTGATATGGCTCCCCAAACTATTCTTGGTACCATTCGCAGGCACAAGGTTACCCATATTTTTGCTGTTCCTCTCTTTTGGGAAAAGGTTTATGAAGAGGCTGTCAGAACAATTAAAGGTCGCGGCGAAGAAACATACGCCCGTTTTCAAAAGGGTATGCGAATAGCATCCGCCATCGGTGATATTCCTGTTTTAGGAAAACTTTTCTCCCAAAAAGCCTTTAAGGAAGTTAGAGATAACCTTTTCGGTGAGAGTATTTCCTTTATGATTACCGGCGGAAGCGAAATCAAAAATGAAGTTCTCTGTTTTTTTAACGCAATAGGATACCCTCTTGCAAACGGATACGGTATGACGGAGATAGGAATCACATCAGTTGAGCTCAGTACAAAATTTTCTGTTCGCTCCGCAGGCTTTGTTGGAAAGCCTCTCTCCTCTGTGGAATATAAAATATCAGAAGATGGAGAGCTTCTTGTAAGAGGAGAAAGCTTAGCTTCCTCAATTACTGAGGGAGACTCTGTAAAACTCAAGGAAGACAACTGGTTTCATACCGGTGACATGGCCGAGATAATTAATGGACATTACCGTGTCTTGGGCAGAAAGGATGACCTTGTCATTGGCTCTTCCGGCGAAAACCTTAATCCCAACCTTATAGAGCCTAAGATATCCGTCAGTGGCATCAAGCGCCTTTGCCTCATACGGGATGATAGTGGAGAAGCTGTTTTGCTCGCATGCGTAGGAAGACATCTAAGTTCTGAAACTATCGAAGGTATAAACTCTGAGCTTCGTTCCCAGATAGCTGCACTTGGATTAAGCTCCCAGCTTAGAAAAACTGTTCTTGTTGAAAACGATCTAATGGAGGAACAGGAATTCAAGCTTAACCGCAGACGCATTTCAAGAGATTATTCTGCCGGTCTATTCAAAGAGGCTGTTGCAGTCTCAAATGCTGATTCTCAGCCTCACGACGAGCAGTATTTACGAATTCTTGAGCTATTTGCGCTTGCTCTCGGAAAAGCTACGGACGACATTACGAAGGACAGCGACTTCTTTCTTGATGAAGGCGGAAGCAGCCTTGACTATTTTGTTCTTCTCAGCGCCATCAAAGAGGAATTCGGAGTTGATGTTTCCTCCGTTGAAGGGGTAAGCCTGACAACTCCCGCATCACTATATAACTACATTAAAGACGGTGATTAATTTGTGGATCCGATTTTGGAACGGATTTACCAAAATTACAGCCTGGCCTGTACAAAAGCTGGTATTCCGAACCAAGGTTTACTGTGAAGACCCCTCTATTCAAAACCGAAGAATTAAAGGTAGCGCTATAATTATTTCAAACCATACATCTGTGTTTGATTATGCCGCGTTTATTTTCGTCTTTTTCTCAAGAACTCTCAGATACCAGATGGCTGAGATTCTATTTGAAAAAAAGCTTTTGGGAATTTTTCTAAAGCTTCTGGGCGGAATTCGTGTAGACCGCAAAAGCCATAATTTTGGTTTTCTTTCCGCTTCTGAAAATATTCTCAGCAAAGGCGGCGTTGTGGGCGTTTTTCCAGAAAGCCGACTCCCCCTTCCCGGCGAAGAAAGGCCAATACCTTTTAAGCCCAGCGCAGCCTACCTTGCTCTCAGCAGCGGAGCAAAGGTTATCCCCGTTTATACAAACGGAGACTATTTCAGCAGCCGACACGCCCGCGTTTATATCGGAAAGCCATTTTTTGCCGCAGATCTTGTTGAGGACAATCTCTCCGAAAAAGAAACTATTGATCTTGTTTCACAGAAAATGCGTCAGTGCATTATTGATTTGGGGAATAAGCTAAATGAAGAAGTCTGTAAAGAAAAAGGAAAAGCATCTGTTTAAGAATCTGTTTTATTGGTTCGCAATGTTAACAGGTGCCATACCGGGATTTATCTACTTTCATCCAAAGTACATATACGCAACTGCCAAGTCGAAAAAGAAAATCAAAGGCGGAGCTTTGGTAGTCAGCAATCACCTTAGTGTATATGATCCCGTTTATCTGATGTTTGCTTTATGGTACAGAAGGCAGCGATTTGTATGTATGAAGGAGCTTTATGCCTTTTCCTGTGCAAAGCGATTCTTCAATCTGGCTCGCTGTATACCCATTGATAGAGAAAATCCGGATTTCGATACCATCAGAGAAATAATAGATGCTTTGAAAAATGATGAAATTGTCAGCATTTTTCCCGAGGGACACATCAACGAGGATACTGACACTCTCGAGAGCTTCAAGTCCGGTGCAATTCTTATGAGCGTAATGGGCGGCAAACCTATTGTCCCTATATATATAAAAAGACGACCGGGATTTTGGGGCGGCATTACTATCGTCACCGGCGAGCCCATTGATCCCCTTGCTATCTACGGACGGCGTCCTTCCGGAGCTCAAATGGATGAAGTTGCCAATCTTCTTCGTCAAAAAATGGCTGAACTTAAACGCATATCAGAGGAGAATACGAAATGATATATTCCACAAAAATTGAACGCTTTTATCCCTATATGGATTCTGACGACATAGATCAGCTCAGAGAGTATTCCTCTATGAGCGAAATGTGGCAGGATTGCTTATTCAAATTTGCAGACCGTATTGCCATTGAGGATGCAGGAAAAAAATATAGCTATAAGGATACAGAAGAATTTGCAGCAAAGCTTCGCACAAAACTTATTGCTGCCGGCTGCGAAAAAGGAGTTCGAGTGGGTCTTTACGCAGAAAACAGCATTGATTTTGTTGCAGGATTTATCGCAATAACAAGCCTCGGCGCTGTTGCAGCTGTTCTCCCTCCCCATCTCCCCGCTCAGGCTGTTCTCGGCTGCTCAATGCAGTTTTCACTTAAAATGCTTCTGTGCACTCCTGAAAAGAAGTCTGACACTGCTCTTGCTTCCGAAAAGCTGGGTATCAGTGTTATTTGCACAGATGAAATCGGCGAGGATAAAGCCGACAGTGTTTCCTGCAAGGCAGAAGATGCCTGCGCCATAGTATTCACAGGCGGCACTACCGGCAAGAGCAAAGGTGCGCTTCTTTCCAACGGCTCTGTAATGCAGGGTGTTATGAACGGATGCCTTGGCGTAAGAGGTGTATTTAATTCCAGATATCTTCTTTGCCTGCCCTTAAGCCATGTTTTTGGACTTATCCGCAACCTTCTCACCTCTTTGAGTACAGGAAGCACAATGTTCATCTGCCGCAATAATCAGGATCTTTTCAGAGATATAGCTATATTTCGGCCCACCATTCTTGTGCTTGTCCCCGCTCTTGCCGAGATGGCCTTGGCTCTTTCCAAGAAGTTCCGCCGTAATATGCTTGGCGACGATCTTAAAACAATTATTTGCGGAGCAGCCGCCGTTCCTCCTTATCTGATTGAAGAATATAATAAGTGTGGAATTTCTCTCTATCCCGGTTACGGTCTTACCGAAAGTTCCAACCTTGTAAGCGGCAATCCGGATAATCTTGGCAGACCCGATTCTGTCGGTCTTCCCTACCCCAATCAGGAACTACGCGTTGTCGACGGAGAACTTTGGCTTCGCGGCAAAAATATTATGAATGGTTATATAGGTGCAGACAATGAGAGCGCTTTCACAGAAGATGGCTGGTTCCGCACCGGAGACCTTGTCCGTTTTGATGAGGAAGGTTTCCTTTATATTACCGGTCGTGCTAAAGAAATAATTGTTCTTCCCAGTGGTGAAAATATTTCTCCCGCAGAGCTGGAAGCTCATTTCCTTGAATGCATCCTCATTCAGGATTGCCAGGTTTTTGAGGATATTGCGGAAGGCGGACGCCATATTCTCGCCCTCGAGGTTGTTCCCCGTGCAGCAGAAATTGCAAAGCTTGGCGAAAATGCTCCCGCGTACATTATCTCTGAGCTAGAGAAAATAAACGCCTCCTTCCCCGCTTTCCAGCGTATCAGCCGTATAGAAATCCGTGACAGAGATTTCGAACGCACCAAAAGTATGAAGATTGTGAGATATCAGAAATGCAAATGAGCAGATATGAAATAACCGAAAAGCTCCGTGATATTCTGGAGTTCACTCTTGGCAGCAGCCCTGAGTTTACGGAGGAGTCCAGGCTTATGGAAGATCTGGGCTTTTCATCCGTCGATATGCTTTATATGATAATCGCCACCGAAGAAAGCTTTGGTATCAGATTTGAAAATCTTGGCATCAAGGACATTACCACCGTTGGTGCCGCGATTGATTACATAGAGGAAAAGCTCAAATGAAATGGTGGCCCGAAAGCTGCGAAAGCGGTGATATGATAAGGGTTAAGGTAGGCTCTATATGGCATTACGGCATCTTCGTAAGCGAGGATGAGGTAATTGAATTTGGCCCCCCTCCCGTCAGCATTTCCGCTTCAGGCAACAAAGAAAACCGCGTAATGTCTGCGAGCATTGATGAGTTTTCCGCAGGCGGTATAGTTGAAAGAGCTGTTCTCAGCCGCGATGAACATAGAAAACGCATTCCCCCGAAGAAAACAGTTGCTATTGCCCGTAGCCGAATCGGAGAAGGCGGATATGATCTTATCCATAATAACTGCGAGCATTTTGCATATAAGTGCGTTTTCGGCATTGATCTTTCAACTCAAACCCAATCTGTTCGCGAGAAGTGGTTAAACCGCCCTATTTTTGATGTTTATTATATGAACATCCCCGAAGATACGGAGATACGCGAAGTATATCCGCAGCTACGGGAAGAATATATTAAGAAAACAACAAATGATGCTGCAAAACTTCAGCGCTACAGCGTTTGGTTTCTTCTTGAAAAGGCCATCACCCGAAGCTTTAATATGAAAATGGATGAAATATCTTTTTCTGAAAACAAAGGAAAATGGAGCTGTGACAAGCTTCAATTTTCCCTTAGCCATACAAAAGGTGCGGTTGCCGTTGCTGTATCAAACGGAAGCTGCGGCGTGGATATAGAAAATCTTGAAGATTTTATTTCCCGTCACAGTGATGCCGATTATTTTAAGAAGCTGGCCAAACGCATATGCACCTTAAAAGAGCTTCCTCTTATTTTATCTCCTGAGGACCTAATTTCTTTTTGGACTAAAAAAGAAGCTATTTTCAAATGCTATGGCTCCGGGAGCTTCTTCTCAAGAAAAGTGGACAGCTTTGCTCATGAAAATGAGACAAAACTCCTTGGCTCATCAAAGCAATTTGTTCTCTCAGCCTGCGGAGAAAAGCTTGAAAAGATGCGTGTTTTCGTATATGAAAACAATGAAATCAGACAGATTAATTTTAACACTTAAAAAGGTAGTAATATGACAGCCGGTACTCTTGTGCTTATAATCGCAGCTCTTTTAATTATATTTTGGGTTGCTCCTTGTTTTGTTATGGTCTTGCTTCTGTGCTACGGTCATTGGGACCATGACTTCGCAATGAAAAAAGAATATTATAAGCCTTTCATATGCGAAATGGAAAGTTCAATAAACTATCTGGAGAATCTTTCCCCTGCGAGAATCAGTATTTCAGCCCGTGACGGTGCAAAACTATCCGCCTTGTGGTTCGATAACGCTTCTTCCAGCACAGTATTATTCGCCCACGGATTTAAGGCATCTGCTTATTCAAACTCCTGCATGCAGGCAAAATTTTTCTGGGAACAGGGCTTTAACATCCTTCTTATCGACCAACGCGCCCACGGTCTAAGCGGCGGTAAGGCTGCCACCTTCGGTGTTAATGAGCAATATGATATCGAGCTTTGGCTTAAATGGCTTAAAGGCAACACAAACAGCGAACATATTACAGCCTACGGAGTTTCTATGGGCAGCGCTTCCATCGGATATCTCTCATCCAGAATTGACAGGACACTGCTTGACAATATGATTCTTGATTGCGGCTTCACTTCCCCATATTCGCAGATGGAAAATGTTGCAAATGAAAGAAAAATTCCGTGGCGCATAATGGCGCCCCTTGTCGGAGTATTCAGCAAATTAATGCTCAAGGCGGACCTAAAGGAAAGCGTAAGTGCTTCCCTTGCCAAAACTGATATCCCTGCTTTATTCATACATGGAACTAATGACTGCGTTGTTGATCCTTCCCATTCACAAATAAACTATAATTCTTGCAGTTCCGCCAAGGAAATTCTGCTGGTTGAAAACGCTGACCATACAACAGCATTTGTCCTCGGCGGTGAACAAATTCGCGAAAAAATTATGGATTTTATTACTATTCATACAAGGAGAGAGAAATATGAAAGAGTTTGAGATTCTTGCTGATTGCTCCTGTGATCTGGAACAAAATGTTTGCGCAGAGCTGAAGCTTACCCTTATTCCCGGTCACATTCGTCTTCCCGACGGAAGCGAAATTGCCGCTCACCCAGGTTGGGAGAATACCACTGCCACCGAGTTTTATTCTGCCTTGAAAAAGGATCCCAATTCTTACACAACTGCTCCTCCTAATGTCTATGAGTTCGAAGCAGTCTTTGAAGAAATCGTCTCTGGCGGGAAAGATGTTCTTCTTATGACTATTTCAAGCGGAATCAGCGGTGCATACAATTTTGCTCTTCAGGCTAAAAATAACGTTCTCAATAAATACCCCGACGCAAACATCTGCATTATTGACTCCATGAGATTTGGCCCCGGTTTTGGCTTAATGGTCATGCACGCTGCGGAAATGCGAAACAGCGGACGCGGTCTTGATGAAATTGCAGCATATCTTGAAGAAAACAAGAACCGTTATCATCAGGCTGGATGGTTGGACGATCTCTCCTTTGTTGCCAAAAAGGGTCGTATTACTCACGCCAAAGCATTTTTCGGAACACTGGCAGGGGTTAAACCCATCGGTGAATTTGACTATAACGGACTTACTACCGTTCTCGGAAAAGTTAAGGGCGCAAAAATGGCATACAGCGTTCTCCTTGATTATATTGAGCAGACTATCGTTTCTCCTGAGGAACAGACAATTATTATAGCCCATACCAGCCGTCTTAAAGAAGCAGAGGAATATAAGCGTCTCATTGCCGAAAGATTTAAGGTTAAGGATGTCCTCATCAAAGATGTTTTCCCCTTCTGCGGTATCAATATTGGCCCCGGTCTTATGGCAGCATATTATGTTGGAAAACCTATCAGCAAGGATTTGCTGGAAGAGAGAAATACATTTGAACAGATAATATCAGGAGGTGCAAAATGAGAAAACTTAGATCTAGGTTTTCCATCGGTCTTTACGCTTGTTCCGGCTTCGGTATCAATCTTCTTAACATTGTAATGGGCTCCTACCTTTGTTCTGCCCTTCTTATTGGCGGATTCGGCACAGAAAACGCCATTTTGAATCAGACATATCTTGGTAAAGACCTTGTTATAGCTGCACTTTGGGGCACTTTTGTTCTTATTGCAAGAGTGCTTGACGGTATAATTGATATTCCCATGGCAGCATTCACGGACAAGCTCCGCAGCCGGTTTGGACGCAGACGCCCCAGCCTTATTATCGGTCTTGTTCCTCTTCTTATCAGCTATGTTCTCTTCCTTGCAATTCCCGATAAATCCGGCGTAAGTCTTCTGAACACTGTTTATTACTGGATTATACTCTGCGTATTTTATAGCTTTTACACTCTAACCATGACAACATATTACGCAACCTACACCGAAATAGTTGATAACGAAAGTGACCGCCGTTTTCTTTCCAATGTCAAGGCTGTATGCGATATCATTTATTTTATTGTAGGTTATGTTGCGGTCAGAGCAATGCTCAACGGCAACAATATACGCAATGTTGCCCTTATGATTCTTCCCATTGCAGCAACAATGCTTATTCCCCTCTTTATGATCAAAGAGCCCAGCAATCTTGATGAAAACAATGTTACATATAAAACCGTGGGACTTGTTGGCTCTCTGAAGCATACCTTCAAAAACAGAGCTTTTGTCCTTTGGATGATCGTTCATTCCTTCATGCAGTTCGGCGTACAGCTTTTCCTTGGCGGTATAAACGAGTATTTCTCTTCCGTTGGAATGAATATGATCTTCGTAATGATGGCCACATTCGCTCCTGTTCCTTTCGCATTCATTTTGTATAACAGATTTGTGCGCAAGAGAGGCTTCGGCTTCGGAATTCGTTATACCTTTATTATGTTCGGTATAGGAATGCTCTGCATATTTGGAGTTTCCTTCATACAGGCATCTACCCTTAAAACCGTTCTTGCAATTGCATCCGGAGTTGTATGCGCTTTCGCCGTTGGTGCTATTTTTGCTTCCGCATATTCTATTCCCAGCCAGCTTGCCGCTGAGGAAGAAGCCAGAACCGGTATTTCCAACTCTGCAATGTACTTTGCCGTTCAGGGTCTTTTTGACGGCGTTGCATCCGGAATCGGTGCAGGACTTGTTCTCACCGCCCTTAAGCAGGCTTCTCTCGGAAAAGAACCCGGTCCAATCATATATCTCACCCTTATTGCAGGTCTTGCAACACTCTTTGCCGCATTCCTCACCATAATTCTTCCCAAATCCGTTCTTAACATCGGAAAAAAAGATTAATCTTTCAATGGAGTAAATCACATGAATAATAAACGTATCGACGGCATAACATTTGGCAAGATGCTCCAAAACGGACTTGCTAATCTTAAAACCATCGAGGAAAAACTAAATATGCTCAATGTTTTTCCTGTTGCTGACGGCGATACGGGAACAAACATGTGCCTTACACTTGAAAACGGTCTCAGAAGTGCAAAGCCTAATAAGGAGCTCGGTACTTTTCTCCGATCCGTAAGCGAAGGCATGCTCTATGGCGCACGAGGCAACTCGGGTGTAATACTTTCTCAGCTCTTTAACGGCTTTGCCATGGAGCTTTCCCGCTGCTACAGTGTTGGTACCGGCGAGATTAAAAACGGCTTTTACCGCGCTTATAAGGTTGCCTACAGCTCTGTTGTACGCCCCGTTGAAGGCACGATTTTAACTGTGGCAAGAGAAGGAATTGAAAACATTCGTCACCAGATAAGACGCGATACAAGCATTGAGCAGTTTTTCTCAATGTATGTTGCTGAAATGCAAAAAAGCCTCTCCTATACTCCCCAGCTTCTTCCCGAACTAAAGGAAGCCAATGTTGTCGACAGCGGCGCAATGGGCTACATAGCAATAATTGAAGGCATGTTGAAATATCTCTACGGAGAAAATATTGTCTATACGCCCACACCTATTAAAGAGAATAATGATCCCGATTTTTCTCTCTTCGATGAAAACAGCAAGTTTATTGAAGGCTATTGCATGGAGTTCATACTTCAGCGTCTGAACAATAATGCATACGACAGTTCTTTCCGGCTTGCAGCATATTTGAAGGATCTGGAGGGCTTAGGCAACTCCATTGTTGCAATAGAAAACGGCTCACGTGTTAAAATTCATATTCACACCCGTGTCCCCGGCAAGATTATTGAGCTTAGTCAGCGCTATGGCGAGTTTATCAGCTTCAAGCTTGAAAATATGCAGCTTCAGCATAATGAAAAGCTTGAAATGGAAAGAAAACAAAAACCCAAAGTTCCCATTTCCGTAATAGCAGTTGTTAACGGAGAAGGAATGAAAGAAATTTTCTCCGGCATTGGCTGCGAAATAATTCTTGAAGGCGGAGCATCTTCCAATCCCTCTGCTCAGGATTTTGCAGACGCTTATTCATCCACGAATGCAGAATTCATCGTTGTTCTCCCCAATGATAAGAATATAATAGCCGCCGCAAAACAGGCCGTGGAACTTCGTGGAATGGATAATGTTGTTATTCTTCCCACTAA
This sequence comes from Oscillospiraceae bacterium, assembly GCA_045595025.1. Classification (GTDB taxonomy): domain Bacteria; phylum Bacillota; class Clostridia; order Oscillospirales; family Oscillospiraceae; genus SIG459. Next base: position 9,693 of record JAZNZR010000013.1, on the reverse strand, counting down.
GAATATGATTGAAGGCTATTTTACCATTGCAATGGACGTACCCGACAGCAATGATGCTAAGTTCAGAATCAGGCAAATGGAAAGCGGTGCAAAATCAATTCACACCGTCTCTCTCGCTCGTGCCGCAAGAGACAGCAGCTATCACGGAATCCAATGCAAAACCGGTGATTGCCTCGCTTTTCTTGACGGTGAACTTGCAGCAGTAGATTCCACGCTTTCTTCCGCCTTGATTTCCGCTCTTCTCACAGAGTCCTTGGATGATAAATCTGCTTTTGTTCTCTTCCGCGGCAAAGATGTGGACGAGACTGAGGAAGAAAAGCTTTCTGAAATACTCTCTGAAAAATTCCCGGGTATTGAGCTCAGTTTTCTTTATGGAGGACAGAGCATTTATCCCTGGCTAATAGGAATTCTCTAAAATGAACTGGATACTTTTAATTATTCTTATTTTTATAGCAATTAACATTCTTGCATTTTTGATTCTCTCCGCCGTTTTATACTCTGCCCTTCTTGTCCGTACAAAGAAAGAAAAATGGGGCAGAAATGTAAGTATGCCCGAAGACCCAGAATACGTTGCCTTATATAGTGAGGCGCTTAAATGGGGCGAGACTTATGAGCCCAACTGCCGTGAGCTGGATATCAAAAACGGTAAGCTCAGGCTCTTCGGAAAGTACTTTGATTTTGGCTTCGATAAGGCAGTTATAATTATACCCGGCAGAATGGAATGCTGCTCCTACTCATTCAGCTATGCTGAGCCATATCGCAAAGCCGGCTATAATGTTCTTGCTATTGACGTTCGCTCTCACGGTCTTTCCGACGGTAAAATTTGTTCTCTCGGCTACAAGGAATATAGTGATATAATTGCCTGGGGTACATATTTGCATGACTCTCTTCAAATAAAGGAAATTATACTTCACGGAATATGCATCGGTGCATCTACCGCTCTTTTCACAATGATTTCAGAAAAATGCCCCGATTATTTCCGGGCAATGGTGGCTGATGGCATGTATGTCAGCTTCGGGGAAAGCTTTAAAAACCACATGATCGAGAAAAATCGCCCCCTCTTCCCCTTCTATCCTCTCGTCATGCTTTATATACGGATCATTTCCGGTGCCGATGCAGTTAACGACGGTCCTCTGAACAGGATATACAAACTCAAAAAGCCGATTTTATTTATTCACAGCCGGAAAGATATTTATTCCCTTCCCGAAAAGGCAGAAGAGCTTTATGCTCTTTGCGGCTCAGAGCAAAAAAAAATTGTCTGGTTTGATAAAGGCGGTCATTCCCGTGTTCGCTTTAATAATCCCGAACATTACGATATTGCGGTAAAGAATTTTCTTGACTCTTTGCCGATAAGGAATTAAATTAATTATTGTAGATACCCATCAATCCTAAGGATTGGCAGGTAAATATATCAGTAAAGGAAAGAGTAACTATGGAAAAACAGATTAGCCCCGGCAGCGTCCTCGCATGGGGAATTATCGCTCTCGTATTTTGCTATATGCCTATTCTCGGCATAATTCTGGCTTGCGTTGCAAGAGGCCGCGCAAAGAAATTCATCAGACTTAACGGCAGCGTTTACGGTTCTGCAAAAGTTGGCAATATCTTCAGCAAGATTGCATTGCCCATCAGTATCGTAATGCTCGTATTCTGGGTAATTTATTTCATTGCTATTGGCGCTCTTGTTGCCAGCAACTTCTAATTACATATCATAGTCAGCTAATTATTAAAAGCAGGCATTTTCATGGATTTCACCTTGAAAATGCCTGCTTTTATATTATAATTACAACTATCCACAAATTAAGGTATATCCAACCAGAAATAAGGGAAAAATAAGGATATGCCGTGAAAGGAGAATGTTTCATGGCCAAATTTAGGGCACAAAGCCCAAACAGGAGATGTAAAACAAAAAAGTTGGCCATAGGCATTATTATAGCAATAATTGTTTTTTCAGTTCTTTCAATGCTGGGCTCCTCCCTTGTATATGGGATTATGTTTGCCAGACGGGATATTACTCCCGATTCACTTGAGCTTTGTTACGAAGATATAAACAAAGATGAATTCCCCCGAACAGAACATAGATTCATTTCCGGCGATAATGTTCTTCAGGGATATCTTTACGGAGAAGGCAATACAAACGGAATAATAGTCATGGTACACGGTATTGGAGGCGGAGCCGACAGCCATTTGGCGGAAACGCTTGATTTTGTGGAGCGCGGTTGGACCGTATTCAGCTTCGACGGAACAGGATCAAGAGAAAGCGAAGGAAAAAGCCTTGTTGGCTTCAGTCAGATGAATCTTGATCTCAGCGCAGCAATAGAATATGTCACAGCCCTATTCCCGGAAAAGAATATATTTCTTTACGGTCATAGTATGGGTGCATACGCTTCTGCTACGGTTCTTGATAACTATCCTGAAATTAAGGCCGCTGCTTTACTTGCAGGATTTAATGAACCGATTGAAACAATGTATTATCATGCTGCCCTTCGTGTCGGGCCTCTTGCCACGATTGAGTATCCCTTTCTTGTGCTCCACAATAAAATGCTTTTCGGTGATGCTGCCAATGAGTCAGCGGTGTCCTCAATTAACAAAAGCAATATTCCTGTTTTAATTATTCAGGGAAGCAATGATGATATAGTTGACGATAATATTAGTATTTACTCTAAGCGTGAACTGATTTCAAATCCAAACGCCAACTATTTATACATGGATGATGATTTCAGAAATATGCACTCCACCCTTTGGCGCTCAATGGATGCCGCAAAATACCTAACAGAAAAGCAGGAGGAGCTTTCAAAATTGAGAAAAGAATATGGTAGCCCTCTCAGTGGAGAAATACTCAAAGCCTTTATAGATGACCTTGATAGAGACCGTCTCTTTACTCTTGATAGTGCTTTTATGGAAGAGATATCCCGCTTTTTCCTAAATAATGCAGCATAAAAAAGTCAGAACAAAAGGCGGACTCACATGGGGATTTATACGCTCCAAAGAGTATCTTTTCCCGCAATACTGCAAAGAAAATCCACGGCAGGCGACAGCCTTGCCGTGGATTTTTTTATTGTCTTGCAGAATAATCTTTCTCTTTGGAGTGCTTTGCAGTTTTGAATATCAGATTTTTTCTTGCAGCAACTCCGTTGAGCGCGGAAATACTTTGTGTATTTCAAGATCAGCGGAGGAAGCTGCGGGGAAAAAGATTTATTCAAAACCGTGTAAATCCCTATGTGAGGCCGCCTAAGAGCTTCCTTTTTTATATGTGCAGTATGCTTTTTGCTTTTTGCAAATACTTGCGGGGCACATAAATGGTATAGGTATAGCCGTAATGCTGGGGGTTACCCACATAAGCCTGATTATACTGCATGTATGCGCTCACATCTATACGCATACCAACAGTGCTGCGAAGGCGTTTGGTGTGCATTTCGCAGGGGACACCCTCCCTTTTCAGCTTTTCAAGAGCCAGTGCTGCGGCGGAGGCATCGTTTTCCACCAAGAGCTTTGCTCTGTTGATAATATTAACGGAGAAAAATCCCATAAAAGCACTCCTTTCCAACTAAAATATACACCTTCCATAAAGGGCAAGGTCAAGCTTTTTTCGTTATTCGGGCATACTAATTCTAAAAAGGAGGAAATTATATGTCCAATATTTTGAAAGAGGCTCTTATGCTCAGCGATTATCTCAGAAGCTGCCGTCGCAAGCTCCACTGTGCCGCGGAAACGGGCTTTGAGCTTTCGGAGACTATAGCCTTTGTGGAAGATGAGCTGAGAGCCATGGGGATAGAGTTTATTCGCTGCGGAAGGGCGGGAATAAGCGCCATCATCGGCAAAGGGGAGGGAGAGTGTTTCCTCCTGAGGGCAGATATGGATGCCCTACCTATTGAGGAGGAAACGGCCTTGCCCTTTGCTTCGCCCCGCGCTTTCCACGGATGCGGCCACGATATGCACACAGCAATGCTGCTTGGAGCGGCAAAGCTTCTGAAAAAGCGGGAGAAGGAGCTTCGGGGAAAGGTGAAGCTTATGTTCCAGAGCGCAGAGGAGATTCTGGAGGGGGCAAAGGATATGCTCTCTGCGGGTATTTTGCGCTCCCCCGATGTGGGCGGCGCGATGATGCTGCATGTGCTGACCGCATCTGAGCTGCCCACGGGCAGCATTATAGTGCCCGCCGCAGGTATATGCGCTCCCGGGGCGGACTTTTTCTCTATCGAATTTCGGGGAAAAGGCTGTCACGGAGCAGCTCCCGACCAAGGCACTGACCCAATAGGAGCGGCGGTGACCTTCACAGGGCTTTTCTGGAGGATAAAAGCTTCAGAGCTTGGTATGATGGAGCAGGCGGCACTGAGCCTTGGGAGCATGGACTGCGGCAGCGCAGCAAATGTCATTCCAGAAAAAGCTGTTTTGAAGGGCAGCATAAGGGCTATGGAGGATTCCGTGTGGGAGAAAATTAAGGTTCGAATGAGAGAGATAGCGAATGGAGTGGCTGCCGCAACAAAAACTGAGGCGAAACTGGAATTCGGAAGGGGCTGCCCCGCCTTTTTGGAGGATGGGGAGCTTGCATCCGCTTTGGGGGTTTGGACAAGAGAGCTATTGGGGGCGGGTAAGGTTTTCAAGGCGGAGAATTTTCCCGGCGGAGGCAAAAGCGCGGGAAGCGAGGATTTTGCATATGTGAGCCGCGCAGTGCCCTCGGCAATGCTTGTGCTCTCGGCGGGGGAGAAGGATAAGGGCTTCAGTTATCCCCTCCATCACCCAAAGGCGGATTTTGATGAGGAGGCTCTGCCTATTGGCGCGGCGGTGCTGGCAAACTCGGCAATAAAATGGCTGGAGAGCCGGGGATGACAGATGTTCTTGCGGCGGGAGCAAGCCCCCGCCCTACGAGGGAACGGCGGGCCGGCCGGGTGTACGCCCCTGCAACTATTGTTTTACGGCGGTACTATGTAGGGAACGGTCTTGACCGTTCCGAAAAAAACACACCTCATCCGGGTTTACGGTGGGAGCAAGCCCCCGCCCTACGATGGGTGCAGAAAAAAATCCTCCCCGTGATTTCCGCGGGGAGGATTGATTTTTATTTGGTTTGGGATTAATACATGCCGCCCATGCCGCCCATGGGTGCGCCGCCTGCGGCTGCGCCGTCATTGGCTTCGGGGAGGTCGGCAACGAGGCTCTCGGTGGTGAGAACAACGCTGGCGATGCTCGCGGCATTTTCAAGAGCGCTGCGGCAGACCTTGGTGGGGTCAACAATGCCGGCTGCGATCATATCGCAGTATTCCTCGCTTGCAGCATTGAAGCCGAAGTGAGCGCAGTCGGAGGAGCTGACTCTGTCATAAACAACAGCGCCTTCAACGCCTGCGTTGGCTGCGATCTGGCGGATGGGTGCCTGCAGAGCAAGAGCTACGATCTCAGCACCGGTGCGCTCGTCACCGCTGAGGGTCTTTGCGGTCTCGGCTGCTGCCTTGCCTGCGGTAACGTAAGCGGTGCCGCCGCCGGCTACGATGCCTTCCTCAACTGCTGCGCGGGTGGCGTTGAGAGCGTCCTCAATGCGGAGCTTCTTCTCCTTCATCTCAACCTCGGTGGCTGCACCGACCTTGATAACGGCAACGCCGCCGGCCAGCTTTGCAACACGCTCCTGAAGCTTCTCGCGGTCATAGTCGCTCTTGGTGGTGTTTATAAGATGCTTGATGGAGCTTACGCGATCTGCGATCTCCTGCTTGTCGCCTGCGCCGTCAACGATGGTGGTGTCATCGCGGGTGACCTTGACCTGATGGGCAAAGCCGCAGAGCTCAATGGAAGCATCGGAGAGCTGAAGACCCTTTTCCTCGCTGATAACGGTACCGCCGGTGAGGATGGCGATATCCTGCATCATGTCTATGCGGCGGTCGCCGAAGCCGGGAGCCTTGACGCAGACGCAGGTGAAGGTGCCGCGGAGCTTGTTGAGAACGAGGGTTGCAAGAGCGTCGCCTTCAACATCCTCAGCGATGATGAGGAGCTTTGCGCCCTGCTTAACGATGCTCTCCAGAAGGGGAAGCATATCCTGAATGGAGGTGATCTTCTTTTCGTAGAGGAGGATGTAGCAATCTTCCATAATTGCTTCCATCTTGTCGGGATCGGTGACCATATAGGGGCTGAGATAGCCGCGGTCAAACTGCATACCCTCAACAACCTCGGTGTAGGTCTCGGCGGTCTTGGCTTCCTCGATGGTGATAACACCGGCCTGACCAACCTTCTCCATAGCCTCTGCAATCAGCTGACCAATGACCTCGTCGCCGGAGGAGACAGTGCCTACACGGGCGATATCGCTGGTGCCGGAAACGGGCTGGCTTGCTGCGCGGATAGCCTCAACGGCAGCGGTGGTGGCCTTCTGGATGCCGCGGCGCATAACCATGGGGTTTGCACCGGCTGCGAGGTTCTTTACGCCCTCGCCGATCATGGCCTGAGCCAGAACGGTTGCGGTGGTAGTGCCGTCACCGGCAACATCGTTGGTCTTGGTGGAAACCTCGCGGATGAGCTGTGCGCCCATATTCTCGAAAGCGTCCTCAAGCTCGATCTCCTTGGCGATGGTGACACCGTCATTGGTGATCAGGGGAGCGCCGAACTTCTTGCCCAGAACTACATTGCGGCCCTTGGGTCCGAGGGTTATTTTAACGGTATCGGCCAGCTTGTCGACACCGGTCTGAAGGCTTTTGCGGGCTTCTTCGCCGAAAATAATCTGCTTTGCCATACTTGAAAATTCTCCTTTAATTACTCAACTATTGCCAGAATGTCGTTCTGACGGACGATAATATACTCTTCGCCGTCCAGCTTCACATTGGTGCCGGAATATTTGCCCATAATGACCTTGTCGCCGGCCTTGACTACCATGTCGACTTCCTTGCCGTCAACCATTCCGCCGGGGCCAACTACCAGAACCTCGTAAATTTCGGGCTTCTCCTGTGCGGCGCTGGTGAGGATAATGCCGCCCTTGGTCTTCTCTTCAGCCTTGCTCTGCTTGACAACAACTCTGTCAGCCAAAGGTTTAAGATTCATGTTTCTTCCTCCTATATGCATTAATTATTTTATTAAGATTTTCAGCGTGTTAGCACTCTTTGTGTGCGAGTGCTAACACGCTTATTATAATAGTCCATATATTGGATTTTTGCAAGCGTTATTTTAATAATAATCGGTAAATTTCAAGGATAAAAGGGGTGAAATTTTAATTTACACCTATGTTTTATCCAAAAAGCTCAGCCTTGCTTCACTTTGCGGCGATTTTCTCCTTTTCGGAAGCGAAAAACTCCATGCCCGCGGGGAAAATGAAGTTCACACCGCCGGGGATGACCTTCATGCTGACCTTTTTGCTGCGGATAATTTCGCCGTCCACATTGACCACCAGCTCATCCGGACTGTCTATTTCAATGGAGGTGGAGCGGACGTGGTTTATGTACTTGGGGAAATCGGCATATTTGCCCTTGGCATAGCCGCCCACAAGCTTCAGGAAGGTGAGGCGGGAAACTCCTTTGATAATGAGGAAGTCCAGAAGACCGTCATCCAGCTGGGCATCGGGAACGGGGTTGAAGCCGCCGCCGTAGAAGCGTCCGTTGCAGGCGCAGATAAGAGTCATCTCGCCGTAATAGAGCTTACCGTCGCAGATAACGCGGAGGGGACCGGTGATGCCCTTGAGGAGGTTGGCGGCAAGACTTGTGACATAGCCGGTGGCACCGCCGATCAGGGGAATTTTGCTGTATTTATGGACATCGGCGGCAATGCGGGCGTCTATACCAACAGAGCAGATATTAACGCTGTATCTTCCGTTGCAGTCGATAAGGTCGATGGGGCGGACTTCGCCGTTGATGAGAGCCTCAAGCTCGAAGAAAAGCTTTCCCTCGTCACCGAAGGTTTTGATAAAGTCATTGCCGGTACCGGTGGGGAAGTGGGTGACTGCCACATGGTCCCAGCCCGCAGCGCCGCAGATGCATTCGTTGAGGGTACCGTCGCCTCCGCAGGCATAAACCCGAAGGCAATCGCAGAGATCGGCCTCGTACTTTATCTTTTTTACGGCGTCCATGGGTGCCTTGGTGGTGTATATTTCAAAGTCGCCCTCCTTGCCGGAGAAAAATTGGGCGACTTTCGCGGAGACAAAATCGGTGCTGTCCTTGCCGCCGGCGGCGGGATTTACTATAAACAGGTGCTTCATAAGTTTACCTCACAAATTTGCTTCTTATTCCTCTTTATGAATTTACAGGTACATGAACAAATCACATTTTATCATGCCGTTGTAGAGCTTTCTTTTTTTGTCGGCGGTTTTGCCGAAGGTGCGCTCAAACTCCGTATGGGAGGAGAGGAGATAGAGCTTCCAGTTTTCCGTGGCGAAATATGCCTTGCCGAAGCCGGCATAGAGTCCCTCCGCCTCACGGCGCTCCATAATACGCTCGCCGTAGGGAGGATTTGTGACGATGATGCCTCGCTCGGTCTTGCGGCTGAAGCTCATGGCATCGGCAACTTCAAACTTAACAACATCGGCAACGCCTGCGCGAAGGGCGTTTTCCTTTGCTATCTCTATGGCGTGGGGGTCTATATCGGAAGCAAAGATGCGGTAATCGCCGCTGAACTCCTTTGCTCTGGCCTCATCACGGACTCTTGCCCACATAAGGGGGTCAAAACCGGGCCAGTTCATGGCAGTGAAGTCTCTTTTAAGGCCGGGGGCACGGTTTTTGGCAATCAGAGCCGCCTCAATGGCTATGGTGCCGCTGCCGCAGAAGGGGTCGGCGAAATCTTCCCTGCCTCTGTAGCGGGAAAGGCTTACCATTGCGGCGGCCATAGTTTCCTTCAAAGGTGCGGCGTTATGGGCGGGACGGTAGCCGCGCTTGTGGAGACCGAAGCCGGAGGTGTCGATGCAAAGGCTGGCTCTGTCCTTCATAATGGAAAACTGCACCTGATAGAGAGGGCCGGTTTCATCAAACCATTCGATGCGGTAGACCTTTTTAAGGCGCTCCACGATTGCCTTTTTGATTATCTTCTGGCAGTCGGAAACGGAGAAAAGCTTGGAGTTGAGGCTGTAGCCCTTTACGGGGAAGGCGCCGTTTTTGGGAATGAGCATCTCCCAGGGGAGAGCCTTGGTGCCCTCAAAAAGCTGGTCAAAGCTGAAGGCATCAAAACTGCCTACTTCGATGAGCACGCGCTCGCCTATACGAAGGTTTATATTGGCTCTGGCTATGTCCTCCTCGTTGCCGGTGAAGAAAACGCGGCCGTTTTCCGCGGCAACATCTCTCATCTTCATTCGGCGCAGCTCGTCGGCAATGGGACCTTCAAGACCCAGAAGACAGGGCACGCAAAGTTTGTAATCCATAGTTTTTTCTCCGTTTCCTTGTTTAACTTTAACATTATACTACATAAAAGTGCAGTGTGTAAAGCACGGGGGATGTTAAGAAAGTGTAAAGACATGAAAAATGCTTAAGGGCCGGAGGGAATGCGGCCTCCGGCCCAATTTATACCTTTGAATATCAGAAATCCTTCACGAATTCGGAGCGGTCTGCCATGATGAATTCCTTCACCTTGAAGCGGGCGAGGCCGTTAACAACGAAGGGGTCGCGGTTGAGGAAAGCATCCAGAGCCTCGCGGCTTTCGGCCCGGGCGATCATCATGCCGCCGCCCTCGGCGGGCTTGGGTCCGGCGAAGAGGACCATGCCGGCCTCTATGCCCTCGGCGATGTGCTTCTGGTGCATGGGCAGATAT
>JAZNZR010000012.1:0-10496 GCA_045595025.1 Oscillospiraceae bacterium | reverse complement strand
TAAATGCTATATCATAAAATCGCTATACAAACATATGTAGGAGTTATTTATGAGTGATGTAAGATTATTAAAACCCAAAGAGATGGGTTTGACCGACAATGTGCAAATTTTTGAGGACGGATTGCGCACCGAACCCAAATCCGGTAGCTACGAATGGTGGTATTTTGATTCCAAATATCCCGATGGCTCGAGCCTTGTTATTGTTTTTTATACAAAGCACGTTACGTCTTTTGCAAAAAACTTCAAGCCTTTTGTATCGCTTAACTATATCAACCCGAATGGCAAGGAGCTCAGGACCGAGCTTTGGTCTGATGATTATTCATTCTCCAAGGACGGTTGCAACATCAGAATCGGGGAGTGCTATGTCAAAGGTGATCTCTCCCACTACGATATCTATTTCAAGAACGAGGATGCTGAATGCAAGCTTACCCTGGATGCAAGTGTTCCTTCCTGGCGTCCCGATTCGGGGCATATATATTTCGGCGAAAAGGATTATTTTGCATGGCTGCCCTCCGTCCCTGAGGGAAAAATAAAGGGAACGCTTAAAATGAAAGATGAGAGCATCGAGCTTTGCGGCACGGGCTATCACGATCATAATTTTGGCAACAAACTGATGATCCTCCTTATGAACGACTGGTATTGGGGAAGAGCAAAGATTGGTGATTACGTTGTCGTTTCTTCCTACATATATGCCAACAAGAAGGACGGTTATAAGACAGTTCCGATATTTATGCTTGCCAAGGACGGAGAGATCCTGACGGGCGATGCCTATAAGCATCTGAGCTATGAAGAAAAGGATTTCGTCAGAGACTCCTACACAAAACGCCACGTTGCAAAAACTCTGGTGTATGACTACAACGACAAAGAGAACAATATCCACTATCGTATTACCTACAAAAAGGGCGACGAAGAAGTGGAAAGACAAGTAATGACCGATATTGTCGGCAGACCTGCGGCAACTTTGTTTTATCTGCTGGGCTTCCGTGGCTCCTATCACCGTATGGGAGGCACCGCTATGCTTGAGAGATTCGATGGTGATGAAATCGTGGAGTGTATCGAAGCCCCTGCAATGTGGGAGCAGATGTGCTTTAAGCCCGATAGAATAAGGAGCAAATAACAGCTTATATTTAATTCTGTAACAGCCCAAAAGAGACATCCTTTCGGATGTCTCTTTTCTGCGTGGGGGAAGGTGATTGAAAAGCAATGCCGCGAAGCGGAGGTGAGTTCAAATCCCTGCAGCTGCGTCAGAACGACAGCTTTGCGCTCCGTTTTGCCTTGCGGCAAAACTGCGCCGCACGAGTCCGATCTTCCTCGTGCAACTATTAAGCTGTGGTTAAATGGGGGCTGCAAGGAATCTCCGGAGGAGATGGCAGCGGTCCTGAAGCAGGAATGCAAAGGACGGTAATGACACAGAATATAAAACAGATTAATGCTTTGGAATATAAAACACCGGTTGCCATTTTTGGCAGCCGGTATTTTTGTGTGCCTTATTGCCGGCGGAAGCATATAGTGCCGCTTTCAGCATCCATAGCTTCCACGATAGCCAGAGACTCAAGCTGATAGCCTTTTTCACGGATGATTTTACCACCATTCTGAAAGCCCTTTTCAATGGCAATGCCAATGCCCTCAACTGTGGCTCCGGCAGCCTCTACAATGGAAATAAGCCCCTGAAGGGCGCAGCCATTGGCGAGAAAATCATCTATGATGAGAATTCGGTCATCAGGGGAGAGAAACTTTTTGGAAACAATGACACGGTTTGTGGTTTTGTGGGTGAAGGACTCAACCTCGGCCACATACATATCCCCGTCGATATTAATGGACTTGGATTTTTTCGCGAAAACCATGGGAACGCCGAATTCCCTTGCGGCCAGAGCGGCAATGCCTATGCCGGAGGCCTCAATAGTCAGAATTTTGTTAATGGGCTTTTCGGAAAATCGGCGGCGAAATTCACGGGCAATTTCCTCAATGAGAGCGATATCCATCTGATGGTTGAGGAAGCTGTCAACCTTCAGAACATTGCCGGGCTTAACAATGCCATCGGCCAGAATTCTTTTTTCCAGAAAGTTCATGTGTCTGTTTCTCCCTGTAAAAATATATTAAACATATCTTACCATAAGGCGGCATAAATGTAAATGAAGCACTCTTGCCACGGCTCGTTATTTTTGTTAAAGTTACAAAGAGGATGCAAGTGAGTGTTAAAATTTACTGAAAGTACAGAGAAAGATACGGGTGCGGATAATGAAAAGAAAAGGATGGATAAGCGCCTTCCTGGCGGCGGCGCTGCTGGTATCCCTTTGCGCCTGCTCACGCAAAGCAACTGACCCTTATGAGGGCATGGTGCAGGTTGAATCGGGCTATGGAAATCTTATATGGATAACGCCCTACGAAGGTGTTGCGGTGAATGACCTCAGCGCAGAGGATTTTTCCGAGGGCGAATACATAGGCGAGGCATACGATGTGAAAATGGGCATAGATGTCAGTGAGCATCAGGGCAGCATCGATTGGGCTGCGGTTGCCTCTGACGGAATTGATTTTGCCATCATCCGCGCGGGCTACAGAGGCTATAGCGCGGGAGGACTTTTCACCGATGCCTATTTCGACGGAAATATCAAAGGTGCTGCGGCAAACGGACTTGATGTGGGCGTTTATTTCTTCTCACAGGCAACGAATCCCGAAGAGGCCGCGGAGGAGGCGGAATACCTTCTCTCGATTCTAAAAGGCTACCCTGCGGACACCGTGACTTTGCCCATCTTTTACGATTGGGAGAGTATTGACACTGACGAGGCTCGCACGGACGGCATATCGGGAGAAATTATCACCGAATGCGCCCTTGCCTTCACCGCAAAGCTGGAAGAGGCGGGCTACGAAAGCGGAGTGTATGCCTATAGAAAGCTGGGTTATTTCAGCTATGACCTGCCCCGGATGACACATCTTAAGTGGTGGGTGGCAACCCTCAGCGATTACCCCGATTTTTACTATAAGCACGATTTCTGGCAGTATTCCATCACCGGCAATGTAAAGGGCATAGAGGGTGATGTGGACAGAAATATGCTTTTCATCCCCCGCACAGCAGAGACTGCGGAATAAGAATCATATCGAATTATAACGGCGCAGACGCTCTTCCGTCTGCGCCGTTTGGCGAATCAACGTCCGGTTGAGGACATTTCAACCTGCAGTTGAGAGCGGAAAAGGCTTAATTTCCAAATAGTTGATAGCAAATTACATACAAACTCTGTATAATAGCACCATAAAGCACAGGAGGAATTACATATGGAACAGAGTATGGGCAAACGCATTGTGTTTCACCGCAAGAGATTGGGTTTGACTCAGGATCAGCTTGCAGAGAAGCTTGGCGTTACGGCGCAGGCTGTCAGCAAATGGGAAAACGACCAGTCCTGCCCTGATATTTATATGCTCCCAAAATTAGCAGAGCTATTCGGCATCACCACGGATGAGCTGCTTGGGATGAGCAGCTCAGAGCCGGCGGAAATACATGAGAAGGAAGAAAAAAGCGGCTGGGAGTTTAACTGGGACAGCGGACGTCGGGGTGCGGTGACATCGGCATTTTTTGTGCTTCTGGTGGGTGCGCTGCTTTTCGCGGCCCGTCTTCTTGAATGGGATGTGGGCTTTTGGGGGATAGTGTGGCCTTCGGCGCTGCTGGTATTTTCTCTGGCATCGCTCTTCCACCGCTTCCATTTTACCGGGGTAGTCTGTGCCGCGCTGGGTGGATATTTCCTTGTGAATAATCTGGGAATATTTGAGCTATATCCGGATAAAAAGCTGCTGTTTCCGGCGCTGATTGTTCTTGTGGGCATCAGCCTTCTGGCGGATGCATTGAGAAAACCCAAGAAGAGCAGATTCGCCATCCATAAAAAAGGGGACATATCCCATAAGCAGAGAAAGCAATTCACTCAGGAAGGGGAGGAATTTAACTGTTCCATTGCCTTCGGAGAGATTGAGCACTATATCACATTGCCCCGCCTGAGCTACGGAAAGGCGAGCGTAAGCTTCGGCGAGATGAAGCTGGATTTGAGAGGATGCGGAGAAATCGCGGAAAACTGCGAGATAGACATCGGAGCAAGTTTTGGTTCTCTGCGTCTGAACGTGCCGGCACAGTATCAGGTGGAATGCGCGGCAGGAACGAGCTTTGGAGAGATATCCACCCACGGGCACCCCAACGAGCAGTGCAAGGGCATTATCACATTGACTGGCGGCGTAAGCTTCGGTGAACTTGAAATATATTACATATAAAAAAGCGGCGTACCGATTGGTACGCCGCTTTTAATATGTATATTTTAGAAAATATGGAAAGCCACGATGAGGCCGGAGAACACGATGGAAACGGTGGAGCAGAGCTTGATGAGGATGTTGAGGGAGGGACCGGAGGTATCCTTGAAGGGATCGCCGACGGTGTCGCCAACAACAGCTGCCTTGTGCTGCTCGCTGCCCTTGCCGCCGTGGTTGCCGCGCTCTATGTACTTCTTTGCGTTATCCCATGCGCCGCCTGCGTTGGACATAAATACTGCCATTGCAAAGCCGGTGACGGAAACGCCGCCGAGAAGACCGACAACGCCGGTGGGACCGAGAACAAAGCCGGTAACGATGGGAACAATGATTGCGAGAAGTGCGGGAGCAACCATCTCGCGGAGAGCGCCCTGAGTGCAGAGGTCAACGCAGCGGCTGTAGTCGGGGTCAGCCTCATAGTTCATGATGCCGGCGATCTCGCGGAACTGACGGCGGACTTCCTTAACGATGGACTGAGCTGCGTTCTGAACAGCGCTCATGGTGAGAGCGGAGAATACGAAGGTCAGCATTGCGCCGATGAAGAGACCAACGAGAACGGTGGGGCTGGTGAGGCTGAAGTTGAGAACTTCAGTAGTGCGATCCTGAACGATGTTGACGTAGGAAACAAGAAGAGCAAGAGCGGTGAGGGAGGCGGAGCCGATTGCAAAGCCCTTACCGGTTGCAGCGGTGGTGTTGCCAAGGCTGTCCAGAGCGTCGGTGCGCTCGCGGACTTCCTCGGGAAGACCTGCCATCTCGGCAATGCCGCCGGCGTTATCGGCAACGGGGCCGTAAGCGTCGGTTGCCAGAGTGATGCCGAGGGTGGAGAGCATACCAACACCGGCAATGCCGATGCCGTAGAGGCCCTGGTTGAACTCGGGGGTGAAGAGACCGTTGCCGTCAACAATAGAGGTGGAGCCGCCGGAGCAGAAGTAGCTGATAAGAACAGCAGCACCAACGATGAGGATAGAAGCCAGAGTGGACTTCAGACCGAGAGAAACGCCGCCGATGATGATGGTGGCGGAGCCGGTCTCGGAAGCTGCAGCCAGCTTCTGGGTGGGCTTATAGTTATCGGAAGTGTAATACTCGGTGAAGTAACCAATTGCGCAGCCGCCTACAAGGCCGCAGAGGATGGAGATATAAACGCCAAGCCAGTTGCCGCTTTCCTTGAGGATCCACCAGCAGAGGGGCAGAGCCAGAACTGCGGAGAGGACAGCGGCGGTGTAAGTGCCGGTGCGGAGGCTCTTCAGAAGAGAGAGCTGGGTTGCATCTTCCTTGGTCTTAACAAGGAAAGAGCCGATGAGAGAGCAGATGATACCGACGAAAGCCAGCATCATGGGGAGCATCATACCTGCCCAACCGTAGCCTGCGGCTGCGGAGAGAGCGAAGGTAGCGAGAATGGAGCCGACATAGCTTTCGTAAAGGTCAGCGCCCATACCTGCAACGTCACCAACGTTGTCGCCAACGTTGTCAGCGATGGTTGCGGGGTTGCGGGGGTCATCCTCGGGGATACCGGCCTCGACCTTGCCGACAAGGTCAGCGCCAACGTCAGCAGCCTTGGTGTAGATACCGCCGCCGACACGTGCGAAGAGAGCCATGAAGGAAGCACCCATGCCGTTCATAACCATAACGTTTGCGATAGTATCAGCATCCATACCGGCCAGCTTGAGACCGATGAACCAGAGGCTGATATCCAGCATACCGAGACCGACAACAGTGAAGCCCATAACGGAACCGGAAGCGAAAGCTACGCGGAGACCCTTGTTCAGACCCTGATGTGCAGCGTGAGCGGTGCGGGCGTTGGATGCGGTTGCGATCTTCATACCAACGAGGCCTGCCAGCATGGACCAGATACCGCCGGTGAGGAAAGCAAAGGGAGTGATGCGGGAGAGCATCTGACCCTTGGAGAAAAATGCGATAGCGAGCAGAATTACAAATACCACCAGGAAGACTTTTGCCACGGTGGAATACTGGCGCTTGAGATAAGCATTAGCGCCTGAACGGATTGCGGCGGCGAGCTTAATCATCTTCTCGTCACCTTCGGAGGCCTTCATAACCACGTTGCGCTGGATGAATGCAAAAATGAGAGCAACTACAGCGCCAACGATGCCTACCCAAATCAGGTTTTCCATATTGTTGTTACACTCCTTCTAAAATGTTGTCATTGGCTTGCGATGTACCAAACGTATGGTATGTTTGGTGCATATTGCACAAAAGACAAATACCTTACTGGTAAATAATAACCGAATTTTCAGCGTTTTGCAATCAAAATATTCTGACGAACTATTGACAACTACCAAAATATCATATAAAATACACAGGCTACATAATGGGGCGGAAGTTGGATTTCCGCCTCTTTTTTTTGTATATTTATTCTTTTTTGTGCAAGTGCAACAAATTAAAAATATAACGAGCCCAAAATTTCATCACTGCGCGGAGATGAGATTTTGGGCTGATTTTGCATTTTTGGCGCTTAAATTCTCTCAAAAAGCTCTTTTATGTGTTTTTCTGCCTCGCGATACACTCTGTCGAAATCCACATGAGGGTTATAAACCTGCTCCAACCGGTCGTGGAGAGCCTTGGCGTTGGAGAGCGTATCCGTGGCAAAAGCTGTGCATTCCCGGCAAAGCTTCCGTGCTCTTCTCAGCTGAGGGCGCAGCCGAGAGAGGGTTTCTCTGTCGGCGCAGGCATCCAGCCTTATGTGGCGGTAGCATCCCGTGGTGTCGGAGGAAAGAGCATCGCTGCAGTAAAGAGAGAGGGAGAGTTCAGGGATTATAAGGGCGCTTATGCGCTCCGGCTCAAGGCAGTCGGGGCAGAGAATTATGTCATAGCCCCTGCCTTGAATAAGGGGGAGAAGCGTTTGAAGGTAAAACTCAGCCATTCCCAACTCGTTATCCAGAATGCAGAGTCTTTCGCAGCTCTCATCAGGCAGGGAAATGCGTCCCTTGCAGCAAATGGCGCTGAGGAATATTTTGCGTATATGTCCCTGTCCGCTTCCTTCTTTTTTCAGCTCCCTTGAGGCGAAGGAGAGGGCTTTCTTTTTGATTTTTTCCATATCTCCCTCTGTCCATATCCCCGGGTAATTCCGCTGATGCACTGCTGCCGCTGCGGAGAGATATGAGTATGCAGATGCATACAGAGCTTTGTAGCTCCGGTTGAGGGCGTAAATCTCATCCTTCCTCTTTTCCAGAGCGCGGCTATCATAGAATTTGCCCAGATCCAGATAAGCGCCTGCACTGCCGGGGAAGGGCGGATCTATGCGGTGGGGAGCAGTTCCGTCAACATAGCCTATGCCCAGCGCGGGAATATACACCCCGTCGAGGGAGTCCGGGTCACCTGAACATAGAACATATTCCACAGTGAGACCTTTATCTTCGGCGGCGGCGCCGATGCGCCTCATAAAGCTGGATTTGCCGCAGCCGGGTCCCCCTTTTATAACATTGAGGAAGCAGCCCTTTTCGGGAGGACAGAAGCCTTCATAGAGGGAGTAAAAACCCCGGCAGGAGTTGCTGCCGAGGAAATATCGGGAGGGTGAGGGATAAGTCATAAAAACCTGCCTTTCCGCAAAAAATCTTCAATATAAATTATGCGGATGCGGCATAAAATGCTAAAACCCCGACCGATAATTTTCGGTCGGGGTTTTTCGGTATCAGAAGCCCAGATTGAGTCCGCCGGTGATGCGGCTCATTCCTGCGTTGGAAGCCTCCTCGCACTTGCGCATAGCCTCGTTTACAGCAGCGATGACCATATCCTGAAGCATCTCAACATCTTCGGGGTCAACTGCATCGGGGTCTATCTCAAGGGCAACCAGCTCACGCTTGCCGCTGACAACAGCGCTTACAACGCCGCCGCCTGCAGTTGCGGTGTACTGAGCCTTTTCAAGCTCTTCCTGCATTTTCAGAAGATCCTGCTGCATCTTCTGAGCCTGCTTCATCATCTGCATCTGATTCATTCCGCCGTAGGCACCGCCACGGAATCCGCCTTTTGCCATTTTTTATTCCTCCTGTATGAGAATTGTTTACTTAAAAGATACTATTTCGAATTTGCTCAGCTCGTCCAGCTTGTCGGGACCCGGTGCTGCGCCTGCCCTTTCTGCGGGAGCGGGGGCTTTGTCCGCGTCTACTATGCGGGCGGCGATGACCCTGCCTGCAATAGAGGTGGCAGCAGAGGCAACCTTTGCAACAATATCGGGTCGGTTAAGCATGTTCAGAGCAAAGGAGCTCTTTATAGAGAGAATAAGCTCTCCGCCGCTGATGAAACCGTCAACCTGAGTGGGGTCGGTGAGCAGCAGATAAAGACCGAAAGGCATATTGCCCGAAAGGGCGGCTTTGGTCTTTTCCCAAATCTCAGCATCGCTTATCTGAGGAGCCTTCACGGGTGCGGCTGCGGCAATGGGAGAGGCGGGAGGCGCTGCTTTGTAAACATCGCGCTCCTCGGGAGGGGTGTTTTCCTCGCTTAGATAAACCTTGCGCTTGATTTCCACGCTCTTGCGGGGCTTGTCATCTTCCTTTTCGCGCATAAAGGAAGGAACATCAAGCTCATCTTCCTCTTCCGGCTCTGCCTTGGGCTCTTCAAAGGAAGGCATCTGGGCAGAAAAGCTCATAAGAGCGGAACGGGGGTCTGAGGGGATATCCTCATCTCCGGGGAGGGGAGGCAGCTCGCTTATGGGAGGCAGCTGGGAGAAAATGTCCTCCTCGTCATAAAGCTCATCGGCAGTGTCGGGAACATATTCCTCTTCTTCCCCGTCCTCTTCATCATATATGTCAGCCTCCGCTTTGGCGGGATACTCCTCGGGGGAGTAAGGCTCGGCACTATCATAGGGCTCATCGGGAAGCTCATATTCATAAGCGGGAGGCGCTTCAGGGGCAGGAGCATAAACCACCGGACGCTCTTTAAGAGAGCGGACCTCCTGCTCCAAAGCGGCAATGCGCCGGCGCATAAGGGGAATATCGTCACCCAGTTCCCTCTCGCAAAGGGTTATGAGGCAAAGCTCGCAAACGGTGCGGGCCTGACCGCTGCGGGTATCCGCAAGAGCGGTCTGAAGAATATTCATGTTGTTCACCAGTTCCCCGGTGCTGAGTTTCCCTGCGAAGGAGCGGAGTGTGCGCTCGTCGTAGCATCCGCTGAGAAGCTGCTTGCCGCCGCGGGGAGCCACCATGCTCATAAGTATCTCTCTGTGGAGACTGCTCAGCTCACCCAACACTGTGGCGGGATCTTTGCCGCCTTGCCAAAGCTCGGTGAAGAGGTCGATGGCGGCTGCGGTGTCATGGTTTATAATGTGGCGGAGCATATCGCAAATATGGACTCTGCCTGCAAGACCCATTGCGGAATATACGGTCTCTGCATCTATGCGCTTGCGGCCGGAGCACTGGTCCAGCATGCTGAGGGCATCGCGCATACCGCCTTCTGCCATACCGGCAATAAGGGCCGCGGCATCACTTCTGAGGTCAAGACCCTCCTGGCGGGCAACATACATAAGCCGGTTTTCCACGCTTGCCGTGTCAAGACGCTTGAAGGAGTGGCGCTGGCAGCGGGAGAGAATGGTTGCGGGCACCTTGTGCAGTTCTGTGGTGGCAAGAATGAACATAAGGTGCTTGGGGGGCTCTTCAAGTATTTTGAGAAGGGCGTTGAAGGCCTGATTGGACATCATATGAACCTCGTCAATGATGTAAACGCGCTTGGCCACGCTGGCGGGAGAGAATATGGCCTCATCCCTCAGGGCGCGGACATGGTCTACGCCGTTGTTGCTGGCTGCGTCCATCTCAACAACATCCATAATAGAGCCGTCGTCAATGCCGAGGCAGGCGCTGCAGCGGTTGCAGGGGTTGCCGTTTACGGGATTGAGGCAGTTGACGGCTTTGGAAAGAATTTTGGCGCAGGTGGTTTTGCCCGTGCCTCTTGTGCCTATAAACAGGTAGGCGTGGCTGAGTCTGCCGCTTGCCACCTGATTTTTCAGAGTTTCGGTAATATGCTCCTGACCCACAACATCGTCAAATGTTCTGGGACGCCATTTGCGGTATAATGCCTGATACATGGCTTTTTTACCTCCTCTGAGCTTTTGTGAATATAAATAATACGGCCCCGGGCAAGACTGCACACCCTTCTTCGGGAAATGTGACCCATCCGTTACAACGGCAGCCAACTCGGCTCCGGCACCCTCGCGGCACACGGAGTTACCCGCTTAATGCTGCTCGGTTCCCCGCCTGACATGGTTC
>JAZNZR010000011.1:0-6810 GCA_045595025.1 Oscillospiraceae bacterium | reverse complement strand
CAAGGACGGCATGATCGAAGGCACCTATCCCGTAGGCCACGCAGCCGAAAAGGACTGGGCAATGTGCCACGCCTGCACCATTTCCGCTGATCGTCCCAACGAGCTTTATCTGGGCTATTTCGGCGGCGGCGGTATCATCCTCGATATCTCCGAGCCCACCCGTCCCAAGCTCATCAGCCAGCTGATGATGCAGCCTCCCTTTGCAGGCAAGCTCTGCGGCGCTCGCTGCCACACCTACCTCCCCCTCACCGGCAGAAACTTTGCCGTTCTCACCAATGAGGGAGAGCGTTTCCCCTTCTTCACCAGAGAGAAGGTTCTCGCTTCCGGTGCTCAGCCTATGAACAACCTGCACATGATCGACGTTTCTAATCCCGCCGATCCCACTTTGGTTGCCGAGTTCCCCTATCCCGAAGTTCCCGCCGACTTCCCCTATCCC
This sequence comes from Oscillospiraceae bacterium, assembly GCA_045595025.1. Taxonomy (GTDB): domain Bacteria; phylum Bacillota; class Clostridia; order Oscillospirales; family Oscillospiraceae; genus SIG459. Next base: position 6,374 of record JAZNZR010000011.1, on the reverse strand, counting down.
AACTTCAACGATTGCGGAATAGGCGCTGCCGGTCCCTTCGGCCCCCACAATGTGCATGAGCCCATGGGCAAGAGCTGGCTTGAGGATAACCCCAACCGCGTTTACTGCTGCTACTTCCACGCAGGTATGCGCGTTTATGACGTATCCGACCCCTACTATATCAAGGAGCTGGCATACTTCATCCCCCCCAACCCCGAAAAGCTGCTCTTCAAGGTTCCCGTACCCGGTCCCATGATAGCCACCACCGAGGACGTTGTTGTTGACGACCGCGGCTACATCTATATGGACACCTGGCACGACGGAATGTACATCCTTCGTATGAAGGAAAACTAAATCCCACCGGAATAAAAACATACCTGCTCCGGCAGGTATGTTTTTTTATTGCGACTATATAGGCATCTTTAAATTGAAGATGAAGTATGGTAGAATATTAAAAACAAACCAGAAGGAGGGTTTTTAATGGAAGCTCTTTTTGTGATAGGTCTTCTCCTGGCCTTTGGGGCTTATTTTGCCGGCATTACCCTTTCAATCGTGCTGCTTATCAGAGTTATCCGCGCCGGTATAGCCTGCATCAAGCTCTCCAAATTCCCAGCAAGAAACAACACCGGCTATATCGACACCTATGGTGCAAAAAAGCTCTGGATATGGATTCTCGCTCTGAGCATATTCTTCGCCCTTGCTCTGCCCCTTTCCCTCGCTCTTATGGATGTCACCGCTGCCGCCACCGCCGGTTTTGTAGGACCTCCAGTATATCTCCAGCCACAGCTGGGAATTTTGGTAGGGGGAAAAATAATCCTTGGAAAATATTCCAAGTCTTACTCCGCATATAAAATGTGGGAGCGAAGGCAGTCACAGGAAACCACTCTTATAGAATAAACTTTTTGGGAGGTAGACAAAATGAACCCCAACTCAAGCTTGGTTACTGGCAGAGCGGGAAAGCGGCTTATTGCCTTCTCCGCCCCCATTATTCTCGCCAATTTAATACAGGCCATCTACGGAATCGTGGATATGGTGGTGGTCGGTCAGTATATAGGCTCCGCGGGTATGTCCGCCGTCAGTATGGGCGCGCAAATCACCACTGTTGTGCTGGTGCTGGCAAACGGCCTCAGCAACGGAGGTACCGTGCTTTCCGCCCAGCTTTTCGGCAAGGGGGAGCACAAGGCTCTCCCCTCTCTGGTAGGTACGCTTTTAAGCTTCTTCGCCATTGCGGCAGTTATTCTCACTGCGCTTCTTATGCTGCTTGCCCGCCCTCTGCTCAGCGCCATAAATACCCCCGAGGTGGCCTTTGAGCAGGCAGTTGCCTACTTCCTCATCTGCATGGCAGGCACCTTGTTCGTCTACTGCTACAACGGTCTCTCCGCGATTTTGAGAGGCGTTGGCAACTCCACAGCGCCTATGGTCATCGTTATCATAACGGTTATCCTCAATGCTCTGCTGGATATTCTGCTGGTTGCCGTCATCCCCATGGGCGTTGTTGGCGCTGCTCTTGCAACGGTTTTCAGCCAGTTTGTAAGTCTGCTGCTCACAGCTCTCTACATAAAAAGGAAAACCCAGCTTTTCGATTTCCGCCCCAGTTCCTGGCGCATCAACAAGGATTTTCTCAAGCTGATAATCAAAATCGGTCTGCCCCAGTCCATCCAGTTCTTCTTTGCCACCAGCTCCTTCGTGCTCCTCAGCGGCATCGTGAATCTTTACGGTGTCAACCCCTCCGCAGCTGCAGGTGCTGCGGCAAAAATTCAGTCCCTTGCCCATCTCCCCGCTCAGGGCGTTATGGCGGGCATAATCTCCCTCTCCGCCCAGAATCTTGCAGCGGGCAAGCCCAAGAGAGTTATGCAGGGTCTTGGCACAGGTCTTGTTTTTGCCGGGCTGCTTAGCCTCATTGTATGTCTTCTGTGCATTTTCTTCCCCGCTCAGGCTTACCGGATCTTCACTCCCGACGAAGCAGTTATTGCCGCAGGTATAGATTATCTGAAGGTTATGAGCGTCTCCTTCATTCTGGAGGGACTGATGTTCTGCCTTTTCGGTGTAATCACCGGCTCGGGCTACACTCCCGTCACCATGTGCTGCGGCATACTCAGCGCCTTTGTTGTCCGCTATGCTTCCGCATGGGTTCTTTGCAACATATTTTCTATGGGCTTTTTGGGTGTGGCCGTTTCCTATTCAATCGGCCCTCTCCCCTCCATCGCCATCTGCCTTATATTCATTCTCAGCGGCAAATGGAAAACTCCCAGAGTGCAGGTTCGCTGAAAAACAAATAAAAAACGCGCTTCAGGTCAACAAAAGCCTGAAGCGCGTTTTTTCATTTTTGCTCACCGCCCAGATTCAGAGCCTCGGACATAAACTCCTGAAACTCCCTGCCCGATTGGGTGAGATATTTTTCTCTTTTAAAGCAGAGCATTATCCGGCGGGAAAACCTGCTGTCGCTTATAGGTCTCAAACACAGTCCATCGTCTTTTTTATACTGAAAAGCACAGCCCTCCGGTACAAAGCCCAGCGCCACGCCGGAACTGATAATCTGACGGTGCTGCTCCCGGGCGTTAGTGAAGTAATTGGCTCTGGGACGCAGGTTAAGTCCGGCACAGAGATAATAGGGCTCTTCAATATATCTCTGCTCACGACTCATAAAGATAAAGGGTTTGCTCCGCAGCATCTCAGGCTCTATAAGCTTTTCCCGTGACAGAGGGTGCCCAGCCGGCATTGCCAGCAGATAGGGCTCGTTTCCCAGGTAAAATCCACGAAAACGCTCATAGCGGCTTCCGTCAGGATAGAGAAGCATATCGTATTTGTTAATATCCAGCTTATCGTCGGAATCTATAAAGCAGTTGACGTCAATTTCCACATCCGGGTGTCCGGCCATAAACCTTGCTATGCACTCTGTTATCCGCTCATCGGGCTGATACATGCCAACGGTAAGACGGGCAACAGAACCTATACTCATCTCACTGAGGTCCAGCATAGTGTTATCCACATGGCGGAGAATAACCCAGGCGCTTTCCAGAAAGCGACGTCCCTGGTCATTCAGCACTATACGCTTTCCGTTCCTTATGAAAAGCTCCGTACCCAGTTCCTCCTCCAGCTTGGCTATGCTTTTGGAAAGCGCCGGCTGGCTGAGATGCAGCGCCTCTGAGGCCTTGGACAGGTTCTGAAGCTGAGCCGCTGTGACAAAATAGCGTATCTGGGATATGTTCATTATCTCTCACCCTTAATTTCTTTTTGTTATATGAGCAATATTGAAGTACATCTAATTATTATGTATTTTCCATTGTAACTGGGAGATTTTTCAATTTATATGGACAAATTCTCATCTTTCCCACTTGATTATATAACTTTTTGTTAGAAAACGCAATAGCCTCAACTCCGCACCGGCATCTTTTGTCCTCCAGCTGCGCACACATTCGCTTTTGCGTGCTTTTCCCGGCAAGCACAAATATAAAAAACAGAAATAAGCCCGTCCAGCCATTTCCTTGATTCATCTGACGGCGGGATATATCATAAACTTGAAGTAAAACCCCCACAACAAATTCTGACAAGAAAGGGAAAGATGTAATATGATCACTTCCTATGAATGCTTTGTACCGGCCATTATGGGCTCCGGCTCTTCCAAGCGCATAGGCATCACTCTCCGTGCCAAGGGCTTCAAAAAAGCCTACGTGATCTTCGATAAGGGCATGATGGACTTCGGCATCGCCGGCCCCATTATCGAAAATCTGAACATGGCCAACATCGAAACCGTATGCTTCGACAAGGTCACCTCCGATCCCCCCGATGAAATGGTTGAGGCCTGTGCCGAGGAAGCCCGTGTTGCCGGCTGCGATGTTATCGTTGCCATAGGCGGCGGCTCCCCCATGGACACCGCTAAGGGCGTAAACGTCCTTATCAACAATCCGCCTCCCATCCGCCAGTACTTTGGCGTGCAGAAGAACCTGCGCCCCGGTCTGCCTCTTGTCTTTGTTCCCACCACCTCCGGTACCGGCTCCGAAACCACCAATATGTGTGTTATCACCTGCGTATCCCAGGGTAAAAAGGACTCCGTTGTTTCTCCTGTGTGCGTAGGCTCTCTCGCTTTCCTTGACCCTGACCTGACTCTGGGCCTGCCTCCCAAGACTACCGCAATGACCGGTCTGGACGCTCTTGCTCACGTTGTTGAATCTATAACCGGCGCTCAGTCCAACCCCCTCTCCGACGCTCTTTGCCGCGACGCCATCCGCACAATTGTCAAGTGGCTCCCCGTGGCAGTTGCCGACGGCAAGAATATTGAAGCCCGCGAGATGATGATCAACGCCAGCTTCTTTGCGGGAATGGCCTTTACCAACGCCCTTGTTCATCTGGGTCACAGCATAGGCCACAGCATCGGCGCCGTGTTCCATGTCCCCCACGGTCTGGCCTGCGCCTTCTGCCTCCCCGAGGTTATTGAATACACCGCCCGCACCGAGCACAAAAAGGTTGCTATGATCTGCGAGGCTATGGGCGCTGAGGTTCCCGAGAATGCCGGCTGGGAAGAGGTTGGCGCTATTGCCAAAAAGACTCTCCGTGCCTTTATCAGAAGCGTCGGCATGCCCAACCCCAAAGAATACGGCATTGAGCTGGATGCTCTTCTCAAAATTGCACCCATGGTCACCGCTGACACCGGCTTTGCTCTCATCCCCTATCGCATAACAGCTGCCCGGGTTGCAGAGATGTTCCGCAGCGCTTATGACGCCTGCTGAAAGGAGAAATAAATATGTGGTCTAAACTTGTTGTTAATATGGCTGAAGCCAAAGTTGAAAAGCTGCCCTATGATGAGCAGTATCTTCAGCTCGGCGGACGCGCCCTTATCGCCAACTACTTTATGGATCTTGTAAAAGCCGGCAAAATGGATCCCCGCTGCGATCCCCTCGGTGAACAGAATGTTCTTATGTTCTGCACCGGCGTTCTTGCAGGCACCAATTTCACCACCAGCCACCGTATTTCCGTTGGCTGCAAGAGCCCCCTCACCGGAGGCATCAAGGCGGCCAGTTCCGGCGGCTACATGAGCCACCTCATGGCCGACCAGGGTCTGCGTATGATCACCTTCCACGGTCTCCCCACCGACGCTGTTATGCGTTATCTCCATGTTGACAAGGAAGGAAACGCACAGCTTGTAGAAGCCGAGGACCTTCGCGGTTTGGGCACTTACGCCGTTGTTGACGCAATGCGCCAGCGCTACGGCGATGCCATTTCCGTAGCCTGCATCGGTCAGGCCGGTGAACGTCTTTATAAAGCAGCCGGAATTCAGATTACCGAATTCGGCACTCTCCATCCCTGCCGTGTTGCCGCCCGCGGTGGCGTAGGCGCTCTTATGGGCGTTAAGGGACTTAAAGCCGTTGTTATCGAGCGTCCCAGCACCCCCTATAAGGTTGAATACGCCGACGAGGCTATGTTCAAAGAGGCCGCCAAGGAGCTGAATATGCTGGTTGCCAAGGGCGCCAAGACCGATCCTTTCCATAATTTCGGAACCATCTCCTCCATTGAGAAAACCGGTGCCAACGGCATACTGCCTGTTGAAAACTTCTCCGGCAAGCTTTTCAAGGATTATAAAAAACTGGGCGTTGAGCCCTTTATGCAGCGCCTTGCTGAAAGAGGCGGCTGCAACAAACAGCCCTGCCAGCCCGGCTGCATGCTCCAGTGCTCCAATGTTTATAACGATGCCGAGGGCAAGTATCTCACCTCCGGTTTTGAGTATGAAACCGTGGCTCTTTTCGGACCCAACTGCCGCATAAACGACCTTGATAAGATTGCCCTTATGGACCGTATGTGCGACGATATGGGCGTTGACACCATCGAGATGGGCACCGCCTGCGCAGTTGCTATGGAGTGCGGCAAGATAGCATGGGGCGACGCCGATGCCGTTATTGAGCTTCTCTCCCAGGTTCGCGACGGTGTTGACTTCGGCAACATTCTGGGCAACGGCTGCGAGGCCGTGGGTCTTGCTCTCGGTGCCAAGCGCATCCCCACCGTTAAACACCAGGCTCTCTCCGGCTATGATCCCAGAAATACCAAGGGCACCGGCATCACCTATGCCACCTGCCCCCAGGGTGCTGACCATACCGCAGCCCTCACCATGGGCCGCGCCTTCGACGACGCAGGACGCGCAGCCCAGGCCTACGCATCCAACAAGCTTCAGGTTGCCATCTGCTTCTCCGACAGTATGATGTGCCTCTTTGCATTTGCTCACGCCTCCAGCAGAATAGACCTCCTCGGAAAAATGATGGCCGGTTTGTATGGCGGTCCCGCTGACATTACCAGAGTTACCATCGGTCTTGGTGTCAAGACCCTCCTCACCGAGCGTGCATTCAATAAGCTCTGCGGTTTCACCGCCGAGGACGACAAGCTCCCCGACTTCATGTACACCGAGA
>JAZNZR010000010.1:0-2876 GCA_045595025.1 Oscillospiraceae bacterium | reverse complement strand
ACCGGTGCGGTATTTAAAGGCTTCCCTTGGGGGAAGCTGTCGAGCGGATGCGAGACTGATGAGGGAAAATGATATCGCACAAGCGGCACCCCCTCATCCGTCACGGCTTCGCCGTGCCACCTTCCCCAAGGGGAAGGCTTTTCCAATCCCTCCGCCCCTTCGGGGCACCTCCCTTTACACAAGGGAGGCATTAAAGGCGGAGCATTACGAGGAACAATCCCCGTGCTGCCGAACAGGCAGCTCTATGCAGCAGCGTCCTGAGCGGAAATCGAGGCAAGCACTCTAAGGTTTAGGCTCCCATTATGTGGCACAATGTGTTTCCCATTTCCGCACTTGGGGAGTTTCCAAAGAGGGGGCTTGAAGCCCCCCTTTTGCCTGTTTTTCTTTCCATATTCTTTTTGCTGGCACAAAAAGAATATGGCCGTCGGAGACATATGGATGCGGCGCGCCCGGTGGTCGCGCCCTACGGAAAGTGCGTTCGTAGGGGACGGCGTCCTCGACGTCCCGTAACTTCCCTCCTCGCGGCATAGCTGCTGCGGTCGGAGACAAAAACCTCTCCGTCTTTTGCCTGCGGCAAAATCCACCTCCCCTGATAGGGGGGGCTTATTTCAATCCCTCCGCCCCTGTGGGGCACCTCCCTTTACACAAGAGAGGCATTAAAGGCGCGCCGACGGCCATGGGCTCGCGCCCTACGAGCGTTATTACGCGCGGTGCTATGTAGGGAACGGTTTTGACCGTTCCGAATAAAACACCTCATCCGTCACGGCTTAGCCGTGCCACCTTCCCCAAGGGGAAGGCTATTTTGCGGCGGGGGGTGGGTACCCCGGTGCTACGAAATGGGCGAAAAAATAAAAGCTCCCCTCTCGCAGGAGGGGAGCTTTTGCGTTATAGCTTTATTTGCAGAGGGCTGCTGCGGTGCGGGCTGCGAGGCGGGCATTGTTATAAACCAGCTGGATATTGCTGTCCAGACTGTCGCCGCCGGTGAGCTCCTTGACCTTGGCAAGGAGGAAGGGAGTGGTAGCCTTGCCGTGGATGCCCAGCTCCTCGCTTTCGGCAACTGCCTTGGCGATGGCGGAGTTGATGAGTTCTTCGTCCATGGAATACTCCTCGGGGATGGGGTTGGCAACAAGCATACCTGCCTGCAGACCCATTTCTCTCTGGGCTGCGAAGGCTGCTGCCAGCTCTTCGGGGGTATCGATGCGATAGTCAACGCCAAAGCCGCTGTGGCGGGTATAGAAAGCGGGAAGTTCGCTGGTGCCGTAGCCGATTACGGGAACGCCCTTGGTCTCCAGATACTCCAGAGTGAGGCCGATATCCAGAATGCTCTTTGCGCCTGCGCAGACTACCATAACGGGGGTCTGACCCAGCTCTTCAAGGTCGGCAGAGATGTCCATGGTGGTCTCTGCGCCGCGGTGTACGCCGCCGATACCGCCGGTGGCGAAAACCTTGATGCCTGCCATGTGGGCAATGATCATGGTGGTGGTGACGGTGGTTGCGCCGTCTGCTCCCCGGGCTACAAGAACGGGAAGGTCGCGGCGGCTTGCTTTGACGACTTTTGCGCCGTTTTTGCCGACATACTCTATCTCCTCGGGGCTGAGACCTGCCTTGAGGCGGCCACCGATGATGGCGATGGTGGCGGGAACAGCGCCGTTTTCGCGGATGATGCGCTCAACATTGAGCGCGGTTTCAACATTCTGGGGATAGGGCATGCCGTGGGAGATGATGGTGCTTTCCAGAGCAACAACGGGCTTGCCTGCCTCGAGGGCTTCTTTTACTTCGGGAGAAATGTCGAGAAATTTGTTCATTTGAATTATCCTCCGTTTGGAATATATTGAAAAATTTTTTATATTCTTTTTAAAATTGCTTCCTGACTCATCAGGGGGCTTATGGTGTCGGCAGCTTCAACGGCTATAGAGCCTGCTGCCATGGCTCGGCGGGCGCTTTCTCTGCTGCTGCAGCCCCGACAGTAGGCATCGCATATTGCGGCCATAACAGCGTCGCCGCCGCCCGTAGCGTTCACCAGCGTGGTGGGAAGGCAGGGACTGCGGAAAATCTCATCCCCTTCGGCAACCACTACGCCGCCGGAACCGTCGCTGACGAAGACTCTTTTAACACCCAGCCGGATAAGTTCCTTCGCGGCAGCCTCGGGAGTTGCGGTTTCGGTGAGGCTCTCCGCCTCAAGGCTGTTGGGCTTGAAAGTGTGGAGAGCGTGGAGATAAGGCAGGAACTTTTTGCCCTTGGTGACAGACACGGGGTCGGCAAAAATCGGTGCGGTAACGTTTTCGCAGATGCAGCCGATGGTCTCGGCGCGAAGGTTTCCGTCAATAACAACGCAGGCAGCGCCGTTGAGGAAGTCCTTTTCACGCAAAATAACCTCGGGGCTTATCTCGTCGGCAATAGCCATATCGCTGAGGGCGATGGCCATATCTCCGTCGGGACCGCTGATGGCCAGATAGGTTCCGGTACGGGATTCGGGGACAACAAAGGCGCGGGAAAGGTCTATTCCGTTTTCCTTGCAGGAGCGGCGGATCTGAGGTGCCCAGTGGTCATCGCCTATGGCGGTGAGCATGCTGACCTTCTGCCCCAGAAGGGAGAGGTTATGGGCAATGTTGCGGCCAACGCCTCCAAAGGAATAGCTTATAGTGCCCGGATTGGAGTCGCTGAGAATCAGGACAGAGCTGCTTTTGCCCCAAATATCTATATTTATGGCGCCTACTACGGCCACATAGGGTTCAGCCATATTTGAGCCTCCTCCGTTTTTAGTCCATACACAAATATTCTATAATATTATTAATAAAAGGTCAACAAACTCTCGCGCAAAATCAAAGGCCGACATCAAAGATGCCGGCCTTCAATTTGAGAAAATATGTAATTTA
>JAZNZR010000009.1:0-20283 GCA_045595025.1 Oscillospiraceae bacterium | reverse complement strand
ACCCGGAGGACCCGATGAGCAAGGGCCGTATGTGCGCCAAGGGCCTGTCCGGCATCCAGGCGCCGTACCATCCCAACCGCAACAAGTATCCCATGAAGCGGGTTGGTCCCCGCGGCAGCGGCCAATGGAAGCGCATTTCCTGGGATGAGGCCCTGACCACCATCGCCGAAAAGCTGATGGAGACCCGCGAAAAGTACGGCGCCGAGGCCGTGTTCTGTTCCACCGGAGGCGGCGGCAATCCCGAGATCTGGTCCATCGCCCGCTTCTGCAATATTTTCGGCACGCCCAACTGGTTCGAGCCGGGCTGCGCCCAGTGCTATCTGCCCCGCGTGCTGGCATACACGATGATGTACGGCGGAATGGACCCCAGCATAGCAGACTCCAACGCCCTTGAACTCTATTTCCCCGAGGATACCCCCATTAAGGCCCTTGTTCTCTGGGGCACTGACCCCTCTTATTCCTGCCCGGCATCCGGAGGCGGAATGGTGGTTGACCTTCGTGCTAAGGGCGTAAAAACCGTCGTTGTTGACCCCCGTTTCACTCCTGACGCAGCGAAGGCCGACGTGTGGCTTCCCGTGCGCCCCGGCACTGACGTTGCTCTGCAGTTGAGCTGGATTCGCTATATTCTTGATAATAAGCTCTATGACAGCGAGTTCGTTATGAAGTGGACCAACCTGCCTTACCTTGTTGACACCGATAGCAAGATGATGCTGCGTGCCGGCAGCGAGGATACATATATGGTTTGGGATAAGAAAACCCAAAGCGCAAAGCCTCTCGAGTATCCCTGGAACGATGAATTTGATGTTGCTCTTGACGGCGAGTTCACCGTGGACGGAAAGCTCTGCAAAACCGGTTTCCGCCTCCTTTGGGAAAGCTGCGAGGAGTATACTCTGGAGAAGGCCGGTGAGATCTGCGGACTAGAACCCGACAGAATAGAAGCTGCAATCCGCGTTTTCACCGACAATATTCCCAGCGGCCTTTCCATAGGCGTTGCCACCGACCAGAACCCCAACTCCGTTCAGGCCGCAATGGGTGCAGCCACCATTGACCTTCTTATGGGCAATGTTGAGCGCCCCGGTGCGCTTATGCAGCGCTTCCGCACAAGCGGATGCTTCGATATGCCCAACTATCCCGTGCCCGCAGCCCTCGGACGCCTTCCCGCGGAGCAGCTCCGCAAGCGCCTCGGAGGAAAGGAGCACAAGGGTCTGGGTATCTGGTGGGCAGGCTCTCCCGGAAAGATACTGGACGCAATTCTTACCGAAAAGCCCTATCCCCTGAAAATGTGGATAGACCGATCCGGCAATAAGCTTGCCGCTACGGCGGAAAGCAAGAAGTGGGAAGAAGCAATTCATAAGCTGGACTTCATTGTCCATGTATATATGTATCCCACATCCTTCTCCGCCTATGCGGATATTCTCATACCCGCGGAGGAATGGCTGGAGACGGATATGCTGGTTGAAACCTGCAACACCCTTGTTGCCCGTCAGGCGGTGACCCATCTTTGGGAGACTGTGGACGAGACTATGTTCTGGTCTATGCTGGCAAAGCGCTGCGCCGAAAAAGGCCACGAAGCTATGCAGAAGGCCTTTGATGCCGAGTATATGGGCCACGATCTGCCCTACTGGAACAGCATGGACGAATTTCTCAGCCACTGGGTGGAGCGCCTGGGTATGAGCTGGAAGGAATTTTGTGCCAAAGCCCCCATTGAGTATCTGCCCAAGGATCAGTGGCGCAGCTACTATGTATATAAGCAGCCCGACCCCAAGAACGATTATAAGCCTGTGGGCTTCCCCACACCCAGCAAGAAATGCGAGATTTATCTGGAAAGCATGATAACTCTCGGACGCACGGGCAGACCATTTATGCCCATTGACCTTGAGCCCGCCGATGAGGACTATTCACCCCTGCCTTACTATATGGAGCCGGTGGAAAGTCCCCTCAATGACAGCGAATATCCCCTTACATATACGGGTGGACGCATACCCTACTTCCACCACAATACTCTCCGCAATATTCCCTGGCTGCGAGAGATGTATCCCGCTCCCGAAATGTGGATAAACCCGCTGGATGCGGAAAAATACGCCGTAGAAGACGGAGACTGGGTATGGCTTGAGTCACGCCGCGGCAGAACCCGGGGACTTGCAAAGGTCACCGAGGGAATTAAGCCGGGAACCGTTTATATGGAGAGATTCTGGACTCCCGAAACTCTTAACACCGAGACCCACGGCTGGAAAGAAATGAATGTAAATCTGCTGACAAAGGTCAGCGCCCCCTATAACCCCGAAGTGGGAACCTATACCCTCCGCGCATTCCAGGTGAAGGTGTATAAGGCAGAGGGCGCTCCCGAGGGCATATGGCTTGATCCTCAGGATTTCAGAGCCTGGCTGCCTGTGCCCAGCAAAGCCACCGAGGAGGTGCACGTATGAAACAGTATACATTTGTAATAGACTGCGACCGCTGCATAGGCTGCAAGGGATGCCAGGTGGCCTGCAAGCTGCAGAACACTGTGGCCCTCGGTCAGGGACGCAACAAGGTATGCACCATTGGCCCCAGCGGTGTTTTCCCCAATCTGGAAATGTACTTTATGACCGCGGTTTGCCAGCAGTGCGAAGAGCCCTCCTGCGTTAATGTGTGTCCCACAGGCGCTTGCTATAAGGATGAATCTGACGGCGTTATCAAGATTGACCGCAGCATCTGCATGGGCTGCGGAAGCTGCAAGAGAGCCTGCCCCTATGACTGCATAAACTCCAACAAGGAGCTTCGCGTTGCCGATAAATGCGATCTTTGTGCTTCTCTCCGGGCAAAGGGCGAAGAGCCCGCCTGCGTACGCAACTGCTCCGGAAGCGCCCTTCATTTCGGAGATTTGAACGACCCCGAAAGCGATGTGGCAAAGCTTCTGGCGGCAACGGCTGCGGAGCATATCCACACGCTCCGGGATGAGGGCAACGGCCCTACTGTGAAATATATTCTCCGCCACGCCCAGTGGAAGGATGTTTTGCCTCAGGACTGCATTGAGCACAGTGCCTTTAAGAAGGGAGGACGCAAGATATGATGATAAGCAAGGAAAACGCCCGTATGAGGGCGGATATATACCGTTTTCTCTCCCGCTGCTACAAAGTGGAGATAGACGGGAAAACTCTCTCCGCTATGAAAAATATGAGCTTCCCTGCAGCCGAAGGCAAGCTGGGGGAGGGCTATGCCATGCTGCGCAGCTATCTGGATTCCTGCGGTGAAAATGCTATAGAAGAGCTGGCTGTGGACTACGCAAGAGTTTTTCTGGCAGCAGGCAGCGCCGACGGCGCAGCCGCAATTCCCTGCGAATCTGTTTATGCCAGCCCCGCAAAAATCTATATGCAGGAGAGCTGGGAAGAGGTATGTGCCGAGTACGCCCGCTTCGGAATGGCTAAGGCAGAGGGATATGATGACCTTATGGAGGATCATCTTGCCCTTGAGCTTGAATTCATGGCTTATCTGGCTGAGAAGGGCGAATACGCCGCCCAGAAGAGCTTTGTCGAAAAGCACCTTTCAAACTGGGTGGGAAGCTTTGCCGCAGATATAGATAAGTATGCCCGCTGCAGCTTCTATAAGGCCATTGGCCGCATCACCGAGGGCTTTATTGCGCTTGACGCACAGCTTCTTGCAGCGGTTGAAAAGGGAGATTTGGGCGTATCCCGCAGCTTCTCTGTGAGAAATGAGAGAATGAGCAATATCCTCGCAAAGCTCAGGGAGAACTACCATGTCTATGCACCCATGCGCTTTGCCAAGAGAGGACCCAAAGGCAAGGATCTTATCCGCTACGGCGAGATTAAGGAGCTTACTGATATAGTTTATAAGGAAAAATCCAATTTCTCTCCCAAGGAATGCATTTATCCCGTCTCCCAGACCCTTTTCCGCTTCGATGCTCAGGATTGCACTGTGCAGGAAAAAGCCGATGACAAGGGCATCATCATAATCTGCCGCGCCTGCGATATCAATGCATTTAAGCGCCTTGACAATATCTTCCTCAATAACGGCGAAGCAGACCTTTTCTACGGCAGAATGAGGGAAAAGGTGAAGTTCATTCTTCTGGAGTGCAGAGAGAGCTTTGAAAACTGCTTCTGCGCTTCCATGGGAACCAACAAAGCCACCGGCTACAGCGCCGCGATGCGAATTGACGATATCTGCGCCCTTATGGAGATTTGCGACGAGGAGCTTCTGCCTTATTTCCTTGACGAAGTTCCCATAGAGTTTGCTCCTGAATTTGTTAAGGAAAATCCCCGAAAGGCCAATATTCCCGCAATAGAGCGGGATAAGCTTGGGGAAATCTGCAAGATGGAGTTCTGGAACAAATATGACGATGAGTGCATAGCCTGCGGAGGCTGCTCCACTGTCTGCCCCGGCTGCTCCTGCTTCGACACCGTGGATGTTATCTATGACGAAACAAGTATGGAAGGGGAGCGGAGAAGAGTTTGGTCAAGCTGTATGCTCCGCGACTTCACCCAGACAGCAGGCGGCGGAATGGCAAGAAAAACTCAGGGAGCCAATATGCGCTTTAAGACTCTCCACAAGATTTATGACTATTGCCGTCGCTTCGGCGGAGAGCATATGTGCGTTGGCTGCGGCAGATGCATAGATCGCTGCCCCAAGGGCATTGATTTTCTCGATACGATAAACAGCTTCGCTGAGGCGCTTGAAAAGTAAGAGGGGAGTGACATATAATGAAAAACATAATGCTGCCCACACCTCACAAAATTCTGAGAGTCTTAAAGGAGACCAATGCGGAATATACCTTCCGCGTTGAGTATGACGGCGAAACCGACCATGGACAATTTTTCCAGCTTTCAATTCCCAAAATAGGTGAAGCACCTATTTCCGTAAGCGGAAAAGGGGAGGGCTATGTGGAGTTTACAATCCGCAAAATTGGCCGTCTCACCAACGGTATCTTCGGTCTTGAAGAAGGCGACAATCTCTTTATGCGCGGACCTTATGGCAAGGCTTTTCCCGTGGAGGATTTCAAGGGCAAGAACCTTGTTGTTATCTGCGGCGGAACGGGTATGGCTCCCGTGAAAACCACCCTCAACTATTTCCTTGAACACAGAGCAGAGATTGAAAATGTATATCTCATTGCTGGCTTCAAGGATATAAACTCCGTTTTGTTCACCGAGGATCTTGAGAAATACGCCGAAAGCTTCAATACGGTGAAAACTCTCGATAATTCCTCTGCGCCCGGCTTTGAGACGGGAATGGTAACCGCCCATATCGGCAAGATACCCTTTGCGGATTTCGATGACTATAATGTTGTGATAGTTGGCCCACCTGCAATGATGCACTTTGCCGCCCTTGAATGCCTTAAATGCGGAGCGGCGGAGGAAAAAATCTGGGTATCCTTTGAACGCAAAATGTCCTGCGCTGTTGGAAAATGCGGACACTGCAAGATAAACGAAACTTATGTATGCCTTGAAGGTCCTGTTTTTAACTACACAAAGGCAAAAGAACTTTTTGACTGATAAATAAATTTTGAGAAGGAGAATGACACCATGTGCAAATATCCTAATCTTTTCAGCCCCCTGAAGATCAACAATAAGTACACCTTCAAAAACAGAATAGAGAGCGCTCCCATGGCCTTTGGTCTTATCGCTCTCGACCCCGATGCCGCAGATAAATCCTTCCGCAAGCTGGAGAGTATTGCCCGCGGCGGCGATGCCTGCGTAGCTGTCGGAGAAATTGACGTAAACTTTGTGGACGCTGTGCGTATTCCTCTGCCTCCTGTGGACTTCAGCCAGACTGAAGGTTACGCTGTGGACAGAGTGGGCGAATATGCCCGCCGAATTCATAAGCACGGCGCAATCGCCATCTGCGAGCTGAGCCATCCCGGTGCGGAAAAAATGCCCTTCGGACCCAATGAAGAGGCTATCGGACCAAATGACGAGGTTCGTCCCAACGGTGTTCATGTCCGCGCTATGAACGAGGACGACATGGAGCGCATTGCCAACGATTTCGTTATAGGCTGCAAGTTCCTCAAGGCCGCAGGCTATGACGGAACCATTATCCACGGCGGCCACGGCTTCCTCTTCACCCAGTTCCTCAGCCCCACCTATAATAAGCGTACCGACGCTTATGGCGGAAGCCTTGAAAACCGTGCAAGATTCCCCATTATGATACTTAAGAAGATGCGTGAGGCCATGGGCCCCGACTTCATCATCGAGCTGCGCATCACGGGTGATGACGGCTATGAAGGCGGCGTAACTCCCGAGGAGACCGGTATGTTCTGCCATATGCTGGAGGGCATTGTTGACCTTATTCAGGTCAGCGCCGGTATTTACTATGATGCCATTGCCACCCACCAGTTCTCCTCTATGTTTGTGCCCCACGGCTGCAACAGAAGCATCTCCAAGATAGTTAAGCAGTACACCAGCCTGCCCGTCGGCGTTGTTGGCGGCATCAACGACCCCGACCAGATGGAGGAGATCATAGCCAACGGCGAAGCAGACTACATTGTTCTCGGCCGCCAGAGCCTTGCAGACCCCGATCTTGCCAACAAGGCAATGAGAGGGGAGGAGGACACTATCCGCCGCTGCCTGCGCTGCTTCAAGTGCTTCCCCGGCTCTCCCGAGGAGGGCTATACCGATCTGCCCTTCACCAGCAACGAGCTGGCAAAGATTGTGGGCGCATGCACCATCAACCCCCTTGCAAACCTGCCCTTCGACCACTATGAGCTGCCCGAAGCCACGGAGCATAAGCGTGTTCTTATTATCGGCGGCGGCCCCGCAGGTATGGAAGCCGCAATAAGAGCTGCCGACAGAGGCCACAAGGTCATTCTGGCCGAGAAGGAAAGCTTCCTTGGCGGTATGCTTTTCTTCACCGATGTGGACACCGATAAGCCCGACCTTAGAAACTTCAAAAATCTTCTCATCCGTGAGGTTGAGCGCAGAGATATAGAAGTTATGCTTAATACCGAGGTTGACGAAGCCTTTATCAAGGCCATCGCACCCGAGCATATCATTATTGCCACCGGTGCTGTACCTGCCTGCCCTCCCATTCCCGGCATCGAGAAGGCATACCAGTCTCTTGAAGCTTATAAGGGTAATGTAGTTCCCGGCAAGAAGGTCGTTATGGTTGGCGGCGGTCTCATCGGCGCAGAGCAGGGTCTCTTCCTTGCAAAGAGCGGCCATGAGGTTACCGTTGTTGAAATGCTGCCCAGAGTTGCCAATGAATCCTACGGCATGTATCGCGAGGCTCTTGCCCGCGAGATGGCAAAAGAGAATATGACTCTCCTTGAAAACACCCGCTGCCTTGAAATCGGCGAGAACTTCGTCAAGGTTCTCCTTCCCGACGGAAGCGAGAAGACTCTTGAAGCCGACACCGTGCTCCACGCTCTCGGCATGAAGTCCCGCAGCGTAGAGGCTCTCAAGGCTGCCGCCGGTGATATTCCCGTGGCTGTTATCGGCGATGCTATCGCTCCGGGCAAGGTTGACCAGGCAACCCGCGGCGGCTACATGGCTGCTATAGAGATTGCATAATAGTTAAAGGAGAAAAAATATGGACTTTATGCCTCCCATCGCTCAGCGCGATATGCGCGTTCAGGCTGCGGTTGCGCTGCAGGAGCCTGACAGAGTTCCCTTTATCCCAACTTTCAATAATTTCTTCCAGCTCAACTATGGCGTCTCCTTCGGAGAGAGCATGAGAGATCCTTCTGTGCTTGGACCCAGCGTGGATGCGGTTCTGGACCGTTTTGAGCCGGACCTTATAAATCTTCCCGCAGTGTTTCCCGCACCGGCCATGGAACGCATGAAGTCCACCTGCGCCCGTTTTCCCGGCAAGCTCTATAATCTTGGGGACGATGTGCCTTATCAGTATATTGACAAGCAGTTTTTGAAGGACGAGGAGTTTGATGATTTCCTCCGAGACCCCAGCTGGTTTTTGTTCAGCAAGGTGCTTCCCCGCAAATATGCCGCCTTGGAGCCTCTTGCCATGCTCAATCCCAACGCTATGTGCAACAGCGTTATATATGCTCTGTCTGCCCTCGGCACGCCTCCCATGCAGGAAACTCTGCAGGCCATGATAGATACTGGCAAGCACATAATGGAAAATCTGGGCAAGGTGGGTCAGCGCGCTGTCCACTGCGTGGAGCGCGGATTCATCCCCTTTGGCGGAAGCGTCTGTATGTGCCCCTTTGATGAATATGCCGACCATATCCGCGGCATAATGGAAGCCTGCATGGACTGCATTGAAGAGCCGGAGCGCCTTGAAAAAGCTCTTGAAATATGCGAGAGACATTTCCCTTCAAGCATCGGCAATGCAAAAATGCAGAAGGCGAAATATGTTTTTGTGCCTCTCCATTGCGGTATGGATAACTTCATGAGTCTGGAAAACTATAAGCGCTTCTATTGGCCGGGACTTAAGAAACTGCTGAATCTGCTTATAGACGAGGGAATGACCCCCATCGTTATGTGCGAGGGCAAGTACCAGAGCCGTCTTGAGGTTCTTGCCGATGTGCCCAAGGGCAAGGTTATCTATTTCTTCGAGGATGTAGACCTTGTCAAGGCTAAGGAAATTTTGGGCGGCACTGCCTGCATAGCCGGCGGTATGCCCACGGAATATCTTATGTACGGAGATAAGCAGAGAGTTATTGACCACACAAAGCGTATGATTGACCTCCTTGCTCCCGGCGGCGGCTATGTTATGAGCAACAGCCTTGCTCTTGACCAGGTGAAGATGGATAATATGGAAGCCTGGAAGGACACCGTGTTCAGCTACGGCAAATATCTGAAATAAGAAAGTGTGGTACAGAATATGAAGGTTTTAGGTCTTTGCGCCGGAAGACGCAACGGAAACACCGAAATTATGATGAAGGAAGCCTTCCGCGCCATTGAGGAAAAATGCGGAGCGGAATGCAAAATCATCAGAGTTCAGGAGACCAAAATAAACACCTGCATCGGCTGTGAAACCTGCATGGTCAGCCATCTTAAAGGCGACTGGGAGTTTAGATGCATACATAAAAACGGAAGCGACCATTTCTATTTTATCGAGCAGCTTATGCGCGAGGCGGACGCCATTGTTGTCTCCAGCCCTGCATATAATCTTCTCCCCACAGGTCAGCTTATAAAGCTTCTTAATAAGGTTCATGCCAGCGGAGATTACCGCGATGTTATCAGAAAGCAGCCCAAGATTGCCGCAGCTTTCTCCATCGGCGGAACCGACTGGACCAACTTTACTCCCAATTTCTGCAGAATGATCGCCATGGAAATCTGCGGCACTTATGACCAGATGGTGGACTTTGTCCACTGGGATTTCATAAATGCCAAGGGCAACGTTTTCCTCACCGAAGGTGTGCTTGAGCGCATGCATCTCTTTGGCGAAAATATTGCCGATGCCCTTATCAAAAAGGCAAATGGCGAGAAATTCGAATATAAGGGAACACCCGGAATCTGCCCCGATTGCCACGGCACTTTCCTTGAAAAGCGCGCTGACGGCTGGTATTGCCCCCAGTGCCTGACAAAGGCAAAGCTGAAAATGGTGGACGGCGAGGTGGTGGCTGAGTTCACTCCCGAGGAAAGAGCAAAGAGCCGCTGGTCACCTGCGGGTCAGGAGCTTCACGAAAACGGCATCCGCTGGGGTCACGGCAGAGCCGCCAAGGGAAGAGAAACCATCAAAGAAGGTTTTAGCAAATACAGCGTCGACGAATATGTTGTTGAGCTTCCCGAAATCGTAAAAGAATAAAAACAAGCAAAAAAGCCGGACTGCAATAAGCAGTCCGGCTTTTGTCTTTATTTATTGCAGTTAGATAAACCTTGTTGTGCCATGTGTCAAAATGATTATATAAAGGAACCTCAAATAAGCACATCAACTGTGAAAAAACTGCATTTGATCTGAAGGAAGAATATGCACCCAGCATATAAAAGGCCAGGAATTTTTCCTGGCCTTTTATATTGTCAAATTCCACAAAATACCAATCTTCAATCCACTAAATCGCCGAATATGTTCGCTTGCCATAGCGTTCATATTGTATTTTGGAAAAAATTGTAATACATTATATTTGTATAATTATATCATTTGAATATTAAGAATTCGTCTGCAATACGGGAGAAAAGAGGGCTGAGAGATGAAAGGTATTCGGAGAATTATCTGCATGCTGCTGGTGGTGATAATGGTAGTTGGCATACTACCGTTGCAAGGATTTGCCTATGACACTGAAATTGTTCTCGGCAAACGATATGTTTATGGCAATCGAGATTTTATTTGGCCAGTCCCTTCTGCTCATAATATTCAAAGCTGTTTTCATGATAATAAAGGAAATCGATCGGCTTTGCACATGGCGATCGATATATCGGCGGCTGAAGGGGCGAAGGTTGTTGCTGCTTATGATGGTGAAGTCGTGGCTGTCCATGACATCGGAAAATATTATCACGATAGTTCGTATGGCAACTATGTAGTTATTAAACATAATTATATTGATAGAAATGGTGATAAGGTTACATTATATTCAAAATACAATCACCTCTTATGCGCTGATGTCAAAGATGGCGCTTCAGTTGTTGCAGGACAACAAATTGGTAAAGTCGGAAACACAGGATCGTCACAAGGCAACCATCTCGATTTTCAAATATTTTATACTTCATGGTCAAACGTTTCTAAATATTCAATAGATCCGTATAGTAATGATTTAATGGAAGACCCCACCTATCTATCGAAGTCCTCTGTTTACGATAGTTGGGAATGCGGTATGCTTTATTATAACGCAATCAAGGCGCAATATTCTGTTCCATTGCCTGATTATCACATTGACGAAACTTACCGTTGCTATGGCAAGCTCACGGTTAACGAAAAGACATATGTAAAGAGCCTACCCTGCAGCAAAGAATCTGATCCGAATTCTGTTGATATGGAGTCAGATGCTGCCCAGAAGGGAGATACCTATACGGCTATCGGGCTCGTTAGAAACAAATTTGGTGATCCCGGCAATCTGTGGTATAAGGTTGCTTTAGACAACGGCAAGACCGGCTATATGTAT
Source organism: Oscillospiraceae bacterium (assembly GCA_045595025.1). Classification (GTDB taxonomy): domain Bacteria; phylum Bacillota; class Clostridia; order Oscillospirales; family Oscillospiraceae; genus SIG459. Next base: position 9,293 of record JAZNZR010000009.1, on the reverse strand, counting down.
GGGGGTGATGTAAAGTTTACTCAGCTTACAGATGACCTGTACGCAAAAGAGTCCACTCTTTCTCTGCCGACGGAGCTTAAACTTGGAAGTGATTTCTCCATAAAAGGCGACCTTGGCGCAACATATCAGCAGCTGAGAAATGTCACCTCAAAAGTAACTGACGCTAATGGTAATTATATAGGTGTTGGTGCTTCAAAGGACATTAATTGGCCAAAATACAGCATGGCTGACAGCACAATTGCTAATAACACAAAGTTCAGTGATATAACAAAAGCAGGAACTTATAAGCTTTCTATCATTGTAAAAGCAGAATCTTATTATGCCATAAATTCAAAAGAAGTAGGCACAGTCAGCACAACCAAAACCATATTAAGTAAAACGTTCACAGTTACAGGTGATGCTACCTGCAGCCACTCTTATTCTTCTAAGGTAACTGCCCCCACTACCACATCCCAAGGTTACACCACATATACATGCACAAAATGTGGCCACAGCTACAAGAGTGATTACACAGATGCTATTACAGAAAAATACACAATCACATTTAATGCAAACGGTGGAAGTACAGCTAATTCTACTGTGACCGTTGCCGGGGGCAAGGCTATCGGAACACTGCCCACTCCAAGCTTTTCCGGTATGAGTTTTGTGGGATGGTACACTGAACCCTATGGCGGTTCGAAGGTGACCTCATCCACCGTGCCTACCGAAAATATGACTGTATATGCCCGCTACAGATATGACTACAGTGTAAGATTCAATTCCAATGGCGGAACTTTGCCTGACGTGCTGATGATGTCCAATGTCACCTATATCAACAGCGACAGCCGCCCCAGCAATAGCCTTATAGTACTCAACAAAAGCGGAAAAAAGAGCACCTTTAACGAATATGGAGCGGAAATTGCAGTCGACTCAAACGGCAGAATAACCGCGTACAGAGAATACGGTAGCACAAATAAGCTGACAGTTCCCGAAGGGGGCTATGTTCTTTCCGGTCACGGAAGCGTGAGCGGCACACCGGGCAGATTTATTCGTGATGCAGCGAACCTTGAAAATGCGTATGTGTATCTGAACTATGAAACCGGAGTTGTGAGCGTTTTTGACTCCAAAGAAGGCTATCTGGCTGCAAGCAAGAATCTCAAAAGCGGCAAGGCAATCGGAGAGTTACCCGAAGCCACGAGATACAATTATGAATTTGAGGGATGGTTCACCGCTGCCGAAGGCGGCACAAAATACACATCATCCACGGTAGTCACCGAAAATGTGATTCTGTATGCCCATTGGATAAGCACTGATGTACATGAGTGCGAATATGAAGCTACCATCACGCCTCCTACATGTACTGAAGATGGATATACCACCTATGCCTGTGCTTGCGGAGATTCCTACACTGATGACGAAGTAGATGCTCTCGGCCATGATATGAGCGATTGGGTCACCACCGATGAGCCTACCTGCACTGTAGATGGTAGCAAGCGCAGAGATTGCTCTCGCTGCGACTACTTCGAGACCGAGGTTGTTCCCGCAAGCGGCCACAGCTACGAGGCCATAGCCACGCCTCCCACTTGTGCCGAAAAAGGCTATACCACATATACCTGTGCTTGCGGAGATTCCTACACTGATGACGAAGCAGATGCTCTCGGCCATGAAATGAGCGATTGGGTCACCACCGATGAGCCTATCTGCACTGTAGATGGTAGCAAGCGCAGAGATTGCTCTCGCTGCGACTACTTCGAAAGCGAAGTTATCCCTGCTCCCGGCCACAAATACGGAGCGGATTTTGTATGCACAGTCTGCGGTGATGTTAAACTTCCTGCAAGCGGCACCTGCGGTAACAATCTGACATGGGTGCTGGACAAGACTGGTACACTGACAATCTCCGGTACGGGAGATATGCCTAGTTATTTGCTCGCTGATCTGCCTTGGGAGGATTACATCACAGATATAACTTCTGTCATTATTACTGAAGGCGTTACATCCGTTGGTGATTGTGCATTTGAAGATCACTCCAATTTGGAGAGTATCAAATTGCCTGATAGTGTTACTGCCGTTGGATACCGGGCATTCTTTGAGTGTAGTGCCCTGATAGAAATAAATATTCCTGAAGGTGTTGCCACAATTGGCACTAATACATTTAGTCGTTGCAGCAGCCTGAAGGAGATCATCATTCCCAATGGCGTAACTACAATTGACTCTGGTGCATTTAGTAGTTGCAGCAGCCTGACAAAAGCAGTAATACCGGAAAGCGTAACCGCCATTAAGAGTTATACATTTGAAAATTGCGATACGCTGACAGAGGTCTATATCCCGAAAAGCGTTACCAGCATTGGCTACAAGGCATTCTACAATTGCGACCTAACCGATGTCTATTACGGTGGCACATCTGAAGATTGGACAGTGCTGGGCGATAATCGGCCTGAGGTTGACTATGTACACTATTCCTGCAGTGGCCGTGATAATCATTGGAGAGCGGTAAGTAAGGAAGCAACTTGCACCGAAGAGGGATATTCCTACGATACCTGCGATTGCGGTTACAAAAAGAACATTGTTGAGAAAGAAGCCGGTGACCACACCTACGAAAACGGCATCTGCGCTGGCTGTGGTGCGGTTCAGGGTGATCTGAACAATGACGGAATTGTGAGCGCTGAAGATCTGACGCTTCTTGCTCGCCATGTTGCGGGTATTGAATTTGTCACTGGGACTGCACTGTCAAATGCCGATACCAACAGGGACGGCTATATTAGCTCCTATGACTTGACCAAGCTCGCCAGATATGTTGCCGGAATCATCACCGACTGGGATCAGGAGTAATTCACCAAAAACCACAACAGGGACACGGAGCTAAATGTCAATGCAACTGTTGGACTGCCCCGTGTAATAACAACAAAAAAGAAGGCCAGGGAAATCCCTGGCCTTCTTTATCAATACCCAGTTTGCGTTCAACCTTATAAAACCTTGCAACGGCGTTATTGTGCAGATCCTGCTTCTTTTCAAGCTGATTAAGCCTATAAACAATCAGGTTGACGGTTTCGGCGTGGGTAATGGCTGATGCTTAAGAAAAACGGAATTTATCAAAGATTCAAGCGCTTTTTAATAGTGGCGGGAACACCTGCGACAAGGCAGTTTTCCGGTATGTCCTGAGTAACAACGCTTCCGGCGGCTATTACGCAGCCCGCACCGATGGTAACTCCCTGCAGGACGGAGACATTTGCTCCAAACCAGCAATTATCTCCGACTACTATAGGCAAAGCTTTTTCAAGACCTGTATTTCTTTCCGCATAGTTCAATGGATGGGATGCGGTATAAAAGCCGCAGAAGGGACCTATGAACACATTTTCTCCGATGCGGACCGTTCCGCCATCCATGAAATAGCAGCCGTGGTTAACAAACGTCCCCTTGCCAAAGTGGGTGTATATGCCATAGTCAAAGTAAACAGGGGCCAATACGGTGAGCCCCTCCGGCAGGGAGGTGCCAAGGAGCTTCTGCAAAGCTGAGCTTTGTTCCTCGCTGCCCGGCTTGGCCATATTAAAATCATAGCACAGCCCCTCCGCGGCACTTCTCTCTTTCAGAAGCGCCTCATCAAAATTCGCGTCATGCCATTGGCCGCTGAGCATCTTTTCCTTTTCGGTCATTTTTGCCGCACCTCCGTTTGCTGTCAGAAACTCGCGATAACTTCGGGAGTGAGGTTTTCCAGAAGGGCGATAATCATTTCAACGGTGGTTTCAAAATCCGCCCCGGAGCTGATGCAGTTGGTGGTGTGGGCGTAGCGGACGGGTATGCCCGCAACAACGGAGGGAGCACCGTCTAAAGTGGTCTGGATCGAGGCGGCATTGTTTCCGCCGCCTTTTCTCACTGCCTCCTGAACGGGAATGCCCTTTTTCTCTGCCAGATCAAGGGTGAAGCGCTGGAAGCGGGGAGAGCATATTGCGGAAACATCCATATGGCGGAACATGGGACCTTTTCCCAGAGCGGTCTGGATGGCATATTCCTCAGTGAAGGTATCGTCGGCGGGGCAGCCCTCCATGACGATGGCGGCATCGGGATTTATATGGTGGACGGTAACCTTGCTGTTGCGAGGGCCCATTTCCTCCTGAGTGGAGAGGACTGCCACAACATCGCAGGGAAGTTCCTTGCCTTCCAGACGAAGCAGTGCTTCTATCATTGCGGCGCAGCCTATGCGGCAGTCAAAGCCTTTGCCGAAAAGCAGATCATGCTTTTCATCGTATTCAAACTCCGTTGCGGGGACAACGGGTTCACCTATGCGGATGTGAAAATCCTCCTTTGCCTCCTTGGCGGAGCAGGCGCCAATATCGATAACCATATCATCCATTTCCAGAGCGGGATTTTGTCTCTCTGCAGCGCTCATAAAATGAACGGGTTTTGCGGCGATAATGCCGGGGATGTATTCGCCGAGGGCATTTCGCACCAGAACCTTACTGGAGGGGAGGGCGTTTTTGTTCCAGCCGCCGAGAGGGAGGAAGCGGAGGGTGCCGTTGGGCTTGATGTGCTGAATGATGAGACCGACCTCATCGGAGTGGGCATCCAGCATGACGATGGGCTTTGAGCCGGTGTTTTCCTTGCGGCGGATATAAAGGTTGCGGAGGAAGTCTTCTTCAATTTTTCCGATGGTATCCACATATTTGCGGGCAACGGCAACAACGGCGTCCTCAAATCCGGGGGCGCCGGGGGCGTTGGAAAGCTCCCTGAGTATGTTAAGTGAACGCTCTTTCATAAGTGGGTCTCCTTTTTTATTCACCGCTGTTTTCGCTGAAAAGCTTTATGAGTTCCTCGGCGAAAATATGGGTTTTGGCATTTTGTGCAACGGAGGGATATATGATGTTTACCGTGCAGCGGTAATCAAGGGGCAGGTAAGTGTAGGAGCGATTATTGATTGCATTGTCCCAATCCGTGAAGAACATAACGCCCTGACCGCAGGACATTTTGAAAAGGGCGGAAGCAAACTGCCCGCAGTTTTTGAAGCTGGGGCAGAAACCGGAGTTCTGACATACCCGCTTTACAAGGGTGCTGAACTTTTTTTCAACATCGCTGTCAAAGTGCAGGAAATCCGCGTCCTTCAGGTCGGAAAGACTCTGCACATCCTTGAAATATGCATTGGAGTAGAGCAGGCCGCAGCCAGTATCCGTAAGACGGCGAACAGTGAAGCCGTACTGCACGGGAGGATGGAACTCGTGGCTTATGAGAATATCCAGCTTGCCGGACTGAAGCTTGGAAATAAGGTGAGGGATAGACCCGCACTCCAGACTAAGGCTTACAGAAGGATAAAGTCTTTCAAAATGTTCGATTATTTTGTCGTAAAACTTGGAGGGATTCCATGTTTCGGGGCAGCCAAGTCTCACAGTGCCGCTGAGCTTGGATAGGGAGGCCTGTATCTCGGCTATGAGCTCATTATAGTTTTCAAGGCTTGTCTTGAGGAAATGGTAGAGAGCCCGCCCGGCGGCAGTGGGCTGCAAGGCACCTATTTTTCGCTCCAGCAGGTCAAAGCCCAGCTCCTCCTCCATTTTGGATATGCTTTTGCTTATCGCGGGCTGGGAAATGAAAAGAGCTGCTGCGGCTTTGGCGAAGCTTCCCTCGTCAACAACCTTCAAAAAGCAGTTTATCTGTCCGTTTGTCATTTTCAACATTCCTCCCTTCTCGACAGATTAACCAAAAGGTTATAATTATTTTACAACATTTTCAGTAGCTAATCAAGGCGTTATGATATATAATTTTATTGCGTGAAAAGATGGCGAAACTATGCCCTCTTTAGTGCCTCATAAACAATTTTGAACACCTATTTTGTTGCTGTTAGTTAATTGACAATACGGCTGCAAGAGGTGTAAAATATTATGAAGCATTGTGCTGTAATAAAATGCAATTTTGCAAAAAGAAAGGAAATATGGCTATGATTAAACGTACTTATGAAGAACTGGAACCTTATTTTCCTGCCGGCCACTTCGGCGTGACCTGCAAGCGTTATCACGGCAAAGACGAGACCAATGCAGACAAGTTCTGGATCGGCATTTCCGAGTTTGAGCCCGGCGGCGGCGCAGACTGGGCATATGACGATAACCCCCTGGAAAAGGTTTACTTCGTCCTCGAAGGCGAAATGACCGTCACCGACAAGGAAGGCAATAAGTATGTTGTCGGTCCCATGCAGTCCATCTCCTTCCCTCCCAATGAGGGCCGCGGACTCGTAAACGCAAGCGACAAGCCTGCAAAGATGCTTGTTATTATAAACTATCCCCAGGCATAACAAATAATTATTAACGGAGGAAAACCAAAATGGTTGCTGTTGAAAAAAGTTTTGTAAACAATATGTTTTCCGTTGAGGGCAAGGTTGCTCTCGTTACCGGCGCTACCGGCGCTCTGGGCTGCGTTCTCGCAAAGGCTTACGGCTATGCAGGCGCAAAGGTCTTCATGACCGGCCGCAATGCAAATAAGCTCCAGGCTCTTCAGGACGAGTTCGTTGCTGAAGGCATCGACTGCGCATTCGCTACCGCTGACCCCTCCAATGTTGAGCAGTTCGACGCTGTTGTTGCTGCCTGCGTTGAGAAGTATGGCCGCATCGACATCCTTGCTGTATGCCACGGCTACAACAAGCCCATGAACGTTCTCGAGCAGTCCGTTGAGGATTGGCAGTACATCATGGACGCAGACTGCAAGAGCGTTTATGTTGTCACCAAGGCTGTTGCTCACCAGATGGTCAAGCAGGTTGAAGAGACCGGCGTTAAGGGCGGCAAGATGGTCGTCGTCACCTCTCAGCGCTCCAAGCGCGGCATGGCTAACTACACCGGTTACTGCACCTCCAAGGGCGGCGCTGACCTGATGGTATCCTGCCTTGCATGCGACCTGAGCGCAAAGTACGGCATCTGCGTAAACTCCATCTGCCCCACCGTTTTCCGCTCCGAGCTCACCGAGTGGATGTTCGACCCCGAGTCTGCAGTCTACAAAAACTTCCTGGCCCGCGAGCCCATCGGACGTCTTGCTGAGCCCTCCGATTTCGTTGGCTATTCTCTCTTCCTCTCTTCCGACGCTTCCAACTTCATCACCGGCGCTAACTGCGACTGCTCCGGCGGTTATCTGGTTGTCTGATAAAGCGAGGCAAAGGCGAATATGGAAATCAAAAATGTACTTATCGCCGGCGGCGGCATGATGGGCAAGAACATTGCCTTCGTGTTTTCCTCCAATCCCGCATACGATATCACCGTTTATGACCTTTTCCCCACCGACGTTTACGCCGGCATCCGTAAGAACACCGAGCCCCTCGGACTTCCCGAGGAGGAACTGGAGGCCCGTCTGAGCCGCATCAGCTTCACCACCGATCTGGACAGCGATCTTATCAAGAAGGCTGACCTGGTCATCGAGGCTGTTTTCGAGGATATGAAGGTCAAGCGCGAAACCTTCGCAAAGCTGGAAGAGCGCTGCCGTCCCGATACCATCTTCTGCACCAACACCTCCGTTATGAGCCCCAGCGAGATCAGCGCCGAGCTGAAGTATCGCGAGCGCTTCGTCGGAACTCATTTCTGGAATCCCGGCCATCTCATTCCTCTGGTTGAGGTCGTCAAGTCCGACGCCACCAGCGACGAGACCGCCAACACCGTTATGGAAGTTCTTGCTGCTGTCGGCAAGGAGCCCGTTCTCTGCAAGAAGGACGTTCCCGGCTTCATCGCAAACCGCATGCAGCACGCTCTCTGGCGCGAAGCCATCTCCATCGTTGAGAACGGCATCGCCGATGCAGCAACCGTTGACAAGGCTGTTAAGTACTCCTTCGGTCTGCGTCTGCCCCAGCTGGGACCCATCGAGAACGCCGACATGGTTGGTCTTGACCTGACCTACAACATCCATGACTATATTCTCCAGCACCTTGAAGATTCCCACAAGCCCAGCCCCCTGCTGACCAAGCTCCGCGAGGAAGGCAAGCTCGGCTTCAAGAGCGGCGAAGGCTTCCAGAGCTGGACTCCCGAGCAGATTGCCGAGTCCAACGCCGCACTGAACGAATATCTCGTTCGCATGCTCAAGAATAACTAAATTAAAAAACATATAATTCTAGGAGGAACCTTAAAATGGGAAAAACCGTATTTGTTGACCTGACCCATCCTTTCAGTGCAGAAATTCCCCGTTGGCCCTACTTCGATAAGCCCGACATCGTTGGCGCTCATTCCATGGCTAAGGGCGGCGTTCTCACTCAGAGAATCACCTGCACCATGCACACCGGCACCCACTGCGATGCTCCCCGCCACGTTATGGAGTATGAGTTCGACGGACGCCGCGCTCGTTATTCCCACGAGATGCCCATCGATGCTTACACCGGCCAGGCTATCGTTCTGAAGATCGATATCGAGCCCTGGGGTCTTATCACCGATAAGCACCTTGACGCTGCCTGCGAAAAGTACGGCATCAACCAGGCTGACCTGGAAGGCAAGATCATCTGCCTGAACACCGGTATGCACCGCCTGTTGGACGACTCCAAGGCATACTATCACTATGCTGCTGGTACCGGCGTTGAGGCTGGTAAGTGGTTCGTTAAGAACAAGGTTAAGTGCGTTGCTATGGACGGCCAGGCTCTTGACCATCCCCTCCACACCGCAATGAGCCTTAACGGCATGACCCGTATGGATCTGCTGGGCGCAACCGGCGACACCCTCATCAACGAGTACAAGAAGCTCTTCGGCGAGGAAGCATGGGCTGAGTTCGACAAGTTCGATTACATCAAGCTGCACGGTCAGGAAGCTTATGACGAGCTGTACGGCGATCTGGAAGCCATCGGCTGCTGGGGCACTTGGGAGCCCTGCCACAAGCAGATGCTGGGCCACGGCATCGTTGGCGTTGAGAACCTGGGCGGCGATCTGGATATGATTCCTCACGGCGTTTGGTTCCGCTTCAACTGGTTCCCCCTGCGTTGGTACATGGGCGACGGCTCCATGGCTCGCTGCTCTGCTGAGATCGACGAAGACCTGCTCGTGAAGGGCGTTCCCACCCGTACTTACAAGTACGGCGGCACCGGCTACGGCGAGAAGGAAGGCAACGGCGACTCCGGCCTGGAGTACATCCAGAAGCTGTTCAACCGCAACAAGTAAGAACTTCTTTCAGCGGGCGGAAAGTATCTCGTTCCGAGGCCTTTCCGCCCGTTCTCTCAATTTTGTAAATAGGTGATTGAATATGGCTAAGAAGACAATTATTACCGTGGCGACTACCGGTGCATGGCCCAAGAAGGAGAACAATCCCAACGTGCCCATGACTCCGTCCGAGATTGCTGACGACGTGTATGCATGCTGGAAAGCTGGCGCCGCTGTGGC
>JAZNZR010000008.1:0-25156 GCA_045595025.1 Oscillospiraceae bacterium | reverse complement strand
AATCTTCAGGTAGCTGAATTCAACGCCCTTGATTGCATAGCCGTAGCTCACATTGCTGTTGCCAAGGTCGGATTCATTGTCGGTGTCGCCTTCGCGGATAGCTCCGCCGAGGATATCAACAACACCGCTCTGGTCCATAACGCCGGTGGATACATAGGAGCTGTCCCAAACGCCGTCTTTTTCGGCGTTGGTAAGGTCATACTTGTAGATCGTGAGGGAGCCACTGCGGGTAGTGTCGATAGTGGCATCGTCCACATCGGCTGCATGCACTGCGGAGATACAGCTGAGCATCATCACAAGTGCAAGGCAGAGGGTAAGGATTTTCTTTATTCGTTTCATTGGGCATTCTTTCCTTTCGTTTTTAGTTATCTGTTTGAAAATGGGCATCAAAAAAACCAGGGTCGATCCCTGGCCTTATAAATCTGCATATTCACTTTCATTCTATTTCTCTTTTCCTAAGGACGAAAAAGGCTCCGCAAACTGCGAAAGCAGCTATTAGTATAGCTGCGGGAATAAGCTTGAAGCTGGCTCCGCCTGTGCTTGGAAGCTTAAAGCTCTCTGCGTTCACAACGGTAATACCAAGCATGAAACACTCATCCTCAGGAAGAGGGCCTTCATAGGCTACACCCTGCAGAAGCTCATAGCCGGGTAAAGTTTGCGTTTCCGTTAGTCTGTATAGCAGCTTAGGATTCAGCCCTTCAAAGGCTGCAACTCCGTCTGCGCCGCTAACAAGCTTGCCGTCTTTAAGACCGGGACTGCTGCAGCTGCCGGTCCCTCCAGAGTTTGCAGGAGTCCAGTTTGTTCCGTCCTGGCTCCATTCCAGAAGAAACTCTACCCCCGCCAAAGGCTCACCTCTGGTGTTTACCTTCTGAATACATATCCTTCCGTTGCGCAGTGCATTCACAAAGGAGACCTCCGCAGTCTGTCCTGCCTCTAATCGAATGGTTTGTGATGCACCTGAAATACTTTCCCAGGCAGAGCCTTCTTCCAGCACCTCAGTGACGATATAGTCACCGGGCTCCAGTTCCTGCATGATGATGCCATCTTTGCCTGTAGTTGCTGTGGCTACGTTCTTATACACTGTCTTACCGTTCTCCTCGGTAATTAGAGAAATACCGAAGGTCCAGCCTTCCACAGTGCCCTGACTGGGATCTGCAAGAGTCTTGATGATTTTCACTGTGCCTTTACTCAGCTTGTTGAGGAAGCTTACTGACGCGCTTTGTCCTGAAGCGATTGTTACTTTCTGAGGATTAGGACTGTCGCATTTGTATCGGGCATTGATTTCGACATCTGCATGGCCCTCTTCTCTCACCCAGACATCTCCTACCAGAAGTCCGCTAACAGAAATATTGCCACCAGCATCCGTGGTATGAGGTCCGGATAGCAGTTTTGTACACTCAGCGTCTGAGTATATGCCAAAGCTCCAGCCAGATAGGTTCTGACCGTCCTCTGTAGTCTTCTTTAGGCTCAGCGAACCGCTGGAGGTCTTCAGCTTGAAGTAGGCTGGTACTGGGTCACTTGCCGGAACGGCGATTCTTACGCAGGCCTGTTTCGTGTAGTCGAACTCGTTGCTCCATACTTCATAGAGTGTGGATTTTGGATCAGGCAGTGTGGCAAGTGCGCTTTGTACAGTGGTGGGTACCGCGCCCGAAACAGCAATCGTAAGATCATTTCTGTTTTTCGTATAGGAGACACCGTCTGTGTTCGTAAATGTGAATTTTGAGAGAACACTGTTACTGTCTGTCAGGGTGATGCTGTTTCCGTTCAGCACGATTTCGGGTGCTGTAGCTGCAAAATCCCCGGTGAAACTGGGAATGGTATTGTGCTGCTGAAGGTCACTTACTATCTGGTCATAGGCCTGTTTGAAATAGTCAATGGTACCATCCTCACTCATACACATACCCACAGCAAGGTCATACCAATAGCTGCGGTTACGGGTATATGGCGGCGTAGGAGACCTACCGCCTCCGGTAATTTCCCAAACGAGAGCCTGAGTTGCAAAGCGGTAGCCGATATTGGGGTTATGCATGTTCCAGTCACCCACAGCATTGAAGCCCCACTCCTCGTCCCAGATTTTAGTGGGAGCGCCATACAGAAGAATAAGACCGATAGCAACTCGCTGATCTGCACTCAGGCCATACCAGACAGATTCACCGTGGTTCGTGGCTGTGCCGTCAATGGGCAGATTGCCTGAGCCTGTATGGTCGATGCCTATGCTGAAGGACTTGTACTGCTCAAGGCAGTAGAGCATATTGGAGTATTCCCAGGGGGCCTTTCCGTCCATGTCAAAGAAATGGAAGCCCTGAGCGACACTACCGTTCAGTCTCATGTTCATCTGGTCACAGTTGCGCAGGGTACCGGTTTTAGTTGCGGCTCTGGTCATGGCAAAGGTGCCCGCCGTTTCCAAATTGACAACGCTGCTCTCTATGCTGTCAGTAGTGAAGCCAGCGTTTGCCAGGGCAGGGTCGAGTTCTGATTCTTCGGTATCCGTTTCGGTGATATCTCCCTCTCCATCAGATGATTCCTCCCGCGAAACAGCCGTATCGGCTGTATCCGTAGCATAAATCATTGGGAGCATGGAGAGCATCAGGATGAATACCAGAAATAGCGAAATGATGCGCTTTGATTTCATCGCTTCTTTGATTTCCTCCTTCCGAATAGAAAAAGCCCCGCTAGTAACGGGGCTTTGAAATGTTCAGTTGAGATACTGCTGTGGATTATCCGTAGAAAACGTAGATATAATACCAGTCTCCCACTGCATCGGTATGGCTGAAGACTACCTGACAGTTGGCTCTGACAAGTCCGTATGCTTCGTCTACCAGAACACCACTATGCTCGGCGGAGAATCTGCTGTTAAGCTGATTTTTGGTAGCAGCTACGAGGCCAACAGCAGCATTATACCCATCCTGCATTGTGTTGATAGGACGATAATCCGGAGGATAATATCCCGAATTGCCTTGTCCCAGAGATGTATCGATGACAAACCCAAGAGAAGCAGCGTAGGCCCTTGCATAAGCTGCTATGGCGTTGGAATCTATAGCTTCCTGTATCTCTTCAATGGGCTCTTCAGCTTCTACTTCTTCTACTCTGTTACTCTCCTGTTCCTCTGCTGGTTCTTCCGTATGTGGAGTGTCTGTTAGCTCCGGTGTTGAAGTGGTAGCTTCAACCACAGGCGGCTCTGGGTCCTCCACAGTAGGCTCCCCCTGTGCAGGAACATTGACCACAGGCGCTTGTTCTACGGCCCCTCCGCCTTGAGGCAGCAGGGGCGCTTCCTTGGGGATTACTTCCGGTTCTGGTGTAACAACCTCGTTTCGAACCGGAATTTCTACCTTGTTGCCATACTTTTCATCCTTGCTGATCTCAGGCCCTGTTGGTGTCGGCTGGGTTTCGACGGGTAGATCTACCACAGAATCCACCTGAACAATTTCTCCTATTTGCGGTTCTGCTTCAGGTACTCGACCACATCCGACCAAGCCAGCCAAAAGCAGGACGGTAATAACTAATGCCTTTTTCATTCTTTGGCACCTCCTTGATGCCAATTCTATCTTATATATTTATTTCTTCCAAATCTGCAAATCTAACTGATAAACTATCTCTTTTCGGCTGGTAACAGCTGGTAATAGGGGGGAGAGTGTGAGAGGGGGGGCGCGACAGAGGACTGCTATGCTATTTCCAAATGGGCGCACTGATGCCGTGGTGTTGAATTGTACATTTTTCATTTATCTCTCCATATCCCGCTGACGTCTGCGGTAGAATTCCAGCGCCCGGATAATGGTGGCCTCCATTTTTTGTGCAGGCGTCCCTGCGGGAAAATATTTGGCTAAGCGCTCTTTGGGAATCTTAAATTGCTCTTTTTGATTTGGTTTCTCCTCCTGCATGATTGACAGGATAACTTCTTCCGTCAGTTTGTTTTGATCAGCAAATTTTCGCATTTTTATTGCCTGTGCGTGAGAAGGTGTGCAGTCCTCACAGCACATGGTTTCATATAGGCTGTGTTGGTGGTCCTCGGGTAGATATGAGAGCTCAACGGCTGGTCTAAGGGCTATTTTGCTGGCATCAACCATGTCAAGAATATCGGGAATGAGGTTCGTAAGGCGGATGAAACGGAACACTTGGTCTCTGCTTTCTCCGCTTTGCTTTCCCAATAAAGAGGCGGTGTCTAACTTCATCGCCGGTGGCGACAAAGTTAAATCCGTGCGTTGCCCTTGCCGTTTCATAGCTTCGAGCTTCATTTTATATGCGAATGCTTTTTCCGAAGGGAGAACAGTCTCGCGTTGCAGATTGCTATCCACCATGATTATGGTTGCTTCATCGTCGCTGAGCTCGCGCACTATGCAGGAGAGACTTTTACAGCCGGCAAGCTTGCTCGCATGGCGGCGTCTGTGTCCGGCTACCATTTCATATGTTCCGTCATCAAGAGGACGCACAAGCGCAGGTACCAGAACGCCATGCTGACGAATGCTTTCAGCAAGCTCCAACATGTAGTCATCGCTGCGGACCTTAAATGGATGATTGGGGAAGTCTTTTATCTGGGATAAGGGAATATCCCTCACACTCTCGCGTTTGGTTTCATCTCGCTCTGACTGAGTAGTAAAGAGCTCATCTACTCTTGTCAGCTTGCTTGATACGCTGCTTTTCGCCAATCTTCATCACCTCCTTAACAAGTTCGCTGTAGGCTGCAGCTGCACGGCCTTTGGGTTCATGCTTGAATATACTTTTGTCTGCGGTGCTGATTTCTGCGAGCCGAACAGTAGCAGGGATTGCGGTATTAAATACAGGCAGATGCTTGCCAAAATTTTCTCTTACAGAGGCAACAACTTCCTTGCGGAAATTTGTTTCGTTGACCATCGTAAAAAATACCCCGCCTATTCCCAAGGCGGGGTTGATCTGACGCTTTATGTTGTTTACTGTTACGATTAGTTCTGTCATATCCTCTGCTGCAAGATAGTCTGCCTGTACGGGAACTATTATATAATCTGCGGCAGAGAGGGCGTTGATGACCAACATGCCGAGAGAAGGTCTGCAGTCAAGCAGAATGTAATCATAGTTATGTTTTATCGTGTCAATGTATGTTTGCAGTACGGTTTCGCGGCTCATTACATTCACGAGGCCTACTTCCACAGCGGATAGTGTGCGGTTTGCCGGTACGAAGTCAAAGCCTTCGTGGTGTTGCAAAATTTCGGGATGTTTGTCTAATTGTGTATGGGTGATGATTGCGTTCATAGCGGTGCTCAGTGTGTTTTCAATCTCATAGGTTCTGCGTTGCCCGAGCATTTTTGTAAGATCTCCTTGTGGGTCAACGTCAATTGCAAGTACCTTCTTGCCTTTCATGGCAAGCCCAGCAGCAATGTTGTATACGCTTGTGCTTTTCCCTACGCCACCCTTTTGGTTGGCAATGGCGATTACTTTATACTTCGCCATTTATAGATACTCCTTTCCGTAAATATGATAATAGCCGCCCTCGGTTGACCGAGAACGGCTATGTAAAATAAGGACTACTTTTTAATTCTGCAGTGTGTCTTGTATTTCATTCGGAGTAAACACGAAATCAATAAAACGCTCTCCAAAATCCGATAAATGGTGGCCTTCTCCCTTTTGTTTTTGGATTCCTTGCGCTCCGGAAATAATCCCTGTTCTCAGCAATTCAGTAACAAGTGTGAATCGATAAGAACTGTCTATGTTCGGATAATTTTCCGTAATATACTTATTTATGTCGGTGAATATTACTTCTCCTTTTTTGTCTCTCCGATAGAATAACTGCAGTATTTTCATTTGGTCAGATGTAAGTTCTGATACCAACCTTATATAGAATTCGTTTTCATTGGTCTTATCTCCTAAATGTAATGCAGTATTAATAAGAATATTTCGGAATGGCATTGATTTTAATTTCTTGGTTTTCTTGTGTTACCTCCCTGAACACCTTGATAATGATAGAGTGGTATTCCTCATTGGTGGCAAGCAGCGAAATTACTTCTTTGGGCAACTGCTCCATATCAGAAGATAGCTTTATCAAAAACTCTTCCCTTCTTTTTTCAATTGTACTCGGAAGGTATTTGTCTAAAAATAGTGATAACACACCTCCTACTCCCGGAATAAGGCTACTTGCAGCAATAACCACATTTCTTGGCAGTTCTTTAACATTGTCCTCAATTTTTAAATAATGATTGCACTCCATATCACCACCGCCTTCCATTTAATGTTACTACAAATCTCAAGTGCTGACAATCAATTTTAGAACTGCTCTTCTACCTTTCATTTGCATGAGGGCTTCGCCCTCATATACATAGGTCATCCCTAAAATCATATATCAAATCCTCCGTATCCAATAAGAATTCTCTAATAAACACCTGTACATTTTCAGGATACACCTCCAAATCCGCAACATCACCCGGAAGGTCCAACGCAGCGAGGTCATATAAAGAAAGTAAAAGTTTAAATGCTTCAAGGTCCTTCTTTGCCATATGAAGTGCATCGAGTGCGGCCCTTACGCCTTCTATCACCTCAATATTACCAGTCACCTCATACAGCCCGTCCCAAAAGGGAGCGCAGTATGCGCCGGACAAGGTTCGCATCAATAAAGCCGCTTCCTGCGATAGGGTCACCTCGTTGTTGCTCATATCAATCTGCATATCCACGATTCCTCCTAAAAAACTTTATGTATCTTGCCATATCTACGCACTGCGCTTTATTGGGTTACAGAGCGAGTTTTATAACATTTTTACAACATTTGCTGTAGGTCTCCAATTATTCTCTAGAATAGAGGAAGGAATGTTATCACAGTTTCTCGTGATAACATTCCTTATTTGATAACACTTTTTCTTTGGGATATACCCATTGTTTCAAAAAAGAAAAACCCTCAAAAACATAGTGTTTTAAAGGGTTTTATGGCGGAGACGGTGGGATTCGAACCCACGTGGGATTGCTCCCAAACTGATTTCGAGTCAGCCCCGTTATGACCACTTCGATACGTCTCCATATTTATTTTTTACTGTGGGGGTATCGAAAAATATGATTTCGAGTCAGCCTCGTTACGACCACTTCGATACACCTCCATATCAACTTTTCAGCCCATTTAATTTACCATGACAAAGGCTCTTGTGTCAAGGAAAGCAATGTTATATAATTTTATTGAAAATTCCATATTTTTGCCCTCGGGCTGAAACTTTTTCCCGATTTTTCCGTCATAGAAGTAAAGCGACATTACCAAAACAAAGGAGGACAAAAAGATGAAACGCAGTATATCCATTATTCTCTGCATCGTTCTTGCAATCAGCCTCTTCTGCGGCTGCGGAGCCAGCGCCACCAAGGATTCTCTTGCTTACCCCGCAGCACCTGCTGATCCCGCAGCACCTGCAGAGCCCGCAGCTCCCGCGCCCATGCCCGAGGTGAGCTATGACTACGGCTACGCAGTTGAAGACCCCGAACCTGCTGAGCCTTCCGAGGACAGCGCAGGCAGCGGTCTGCCCGCAAACACCAAGCTCATCTATAAAGCCAACATGGAGCTTGAGACCACCGCTTTTGACGAGTCTGTGGCAGGTCTTGAGGCTCTCGTAAACAAGATGGGCGGCTACTTCGAGCGCAGCAATGTGAACAACTACGGCACCTACCGCTCCGGCAACTACACCGTCCGCGTTCCCGCCAAGAATTTCGACTCCTTCTGCTCCTCCGTGGGTGAGCTTTGCCAGCTCAACTCTATGGATCGCAGCGCCACCGACATAAGCGAGGCCTACTACGACACCGAGGCTCGTCTTGAGACCCAGAAGATAAAGCAGGAGCGCCTCCAGAACCTTCTTGCTAAGGCCGAGAACATGGAGGATATCATTGATCTGGAAAACGCTCTCAGCGAGACCGAGTATCAGATCGAGCAGCTCACCGGAACTCTCCGCAAGTATGACTCCCTCGTTGGCTATTCCACCATCAGCATCTACCTCCAGGAGGTTTATGTGCTCACCGAGGTTGAAGAGCCCGTTATCGGTTTCGGCGCAAAGCTGGCCGAGGCCTTCAAGCGGGGCAGCTCCAGATTTGTGGATAACCTTCAGGACTTCGCCCTCCGCTTCGCACGCCACTGGGTAGGCTGGATCATCTGGCTCGTCATCATCGCAGTTGTGGTGATTATAGTTGTGCGCTCTGTCAAGAAAAAGAGAGCTCCCCGCAAAGCCCCCGCTCCCAAGCAGGAGGACAATAAAGAGGACAACAAATAATAAGACATAAAAAAGCAAGCAGTTACAAAACTGCTTGCTTTTTTATCTTCTGCCGCGGGCTCTCATACCGATGCCCATTATTGCTCCGCAGATGCCGCCCACAATATGGGTTATCTGGGAGATATTATCATGGGTGGTTATGCCGTTATAGATTTCTCCGCCTATATAAATGATAAACACCAGAACGAGGGTTATGGGTATTCCGCCTCTCATTCCGCCCAGAGACGAGATGATTATCATCATAAACACTATGCCGCTGGCTCCCATCAGCGCCGTATCGGGGAAAATAAGGCACTGGATAATACCGGAGACAAGGGCAGTCACCACGATTGCCCACCACATATTTCCGCTGCCGTAACGCTCTTCAAGAGCGGGACCCACAACAAGCATAAGCACCAGATTGCCTGTAAGATGGGAAAAATCAGCGTGTCCCAACACATGGGTGAATATTCTTATGTAGCTCAAAGGATCTGACCATGATGAACGGTAAACACAGAAAAGCTTCACCGTTGAGTTGCCGTCCGTTATAAAATCCAGAAACAAGACGAACAGACACAAAAGGGAAAAGGTCAGAGTTGTAGGGGCGTTATATTGCAAAAGCGCTCCCCTTTTTCTCTTATTAGCCGCCAAGTTAATATACCTCTTTCGAAAGAATCAACTGTATCAGCGCTTTAATCCATGTTAGCGCTGCGCTTCGCCGCCACAACCACGGCATCCATAACCCCGCCGCGGAATGCATTCATTTCAAGAGTGCGTATGCCTTCTATCGTTGCGCCCTTGGGAGAGCAGACAGCGTCTTTAAGCGCGCCGGGATGCTCGCCGCTTTCTATCACAAGCTTTGCAGCACCCGCCACGGCCCGAGCAGCCCAGAGCATAGCATCGCTGCGCTTTATGCCGGTTCTCACACCGCCATCGGCAAGGGCTTCAATAAACATATAAGTGAATGCGGGGGTGCAGCCGCCAACGGTCATTGCCGCTTCGGCCTGCTCCTCGCTGCAGCGTCCTATCATTCCGCAGCCGGCAAGAATTTCCTCGAGCTCTTTAATGCGCTCCTCGCTGACTCCATCATATGCGGAGATTATAATGAGTCCTTCGCCTATTGCGCAGGGAGTGTTGGGCATTATGCGGACAACGCCATTGCCCTTTTCGGCAAGAAGCGCGGCCATAACGCTTCCGGGTACACCTGCAGCCATGGACACTATAAGCTCATTACCCTTAAGCACATCGGCAATCTCTTTTATAACATCGGCAATCTGCCATGGCTTGACACCGAGGAAAATGAAATCGGCATCCTTTGCAGCCTCACGGTTATCCGCGCACACATTGCAGCCGCACTCATCCGCAAGAGAATCCGCCTTGCTGCGGGTGCGGTTTGCAAGATATACACTTTTGCTGTCCACCCTTGCGCATACCCCGCGAACAATGGCGCTGCCCATATTTCCGCAGCCGATAAAAGCGATCTTTTTCATATTTCCTCCCCGGGAAGCTTGTATTTCCAAGTATTTTACCACTATTTTCATATTCTTACAAGCCCCACAAATGCCGCGGGAGGACAAATAATTCCTCTTTATTCCCCCACATAGCAATAAAAAAAGCATCCGCATAAGCGGATGCTTTTTTTGGAGCGGCTGACGAGGCTCGAACTCTCTACCTCCACCTTGGCAAGGTGGCGCTCTACCGGATGAGCTACAGCCGCGCATTTTTCAGCGCCTGCTTATTATAGCACATCCGAATTATTTGTCAATACCTAAATATCCTTTTTTCGGGATTATTCTGTTCCCTCAGCGCCCGAAGTTTGCTCCTGCTCCGTGTTTTCATCCGGCTCGGACGGTGTGGGCTGGGGAGATGCCTCCTCATCGCTGTTATCGGGAGACTCCTGAGGGGCATCGGTTCCCCCTTCGAAAATATCCTCCCCATTCAAAGCTCCGCTGCAGGCGGGATACTTGGCGCTGTCCCAATCATAGCGCCCCCACATATCGTCATCGCTCAGCAAGAGGGCGAGAGCATAGCTCTCTTCCATACGGCTTAAGTCCATATGGTAGTAGTTTCCGTCTATCTCAACGATATTCCAGCCGTAATTGAGCTCCTGCGAATCCTTGCGCGCACCGCTTACCACATGGCAGGTTATGCCCAGCTCATTGCACAGAGCCTTATATGCCATGGCCATTGCCATGGGGCTGACATCTCCCTCTATAAGGCAGCCGTAGGCGGTATGCTTGTTTTCTGCAACATTCTCTCCGTCGCAGGATTCACTTATCAGCCGCGCAGCGCTGAGAGCCCGGTTAAGCTCATCCGCTCCGCTCACCTTCTGCGCCAGCTCCAAAACCCGGTTTTCAAGCTCCTTCAGCATCTCGGAAAGTCTTATATCCGATTTTGAATACTTGAACTCAATGCGGTATATCCGCTCAGGACCGGAGTCGGGAAAAGCTTCCACAGTAAAGCTCGGAAGCTCCGTTGCAAGGAGAGGATCGGAATAATAGCTATCCCTTATAACAGATCCTATATACTCTTCAGAGGCATAGGTGGAGTAAATCTCTATTACAGTCAGGGGGGAATGGGAGCCCATAACAGCCAGTATATGTCTTCGAAGCTCTGCCAGACCGCTGATATCCTCCACCGCTGCGATCTCTGCCGCGCTTCTCTTATAATCGATACGGAGGGCAGCGGTGTAATAACTGATAATTCTGCTTGTATCATAGCTTATGTCCTCCACCGCGTAGGCTCCGATAGGTGTGGAGGTTTTTATCTCGTGGCAAACTGCGGCCAGGTCATCCTGCAGACTTCCGCTGTAATTGCCGAAGCGGAATTGTCCCTCAGTTTTGCCTTCTTCAACAAGAGCGAGAATCGCTTCCTTCAGCGCCTTCTGATCGCGGATTTCCGCGTCGGCTTCGCTTTCGGGAATGTTTTCCTCATAGAAAGGCTCTGAATAATAATACTCGGAGCTGAAGAGGGAGCCGCAGCCGGCAGCAGAAAGCACAAAGCAGACTGCCAAAACAAGGGTGACAAGCTTTCTTGCTCTCATAATTGCGGCTCAGCTCCTTTCAGTTCTCGTCGGCGATATGGGTGAAGCCTTTTCCGAAGACCTCTCTGGAATCGGAAACTATCATAAATGCTTTATCGTCGATTTCTCTTACCAGCTTCTTAAGCTCAACTATCTGGTTGCGCTTGATAACGCAGAGGATTATATTCTTCTGCTGTCCCGACCATGCGCCCTCGCCGTGGATATAGGTTACACCGCGGTGAAGCTTGCCGGTTATGGCTTCCTTGACCGCAACACTTTCATCGGTGATGACATAGCATACCTTACTGTTCACAGCACCATAGAGCACTATATCAACAGCCTGAGAGGTGATGAACATGCATATTGCGGAATACATGGCGCTGTCCAGTTTGCCGAAGAGAAGGGCAAAAAGCAGGAATATGGCCACGTCCATAATGAGGAGGAAGGTGGAAAAGTTTATATGCTGATACTTGCGGCGGAGGAACTTGGCAATTATGTCCGTGCCGCCAACGGTGGCAGTGGTGGAATAAATAAGACCGAGCCCGAGACCCTTGATAACTCCGCCGATGGTGGATGCCAGCAGAGGATCGGTGGTAGCAACAAAGCGGATAGGCTCCATAAGGTCCATCAAAGCGGAGCTTAGCAGCATACTCACAAGACTACCGATAAGGAATTTCGGCCCGAAATGCTTCCAAGAGAAGATGAACAGCGGTATGTTGAAAATAATGGTCATTATACCCACGGGCAGGTCCGTCAAATAGTTGATGATGGTTGCAATACCAACAACACCGCCCAAAACCACGTCATTTGGATAGATGAAAAAGCGAAAGCTTGCGGAGTAGATAATGCATCCCACTACTATTTTGAGATACATTATAAGGAGTTCCGACAGTTTCTTGCGTTCCATAAACTTCCTCCAGTCATTAGCCCAGCAGGCTCAGCTGTTCCTCGCCCCTGTCCTCCTCCTTGAGAAGAGCGCCCAGCGCAGGAATGCTGCGCACACGGTAGCGGGAAACATTCTTGATGGTGGTATCTTCAAGCTTTGCGGCATATTCCAGACGGTATTTGCTCTTGATGTTCATAATTCCCACACCCTGAGAGCTGCGGCTTGTTTTGGGCTGCAGCAGAGCTGTGTTGAACACAAGGGCTCTTCCCTCGCTGGTGAAGCAGGCGATCTGGCATTCTCCGTCCAGACGCATAACGGTGCAGAGAGGACTCTTGTCCGAATAGGCGCCGGTCAGGCGTTTGCGGTTTGTCTTGGTGGCATAGCTATCCAGAGTAACACGGGCGCACTTTCCGTTTTCGAAGAAAAGCAGGAGGTTGGCGCTGTAGTCGCCGGGGTTTATCATTTCCACGACATTTTCGCCCTCATCCATACCCAGCTTTGCAGGCAGGTAAACGCCTAGAACACTGGCCTTGGTATCCTCAAAGTCGCTCACGCGGCATTTATAAACCTGCTGACGGTCGGTGAATATGAGAAGCTCACCCCGGTTGCTGGCTTCGAAGGAGGTACGAAGGCTGTCATTCTCCTTATACTTCTGCTCCGCATTCATGCGCAGAGACTGGGGGGTTATCTTCTTGAAATAGCCCTCTTTGGAGAGGAAGAGCGTACAGGGATAATCCTCCACCTGCTCCTCTTCGCTAAACTCTTCAAGCTCATCGGAATATACAATGCCGGTTTTTCTGGGAGTGGCATATTTTTTCGCAACAGCCTTCAGCTCGCTTATGATGATATTTCTCACTCTGCGGCGGCTGGAGAGAATGTCCTCCAGCTCAGCTATCTGCTTTTCAAGCTCGCTGACTTCGGCAACACGCTTGAGAATATATTCCCGGTTGATATTGCGCAGCTTAATCTCCGCAACATATTCGGCCTGCAGCTCATCTATGCCGAAGCCGATCATCAGGTTGGGAACAACATCGGATTCCAGCTCGGTATTGCGGATAATGGCAATGGCCTTGTCGATATCCAAAAGGATTTTTTCAAGACCCTTCAGCAGATGGAGCTTTTCACGCTTTTTGCTCAGCTCGTGGTAAACTCTCCGCTTCACGCACTCGGTGCGCCATGCCACCCACTCTTCGAGTATCTCACCCACGCCCATAACTCTGGGATTGCCGCCTATGAGGATATTGAAGTTGCAGGAGAACTGATCCTGCAGCGTTGTAAGCTTGAAAAGCTTCTGCATAAGCTTTTCGGGGTCTGTTCCACGCTTCAGGTCTATTGCCAGCTTCAGACCGCTCAGGTCGGTCTCATCGCGCATATCGCTTATCTCGCGAACCTTGCCCGCTTTCAGAAGCTCGGACACCTTGTCCATGATCTGCTCAACAGTGGTGGAATAGGGTATTTCATATACCTCTATCATATTCTCCTTGGGCAGATAGCGCCAGCGGGAGCGGATTTTGAAGCTGCCGCGACCCGTGCGGTAAATATTCTCCATCTCCGAAAGATTATAGATTATCTCGCCGCCTGTGGGAAAATCGGGTGCGGGCATTGTGGAGAGAAGATTATGGCGGGGATCAGCTATAAAATTGGCGGTGGTCTCACACACCTCACCCAGATTAAATCCGCAAATCTGGCTTGCCATACCTACGGCAATGCCCATATTGGCGGAAACAAGAACATTGGGGAAGCTGGTGGGAAGCAGTGTGGGCTCGAGCATTGTGCCGTCATAGTTATCCACAAAGTCCACGGTGTCCTTATCGATGTCCTTGAAAATCTCAGCGCAGATGGGGGCAAGCTTAGCCTCGGTATAACGGGATGCGGCATAAGCCATATCCCTTGAATATACCTTACCGAAGTTACCCTTGGAGTCCACGAAGGGGCTTAGTAATGCCTCATAGCCGCGGCTGAGACGCACCATTGTCTCATAAATGGCGGCATCGCCGTGGGGATTGAGACGCATGGTCTGACCCACGATATTGGCGCTCTTGGTGCGGCCCTTATTGAGCAGTCCCATATCATACATGGTGTAGAGCAGCTTGCGATGGCTGGGCTTGAAACCGTCTATCTCAGGTATGGCGCGGGAGATGATAACGCTCATGGCATAGGGCATATAGTTGAGCTCCAGAGTCTGAGTGATAGGCTGCTCCAGCACCTCTGCGCGCAGACCCATTACATCCGGATTTACCGGGGCTTTTTTATTTGTTTCGGCTTTTTTCTTTGCCATAAAAAGACCTCTTTATCTTTTCTTTCCCTTGCTCTTCATGCCGGTTGTCAGATTGCGTTTGCAGTTGGGGCAGACGGTGACGGTAAGGCACTTGTTGAAAAGCTGCTTGCCGCAGTAGGGACACTTGAGAGAAGTGAAAACCAGCAGCATGGCAAAAGCTATCAGTGCAAGGGCTGCAATGATGATGTAAAGTCCCAGAGTGGGGGCAGATTCGTTTATAAAAAGACCGATAACGCAAATGATCATAGCAGTCAGAAGGCAGCCTTTCACTACATTTCTGGCTCTGTCAAAATTCTTGGTAAAATTCATATTTTCAACCTCTCTTTATGATATATCTGCAAGGTCAAGGAACTTATAGCCGTTTTCGGCGATATGGGTTTTGCGTCCTGCAAGGTCATCGCCCAGAAGCAAATCGAACATACGGCTCGTTGCCTCCGCATCCTCGGGCATAACCTTGATAAGACGGCGGGTCTCGGGGTTCATGGTGGTAAGCCACATCATATCCGGGTCATTTTCGCCAAGACCCTTGCTGCGGCTTATCGTGCATTTTGCGCCGCCAAGCTCCTCCAGAATATTGGCCTTCTCCGTTTCGGAATAGGCAAACCATGTTTTGCCCTTGGCATTTATCTCATAGAGGGGGGACTCGGCGATATACACATAGCCCGCTTTGATAAGGCTGGGCACAAGGCGATAAATCATGGTGAGTATGAGGGTTCTTATCTGGTATCCGTCAACATCCGCGTCGGTGCAGATGATCACCTTGTTCCAGCGCAGGTTATCCAGACTAAAGGAGCTGAGATCCTTATTTTTCTTGGTTTCCACCTCAACGCCGCAGCCCAGAACCTTCAGCAAATCTGTGATTATCTCGCTCTTGAAAATTCTTACATAATCCGCTTTCAGGCAGTTGAGTATCTTGCCCCGGACGGGCATAATGCCCTGGAACTCAGCGTCGCGGCTCAGCTTACAGGCGCCCAATGCGGAGTCGCCCTCCACGATATATATCTCCCTCTTATCCACATCCTTGCTGCGGCAATCCACAAACTTCTGGACGCGGTTGGAAATATCCATATTGCCCGTGAGCTTTTTCTTGATGTTGAGTCTGGCCTTTTCCGCTGTCTCACGGGAGCGCTTGTTTACAAGCACCTGCTCGGCAATGCGGTCGGCTTCCGCCTTGTTCTCGATGAAATATATCTCCAGCTTCTCCTTGAAGAAGTCGGTCATCGCATCCTGAATAAATTTATTGGTTATGGCCTTTTTGGTCTGGTTTTCGTAGCTGGTGCGGGTGGAGAAGCAGTTGGTTACCAGCACAAGGCAGTCGGCCACATCCTGAAAGCTTATCTTGCTCTCGTTTTTCTGATATTTGCCTATTTTCTTGATATAGGCATCGATGGCATACACAAAGGCGTTTTTCGCCGCCTTTTCGGGTGCGCCGCCGTGCTCCAGCCAGCTGGAGTTATGGTAATACTCTATGTGGTTGACGGTGTTGCTGAAGCAGAAAACAGCGGAGAGCTTGGCCTTATAATCGGGCATATCATCTCTGTCACGGCCCTTGCGCTCGGTATCGATGAAATAGGGGGCGGTGAGGGCATTTTCTCCCACAAGCTCACTGACATACTGGATAATACCGTTTTCATAGAGAAAATCCGTAGTTTCAAACTTGTTTCCACGCTGAATACGGAGACGGAAGGTTATTCCCGCGTTTATAACTGCCTGACGGCGAAGGGTATCCCGGAAATATTCCTCGGGGATATTTATATCGGTGAAAACCTCTCTGTCCGGCTTCCAGCGGAAGCGGGAGCCGGTCTTTTTTCTCTCGCTTGGCTCTTTGATAAGCTCCTTGCCTTTTTTTCCCTGAACATAGCCCTTCTTGAAGTGGAGCTCATAGCGGAAGCCGTCACGGTGGATCTCCGCATCGAAATACTCGGCGGAGTACTGGGTGGCGCAGGAGCCCAGACCGTTGAGACCCAGAGAATACTCGTAGTTCTCCCCGTCATCATTGCTGTACTTGCCGCCGGCATAAAGCTCGCAGAAAACAAGGTCCCAGTTCCAGCGCTTTTCCTTCTCGTTCCAGTCCACTGGACAGCCGCGGCCGAAGTCTTCAACCTCTATGCTGTTATCCTCGTAAGAGGTGAGCGTGATAAGCTTTCCGTAGCCCTCTCGCGCCTCGTCAATGGCGTTGGACAGTATTTCAAAAGCGGCATGCTGGCAGCCGTCCAGACCGTCGGAACCGAAGATAACTCCGGGACGAAGGCGGACTCTGTCCGGCCCTTTAAGCTGGGAAATGCTGTCGTTGCCGTAGTTGGGTGTTGTTGCTTTTGTCATTGGATATTACTCCCGTTTCACAATATCTGGTGGTATTGTATACACACTAAACCAATTTTATAGTATAAAGCATTTTTTTGTAAAAATCAAGCTATTCACTGTATATGCCAAACGGGGGCTGTCCCAATGGACAGCCCCCGCGCGCCGGAAACTTCTTATTCACGCTTTTTCACACAAATCATCCGTCCAAATGCCGGCACTTGACTCAAGGTCCCGAAAGCAAAATATGTTCCGCAAAACAATTTTGTCCTTCCGAGCTTCCAAGGCGATATAAAAAACATAATAACACATTTGGTGCCATTTCAATTTTCGAGCCGCCTTCACCGCTCGCCTTTTGGAGTCCACTACTATTATGACCGCCGGCGCATAAAATACTAAAGGTAAATTTTTTGAAAAAAGGATAAAATTTCTCTCCTGAGTGCAAAATCTATTCAGTACTTGACTTAGGGGGTATAATATATGTCGAGGATACGAGAAAGGCGGGAGCTTCGCCGCCGCTTTGCAATCGCTCTGGAGGAGCTGGAGGCTTTGAATTTGAATCTTCGGGATGCCTATCGCTGCTTCAACACAAGCACAGACCCGGAAATTCTTGAAGCCTGCATTCTTGAAATCAGCGCTCTCCATTCCCGCCGCAGCGCCGCGCTGCGAAATATAAAATCCATGGACGGTGACAAAATAAAATGGCAGTTATAATAATTATATTCGCCCTTGCTGTGGGAATCTCTCTTCTGGGATTGCTGCTGAAGATACTGAAGGGTCCCATAAAGCTTGTCTGGAAGCTTTTTCTCCACGCTATTATGGGCTTTGTGTTCCTCTTTATCTTCAATTTCCTTGCCGCCTTCGTTGATCTGAGCATACCCATAACATGGCTCAACGCTGTAATAACAGGTGTTCTGGGCATCCCCGGCGTTATCCTTCTCCTCATCTTGCAGCTTATCTGATTACATAGCCTGAGCGCAAAACCGGAGTCACAGCGACTCCGGTTTTGCGCGGTTTAACACTTTTTTAAGCACTGCGAAAATACACCAGCCCATTGCCGCGCCGAATATGTTCAAAATTAAATCGTCTATATCCGCGTAGCCAAGATCCGTGACATACTGCATCAGTTCAACTGCAATTATCACGGCAGCGCACAGCACCATATCCGGGATAAATCTGCGAAAAACCTTCCATATAAAAGGTGGGAAAAATCCCAGCGGAATAAACATAAGCACATTGCCCGCAAGATTAACAAAAGAGCTCACAAATAGAGAGGCAGTTGCCTCCGAGCCGAAGCTCTGACGCATTACCAGCCAGAGTCTTTCAATGGTTCTGAACGGGACTATATTTATTTCCGTAAAGCCTCTCTCCCGTTGCAAGAAAAGCAGATACAGCATTATAATGCTGTAAACGGCAAACAAGAGTGACATTACCCGCCTCATATTTTTACTCATATCATCGCCCCTTATATATCTGTTATAACACATTTTAAGGGCGCTTGCATCATTTTTATGTCGGTGCTAAACTATAAAAAACGAAGGAAAGGAGATGATGACTGTGATGTTTTCCAACAAGGATCTGCGCAAGCTGCTTATTCCCCTCATAATAGAGCAGATGCTCACCTCCCTCATCGGCACCGTGGACACCCTTATGGTATCCAATCTGGGTGCTGCCAGCGTCAGCGGCGTTGCTCTTGTGGACTCCATAAGCAAGCTGGTCATCTTCCTTTTCACCGCCCTTGCTACAGGCGGCACAATAGTCTGCTCCCAGTATATAGGACGCAAGGATCTTAGAAATGCCAACACCGCCGCAAAGCAGGTTTTGCTCAGCGCCTTTGCCCTTTCCCTCTTAGTGGCGATAATTGCATCCCTCTTCCGCGACGGAATTTTGCGGCTTATTTTCGGCAGGGTTGATGCCGCCGTTATGGAGGCCGCCTCCGCATATTTTGCCGTAACCATTTTCTCCTATCCCTTTATAGCCCTTTTCGGAGCTTCCTCGGCTCTATACAGAGCCGGCGGCAACTCCCGTTTGCCCATGAAGGTAAGTCTTTTCGCAAATCTTATCAACATCGTGGGCAACGCAACGCTGATGTTCGTCCTGAAATGGGGTGTTGTGGGCGCGGCAGCGGCAACGGTCTGCTCCAACGCTTTCGCGGCCGCCGTTATGCTGATAATGCTGCGCAGGCCGGGTCAGGTTCCCGAAGTAGGCCGCTATACCGCCATCCGCCCCAACTTCCATATGATATGGCTTGTGCTTTGCATAGGCATTCCCTCGGGCATAGAAAACGCTATGTTCCAGTTCGGTAAGCTTGCGGTTCAGTCCACCGTGTCCACTCTGGGCACCACCGCCATGGCCGCCAATGCCGTTGTTGCCGCCGTGGAGCTAATGACAAGCATGCCCTCCCAGGCAGTTGCAACGGGACTTATGACCGTTGTGGGGCAGTGCATGGGCGCAGGAAAGCCCGAGCAGGCAAAGCACTACATAAAAAAGCTGACACTATGGTCTTTCTGCATACTCTTCGTCCTCAACTGGCTGGCTATGGCCGCCACGCCCCTTGTCACCCGCCTTGCGGGCATGGACGCGGAAACGGCAAAGCTCACCAAGGATACCATGCTCTTTATAAGCATACTTAAACCTCTTTTCTGGATGTGCGCCTTTGTCCCTGCCAGCGGCATGCGCGCCGCCGGAGATGTGAAGTTCGGTATGATCGTTTCCACCTGCACAATGTGGATACTTCGTGTCGGTCTCAGCACCCTCCTCTGCCGCCGCTTCGGCTTTGGGCTTATCGGCATCTGGTGGGGCTTCTTCGCCGACTGGACGGGAAGAAGCATTATCTTCCTCCTCCGTTACCGCAGCGGCAAATGGGCGCGGCAAAAGGTCATAGATAAATAAAAACCAAGGCACTCTGATAGTGCCTTGGTTTTTTATTTCGTCAGCGGGCGCTGGGACCGCCGTCTTCATCGCCAAAAATGAAATCGTCGATATCGCCTTTAAGCAGCATAAAAACACCTCCGTGAAAGATTGCACATACTTTCAGTATATGCATCATCTTCAGGGGACATTACACTTTTTTATTCTTTTTCCAGCCTTGCAACAATTACTTCCGGATTATTGAATAATCTCGGTACCGGAGCGCTGTTGCCAATACCACGGGACACTATGACTGTATAGCGTCCGCACTCCTTCGCGCCGTCCACATTTTCGGGGAAAAGGTCAAAGCTTGTGCCGAAAACACCTCCCAGCCCCGGAATGCGCACAAGACCGCCGTGGGCGTGGCCGCAGAAAATCAAATCCACATCCAATCGGGGATATTTTTCTACCCAGTAGTTGCGGTGACCCAAAAGTATGCGGTAGCAATCCCCCTGTTCGGAGTCAATGCGCTCTACAATATCATCGGGGCGGGGCATATCGAAATAGGCGTTGGGATCCTCCACGCCGCAGAGAACTATGCTCTCCCCGCTTTGCTCCAGAAGGGTGTAGTCATTGGCAAGATAAGTGACGCCGTGCTTATCAAAAAGCATCTGCAGCTCATCGATGCAGCCGCTGCCCCATTCGTGGTTACCGCTGACATAGTAGGTATCGGCAATCTCTGTGAGAGCCTCCAGCAGGGAATCGATGACCCCCATCTTCGTTTTTTCATCTGCAAGATCCCCTGTCATCACTATTATATCCGGATTCGCCTTCTCAACGTTCCTCAGAAGGCGCCCGTTATCCTTGCCGAAGCACCTGCCGTGAATATCGCTGAGCTGCAAAACGGTGAAACCGTCAAAGCTTTCCGGCAAGGTCTCCGAGGCGACTCTGTGCTCCGTTGTAACGATGCGGCAGGAAGAATCCAGTATGAGCGCCCCAAGCAGCAAAATTAGTGCAAGGGCTGTTATCAGTATAGCTTTGCGTTTTCTCATAATCTCTCCTGAACAAATTCTTGGAACATAATAACATAAGCTTATGGTTAGCCTGACAGATATAATCCGAACACGCTCCGCGAGGCGGATTTTAGCGCCAGACTTCATTTCATTCTTTGGTGGGCGACAGCCCACCTGCATAATTCAATTTTGCCTGACACAAAAATCCGCACCCGGGGAGTTGAAGATTTTTGAGGTCATACACTAGGATAGTGCAAGGCGGCGGCTTGCAGATGGGCTTTCGCCCATCAAAACCCCACAACGCAGCAATGCCGACGGGTATGCCCTCAAAAACGGGTTCGGACTATGTCTGCCAGGCTAAAGAAAGAATATAATAAATAATATAAGCCGAAGAGCATCAAAAATGCCTCAAATTGCCTGTATTTTAAATGTATTTATCTTGAAATGCGCAGACAAATCGTATATAATGGGCGGTACTGTGCGGAGCGACACCGCGCATAAAGATAATTCGAAAAGGATGATACCCTAAATGAGTTCCAAAGAAAAGAAGATGGCAGCAGCTGCCGAGGAAGCAAAGAAGAACCGCAAGTTTTATACCGCTTGCATAGTCTTCATCGTCTGCCTCGCAATCGTTGTTGCAGCAGCCGCCCTTATCAATTCCAACATCACCACCACCAAGACCACCGCCATCTCCATCGGCGAGACCGATTATTCTCCCGCCGAGTTCGGCTATTTCTACAGAAGCGCTGTCAGCTCCACCTACGCAAGCATTTATGAAAGCTACGGTGAAATGGCTGCATACCTTCTGGACACCACCCGTCCCCTCAGCGAGCAGACCTCCCTTTTCGGTGACGGCACCCAGACCTGGTCCGAGTATTTCTATAATCAGGCTGTTATCAACCTCACCAACATGACCGTGCTTTACGACGAGGCTGTTAAGGCCGGTCTTACCCTCACCGATGACGACAAAGCTGCCATCGAAGCAGATGTAGCTTATTACGAGGAAGTTGCCGTAAGCAACGGTTACGGCGATCTGGATACCTTCCTCGCAACCAACTTCGGCAAGGGCTTTGACAGCGAGCTTCTCCGCGAGATCGCCGAAAAGCAGTATCTTGCCGCCCAGTACGCTACCCAGCTTGACGGAAGCTTTGAATACTCCGCCGAGGAAATCGAGGAGCACTACACTGCCAACTCCGATAACTTCGACTTCGTTAAGTTCCACTACTATCTCGTTGGTACCGCAGGCGAAGCCTTTACCGATCTGAGCGACGAAGAGAAGGTCACTGCCGCTCACGAAGCAGCAGAAGAGATTGCTCTTGCAAAGACCAGCGAAGAGTTTGCCAAGAAGGTTCGCGCTTTCGTTCCCGATGCCAGCAAGAACCTCTATGAGCGCGTCGAGTCTACCATGACCATCACTCAGGGTCAGTCCGTCAGCGAAGTATACAAAGACTGGATCATGGACGAAAACCGCAGCGAAGGCGATACCACCGTCATCGACACCGAAGGCGGAAGCTACGCCCTTATGTTTGTCTCCAGAAACGATAACCACTATCAGCTCGTGGATGTCCGCCACATTCTCATTCCCGCTCTGGCTGATGAGAACGACCAGTTCACCGAGGAAGCCCTTGCAACCGCAAAGGCCGAGGCCGAGCGCATCTACGCCCTCTGGCAGGAGAATCCCACCGAGGAAAATTTTGCCGATCTCGCCGCAGAATATTCTCAGGACGAAGGTTCTATGACCAACGGCGGTCTCTACCGCGAGGTCTATCAGGACTACATGGTTGAAGAGTTCAATAACTTCCTCTTCCATGAAGGCAACAAGCCCGGCGATACCGGTATTGTCTACGGCACTAACGGCAGCTACGCAGGCTATCACATCATGTACTTCTCCGCTCTCGGCGATATGTTCAGCGACAGAATCTCTGAAAGCGATATGCGCGCCGCTGACTACAACGCAGCTATGAATGCTCTCGTTGAGAACTATCCCGTTGCAGAAGGCTCCGGCATGAAGTTTGTCAATCTCGACTGATAATAAAAAAAGGCAGCCCCGGCTGCCTTTTTTTACACTCCGAAAAGAAAGGGAATAACTTATGTCCGAAAGATTCCTCCGTCAGGAAATGCTCCTTGGCGGCGAAGCTATGGAAAAACTGAAAAATTCCCGCGTTGCCATCTTCGGCATAGGCGGAGTTGGCTCCTGGTGCGCCGAAGCTCTTGCAAGAGCCGGCGTAGGCGCCCTCACCCTTATTGACCAGGATAGGGTCGGCGAGAGCAATATAAACCGCCAGATACTGGCTCTTGATTCCACCCTTGGGCTGGAGAAGCCCGAGGCTATGGCTCGCCGAATCCGGGATATCAACCCCGACTGCGCCGTCTCCACGGTATTTGCCCGCTATGAAGCCGCCGACAGAGAGCGCTTTTTTGCGGAAAAATATGACTTCATTGTGGATGCCATTGACCTCGTTGCCTGCAAGGTGGATCTTATACTCAACGCCAAAGAGCGCTCCATTCCTATCATCTCGGCTCTCGGCACAGGCAACAAAACCGATGCAAGCCTTCTTCGCATATGCGATATCTCAAAAACCGAGGGCTGTCCCCTTGCAAGAGTTGTACGCAAGGAGCTGCGCAAGCGGGGCATAAACCATCTGAGCGTGGTATTCTCCCCCGAAGAGGGCATAGCCCCCGAGCAGCGTGAAGCGCCCCCTCCCGGACGCCGCAGCATCCCCGGCTCCCTTGTCTGGGTTCCTGCCGCGGCGGGACTTCTGCTGGCGCAGTATGTGGTGCTCAGCCTTACAAAAAGCGAATAGCAAAAAAAGTGTTCTGCTCTCAAAGAGCAGAACACTTTTTTATACCGCAAGATAAAAATACTCCGTTATTTCCTCCGCAGATTCCTTCATTCCGTTATCCACCCACCAGCGCAGGGTTTCAACAAATGTTGAGGATATATGGTTTATCCAGAAGCTTTCGGGCAGCTTCTCGCTTTTTCTCTCCGCGAAAAGCTGCATCTGGCTCTTCGCCATTTTGCCCAGCTGCTCTTTGAAATAGCGCAGGAACAAATCATTGTTGCGGCAGGAGAGCAGCCTCAGAATATTATTGTCATTCTTCTGAAGATGAAGGAATAAATGCGCAAAAGCTGATTCGGGAGCATCGCAGCTGAAGAGATGAATGTGGCCGCTCTCATTTTCCTCTGCGTCAAATATATGGCAAAAAAGGTCCTCGCAAAGCTCCTTCAAAAGATAATCCTTGGTCTCAAAATGGTCATAAAAGGTTGCCCGCCCCACATCGGCTTTCTCAATTATTTCTCCCACAGTTATCTGGGAAAATTCCTTTCCGGAGAGCAGTTCAATAAAGGCAGCAAAGATGGCCTCTCTGGTTTTTCTTCTGCGTCTATCCATACAAACCTCCAAAAATGTCCGATAACATACACCAAAGCACGGCTGAATGTTGCTTTTTATATTTTATCACATAAAATAGTATACAGCAAGTTCGGTATCGTACTCATTGTTCTGATTTTATCTATGGAGGGCAACATGAAAACGGAAAAGAAAATTCTTACAGCCTTTATACTAAATCTGGCTTTTTCAATATTCGAATTCTTCGGCGGAATTTTTACGGGCAGCGTCGCAATTATTTCCGACGCTCTTCACGACCTCGGCGACGCAGCAAGTATTGGCCTTGCATTTTTCCTTGAAAAGAAAAGCAGAAAGCAGCCCGATGAAAAATACACCTACGGCTATGGCCGCCTTTCTGTCCTTGGCGGAGTTATAACATATCTTATTCTGCTTTTGGGCTCCCTTATAGTCATATATAATGCCATTCACAGAATTATAAATCCCGTACCCGTCAATTACAGCGGCATGATAATTTTTGCCATTATCGGTCTTGGAGTCAATCTTGCCGCGGCATTGATAACAAGCCACGGTGAGTCCCACAGCCAGAGGGCGGTCAGCCTTCATATGCTGGAGGATGTTTTGGGATGGGCAGCGGTTTTGCTGGGCGCAGTTATTATGCGTTTTACGGACGCCGTTATTATCGACCCTCTCATGTCCCTTGCCATTGCCCTTTTCATCGGCTTTAACGCCATACGCAATACGAAAGACGCCCTCTCCCTGTTTCTTGAAAAAGCCCCCGATGGCATCTGCCTTGAGGCGTTGCGGGAAAGCCTTTGCGAAATTGACTGCGTCAGCGATGTTCACCATATCCATCTCTGGAGTATGGACGGAATAAGCAACTATGCGACTATGCATATTGTCACAGGCAGCGATCCCGCCCTTTGCAAAGCTCAGGTAAGAGAAAAGCTCCGTTCCCTCGGCATTTTCCACTCCACCCTTGAACTGGAAGGCGAAAACGAGGGCTGCTGCGACAAAGTCTGTCATATCGAGGAAAAGGAGAGTCACGGGCATCACCATCACGGCCACCATCATCACCATCATCATTAAAAGCAATAAAAAAATACGACCTGTGCGTTTGCACAAGTCGGATTTTTTATCACTGAGGATATTTGAAATCGTGAGCCTGCTTGAGAACCATTTCCTTAACCTTCATAAGGCGAACCTTGGTGGAAAGGTCGTTTTCCTCCAGCTTCATGGTGATGAACTTGATGTTCTCCTTCATGTCCGGAATCATTAC
>JAZNZR010000007.1:0-3261 GCA_045595025.1 Oscillospiraceae bacterium | reverse complement strand
ACCGGTGCGGTATTTAAAGGCTTCCCTTGGGGGAAGCTGTCGAGCGGATGCGAGACTGATGAGGGAAAATGATATCGCACAAGCGGCACCCCCTCATCCGTCACGGCTTCGCCGTGCCACCTTCCCCAAGGGGAAGGCTTTGTGCGGCGGGAGCAAGCCCCCGCCCTACGGCTGTGGTAACGGCGGGCCGGCCGGGTGTCCGGCCCCTACAATCATTGTTTTGCTACGGTACTTTGTAGAGAACGGTCTTGACCGCAGCGCCTACGGTGGGAGGCAATTCGGGGCGAATCTTAATAAAGTCTTAAACATTTTAGCTCTTTTTTATTAAGATCTTTTACGATAGAATATAGCCAAGATGAAAGGCGGGAGAGAAAATGTACAACATTCTTATCTGCGATGATGAGCGGGACATTGTCAAAGCTCTGAAAATATATTTATCCGCGGAGGATATACGAACTTTCGAGGCCTATAACGGTCTTGAGGCGCTGGACATTATGGAAAAAGAGGACATCCAGCTGGTGCTTATGGATATTATGATGCCGGCGATGGACGGAATTTCCGCTATGGTGAAAATCCGTGAAAGGAGCAATGTGCCCGTGATACTTCTCACCGCAAAGAGTGAGGATACGGACATTATCCTCGGTCTCAACACCGGTGCGGATGACTATATAACAAAGCCCTTCAACCCCGTGGAGGTAATTGCCCGGGTGCGCTCAGCTCTTCGGCGCTATCTGCTTCTTGGGGGCGGCGCTGCCCGCTCCTATAGCCTGCGCATAGGAGGAGTTGAGCTGGATAACCGGGAGAAAAGCGTGACTCTGGACGGAGAGAGTGTCAGCCTCACTCCCACAGAGTTCGAAATTCTTCGGCTTTTGATGGAGCATCCGGGGCAGGTGTTTTCCCCTCAGGAAATTTACCGCAAGGTCTGGAAGGATGCCCCATACGGAAGCGAGAACACCGTGGCGGTGCATATCCGTCATCTTCGTGAGAAAATCGAGATCGATCCGGCCAATCCCCGCTACATAAAGGTTGTCTGGGGTCAGGGCTATAAAATGGAGAAAGGAGCGGCAAAATGAACGAGGAAATAATTTTGACCGAAAAGAAAAGACTGCCACTGAGCCATTCGGGAGTCATGAAGGCAATAGTTTTCATTCTGGCTGTGGTTATGCTTTTGACTCTTGCCGTAAGTGCGCTTGGCGCTGTGTTTATGATAGGATATGAAATTTATAGCACCCCCAAGGAGGAGTTTCTTGAGGAACTGAACTGGGGAGAGGTCTGGAGCGACACCGAAAATATTGCATGGTATGTAGGTCGCGGCGAGTATCAGGAGGCTGTGGACACCGTGATGGCGGGAAGCAACATAATCGCTGCCGACATAGTCTGCTCCGGAGTGCAAAGCTGGACATGGAGCCACGGCGATATGGCGCAGGCGGGACATATTTATGAACATGTATGGAACTATTCCGTTACCGAGGGTGGGCTTGCCCTACCCGGATACAACTCCCGCGCCGAAAACACTATGCTGGTTCGTCTGCTTATCGCGGAAAAGCCCACAGTTTTGGATATGTACTGGCTGGCCTATTGGGCAAGCGAGCTTGTCTATGGATTGATGTATGCGGTGTACCTCGTGGCGCTGCTCTCTCTGGTATTTGAAATTCTCTGCATTGTGTATCTTATGAAAGCCGCAGGGCGCAGACCCAAAAAACCCGGCATCACTCCCTCTTGGGCAACTGCAATACCCTCCGATCTGCTGACGGCTGTCCTTGTTGGGCTTGAGGTGCTGCTGATAGCGCTATTGGTGAACCTGAGCTATGAAGTAGAGTTCTTACTGGGTATTGTACCTGTGGCAGCGGCTATGGCCGCGCTGCTTGTGGCATGGCTGATGAGCCTCGCCCTGCGGATAAAGCTGGGTACGCTCTGGCCCAATACCCTCGTTTTCCGACTGCTTAAGCTTTGCTGGCGGGCTGCAAAAGCCATCTGGCGGGGCGTGAAAAAGCTTTTCGGATACTTTATGAATCTCCGCTTTTTCTGGCAGGCGGGGCTTGTCTTCGGCGGCATAGCAATTTTGGAACTGTTTTTCATTCTGATTACGGGCTATACTCCCGACGCGGAAGTGCTGCTGTGGCTTTTGGAAATGGTTGTGCTGCTGGCGGGACTTATATATTTCTGCCTTATGCTCCGGGAGCTGCGACGCTGCGGCAAGGCGGTTGCTGAAGGGGATATGAGCTTTGAGCCGGATACCCGTTTTATGCCCCGGGCTTTCCGTGAGCATGCGGAGGATCTCAAGGGCATATCTCAAACGGTGAACAAGGCAGTGGAGCAGAGAATGGTATCCGAGAGAATGAAAACGGAGCTTATCACCAATGTGAGCCACGATTTGAAGACCCCCCTTACCAGCCTTATAAATTATTCCGACCTTATCTGCCGCGAAAGCTGCGATAATCCAAACCACAGGGAGTATGCCGATGTCCTCCACCGTCAGAGTGAGAAAATGAAGCGGCTCATTGATGATCTTGTGGAGGCCAGTAAGGCCAGCAGCGGAAATCTGGAAATAAACCTTGCCCCCTGCGAAATGGGAGTGCTGCTTACTCAGGCTGCAGGAGAATATGAGCAGCGCTTTGCGGAAACGGGTCTTAAGCCTGTGATAAATCTTGGCGTTGGACAGGTGAAGGTGATGGCGGACGGACGCCGTCTATGGCGGGTGATGGATAACCTTTTGGGCAATATCTGCAAGTATGCCCTCCCCGGCACCCGTGTTTATCTGGGCTTGGAAAAGCGGGACGGTGAAGCGCTTATCAGCTTCAAAAACACCTCAAGAGACCAGCTGAATCTGAGCCCTGAGGAGCTTATGGAGCGCTTTGTAAGAGGAGACAGCTCCCGCGGCGGCGAGGGCAGCGGACTTGGACTGAGCATAGCCCGCAGCCTTACTGAGCTTCAGGGCGGCAAAATGGAAATTATCTGCGACGGAGATCTTTTCAAGGTGCAGCTTAAGTTTCCCTGTATTGAGTGAATAATCAGCCCCTCCCCTGATACGGGGAGGGGTTTTAGCTTTGGCGGAAACGGCAGCGGGAGCAAGCTTCGCGAAGCGAGGCAGGAATGGAAGGTTTTCGCGAAGCGAAAAGCCCAACCGCCCTACGGGTGGTGAGGTATTTAAAGGCTTCCCTTGGGGGAAGCTGTCGAGCGAATGCGAGACTGATGAGGGAAAATGATATCGCACAAGCGGCACCCCCTCATCCGTCACGGCTTTGCCGTGCCACCTTCCCC
>JAZNZR010000006.1:0-24538 GCA_045595025.1 Oscillospiraceae bacterium | reverse complement strand
TGGTGGATGAAGGAGATGGGCATTCAGTTCATCTATGTTGACCCCTTCAACAACTTCTCCTCTGTCAAGCACGCTGACAAGTGGATCGGCCCCCGCATGGGCACTGACTCCGCTATCCTCGAGGCTATTGCCTACGTTTGGATCACCGAAGGCACCTATGACAAGGAATACATAGCAAAGCACGGCCACCGCTTCGACGAGTGGGCACAGCACATCCTGGGCCTTGGCGTTGACGGCACTGCAAAGACCCCCAAGTGGGCAGAAGAAATCTCCGGCATCAAGGCTGCTGATATCAAGGCCATCGCTCGTCGTTGGGCTTCCACCGTCACCACCGGCGGCAGCGGTATGCGCGGCGGCTTCGGCGGCGCTTGCCGTACCATCGGCGGCTGCGACTATGCACGTCTTATCGTCTCCCTCCTTGCTATGCAGGGTATGGGCAAGACCGGCTACAACATGTGGACCGGCGCATGCGGCGCTCCCATGAACTACAACTTCTGGTTCGGCGGCTACTCCGATCCTCTGAGCTCTATCGCTAACTTCCCCATCTGCGATAAGCCCGCTATCAACGATGTACAGCAGGTTCTCTACCGTCCCAACCTCCCCGACGCTATCCTTGACGGCCACTACGAGTGGTACGGCGAAGGCTTCTGCGGCGGCGGTCTGGACTTCGAGTTCACCCGTCACATCTATCCCGCTCCCGGATGCTCCAAGTGCCACTGCTTCTGGCGTTACGGCGGCTCCTTCATCGGAACCATGCTGGACACCAACAAGTGGGTTGCTATGTACCAGAGCCCCGAGCTGGAGTTCGTTATCAACCAGGATATCTTCTTCACTCCCGAAACCCGTCATGCTGACGTCATCCTCCCCGCTTGCTCTCAGCTCGAGCGTGTTGACATCGGCGAAGTCGGTAACTCCGGTAACGGCGGTTACTGCTCTCACTCTCAGACCGGTAACAGCTGGCAGGTCATCGTATTCCAGGATAAGGCTATCGAGCCTCTGTGGGACAGCCGCAGCGACTTCTGGATCTTCTCTCAGGTAGCAGCTCGTCTGGGCTGGGGCCAGGAATTCACCGAGGGCCGCAGCGAAGAAGAGTGGGCAAAGCGCTTCTGGCAGTTTAGTGATCTGCCCAAGCACATGGATTGGGAATCCTTCAAGAAGAAGGGCTACTTCATCGTTCCTGTTTCCTTCAAGGAAGAGAACCGTGATCCCAAGACCGGCCTGTTCGAGAACTGGGACCGTTATCCCGGCTTCAAGTGGTTCGCAAGCGAAGAAGCCTGCACCACTCCCAACCACAAGATCTTCCAGGAAGAGGGCCTCATGGGTACTCTTACCGGTAAGTGGGAATTCGTTTCCGAGTCCATGCTCTACTGGGCTCCCGATGACGAGATCCGTACCCCCATTGCTCACTACAAGGATGCATGGGAAGGCCACAAGAGCCTCAATGCCGACAAGTATCCCTACGGCATGATCTCTCCCCATCCCCGTTTCGACTATCATACCCACTATCAGCAGCACGCCACCTGGCTTTGGGAAATCCCCCAGAACCGCAAGATTATCAACGGTAACCCCTACCTTATCTGCCGCATCAACCCCAAGGTTGCTGAGGAAAAGGGCATCAAGGAAGGCGACGTTGTTAAGCTCTTCAATGACCGCGCTCAGGCTCTGTGCGTAGCACACATCACCCGCCGCGTCAATCCCGAAACCATCCATGTTTACACCTCTTCCGGTATCTACAACCCCGTAGAGCCCGGCAAGTATGGCGCTGTTGAAAAGGGCGGCTCCATCAACGTCCTCACTCCCGGCCGTCTGATGGGCGATTACATCCCCGCAATGGTTCCCAACTCCTGCAACATTGACGTTGAACTGGCAGAAGCAGATCCCAATCCCGGTCAGGGCTGGGAGTACATGCTCGAAGGCGTTGACAGACAGCAGAACGCCACTCAGCGTCCCATGAACACCTCTTTCGAGGCAGACATCATTTTCGGCGAAAAGGAGGCAAAATAAATGAGACCTGGTATTGCTGTTAATGCAGCCCGCTGCATGGCTTGCTATGCCTGCTTCATGGCCTGCAAAGATGAACACTGCGGCTGGGGCTCTGCCCTCACCGCTCCCCAGCCCCGTATGGGCCAGTATTGGATGAACATCGTCGAGTGGGAGCGCGGCGACAGCGAGCGTCGTATCAAGACCGCTACCGTCCCCACCCCCTGCTCTCACTGCGAGAACCCCGCCTGCATGGCAGCCGGCAAGGACGGCGCTGTGTATAAGCGCGAGGACGGCATCGTCATCATCGATCCCGAGAAGGCAAAGGGCCAGAAGCAGATCGTTGAGGCTT
Organism: Oscillospiraceae bacterium; assembly: GCA_045595025.1. Lineage (GTDB taxonomy): Bacteria > Bacillota > Clostridia > Oscillospirales > Oscillospiraceae > SIG459. Next base: position 22,206 of record JAZNZR010000006.1, on the reverse strand, counting down.
GCCCCATCGGTGCTATTTATTGGAACGAGGAACTCCAGCTTGCTCAGAAGTGCACCATGTGCGCTGAGCTGATGGATGATCCCGACTACCCCGGCAAGGAGCCCCGCTGCGTTGAGGCTTGCCCCAACCAGGCCCTTGTCTACGGCGATCTGGACGATCCCGAAAGCGAAGTAAGTAAGCTCATCGCTGCCAACAAGGTCACTCCTCTTGAGGGTCTTGAAGGCATGAAGACCCAGGTTGTACACCTGAACGTTCCCTCCGCATTCCTCGCAGGCACTGTTTACATGCCCGAAGAGGAAGAGGAAGTCTGCATCGGCGCAGCTGTTAAAATCACCTGCGAAGAGTGCGGCTGCACCTACGAGACCGTTACCAACTGGGCCGGCGACTGGGAGTTCGAAGATCTGCCCAAGGGCAAGAGCTGGACTGTCGAGATCAGCTATCCCGGCTACAAGAGCGTTAAGTACACCGGCGAGCGTACCGATTCCGATCACTACGTCGCTATGACTTACCTCGAGAAGGAATAATCCAACTGCGCATTACAGGGCGGTGCATCCTGCACCGCCCATAATGCCGTAAATTTGTAATCAACTGCGTTTTTTAGAATAAGGAGAAAAGATTCATCATGGAAATGAGAAATTGCGTCATCGTTGAAGCTTGCCGTACTGCCGTTGGCAGCATGGGCGGCGGACTGAAGCCTGTCAGCGCTTATGACATGGCTTGCTGCGTTATGAAGGGTATCATCGACCGTTCCGGCATCGACCCCAAGGAGATCGATGAGGTTATCATGGGTCAGTGCCGTCAGACCTCTGACGAGCCCAACATTGCCCGCGTTGCTGCTCTTAAGGTTGGTATTCCTGAGAGCGCTTCCGCCCACACCGTTATGCGCCAGTGCGCATCTGCTATGACCGCTGTTCAGAACGGCGCTATGCAGATTATGACCGGCGTTTCCGATGTCGTCCTCGCCGGCGGCACCGAGAGCATGTCCAACGCTGTTTTCTATGTCCGCAACGCCCGCTGGGGTGTTGGCACCGGTAACGTTGAATTCGTTGACGCTCTGACCGAAGGTCAGTTCAAGAGCCAGCCCGAAGAGCTGTACGGTAAGTACAACATGGGCGCAACTGCAGAGCTTATCGCCGAGCAGATGGGCATCACCCGCGAGGAGCAGGACGCTTTCTCTTATGAGTCTCAGCGCCGCGCAATAGCAGCTATCGATTCCGGCCGTTTCAAGGACGAAATCGTTCCCATGCTGGTTCCTCAGGGTCGCAAAAAGCCCCCCGTAGTTTTTGACACCGACGAATTCCCCAAGCGTGACACCAACCTCGAAAAGATGGGCAAGCTGAAGCCCTGCTTCAACATTTCTGTCGCTGAGGACGGCCGTCTGTTCAACTCCAAGGAGCTCACCGGTACTGTTACCGCTGCTTCTTCCTCCGGCCGTAACGACGGCGCCAGCGCTCTCCTGCTCATGAGCGAAGAGAAGGCTGCCGAGCTTGGTCTCAAGCCCATGGCTAAGATCATCGGTATGGGCACTGCAGGCGCAGACCCCAAGACCATGGGTCTCGGCCCCGTTTACGCTGTTCCCAAGGCTCTTAAGTATGCCGGCCTCACCATGGACGACATTCAGCTCATCGAGCTTAACGAGGCATTTGCCGCTCAGTCTCTGGGCTGCATCAAGGCTCTCGGCTGGGAAGACAAGATGGACATCATCAATGTCAACGGCGGCGCTATCGCCCTCGGACATCCTGTCGGATCCTCCGGCTGCCGCATCATCGTAACCCTTCTCCACGAGATGAAGAAGCGTGGCCTCAAGTACGGTCTTGCAACTCTCTGCATCGCCGGTGGTATGGGTCAGGCTACCATCGTTGAGATGTGCGACTAATTCAAAATCCTTTTTCTGATTTTGAATAACAATGCAGATTAATATGTTCCGCCGCATAAGCGGCGGAACACTCTGCGCCATTAATTTGAAAGCAAGCGGCAAGGTCCGTTTACTTATATTTAATTGAATTTTAATTGAAAGAGGTAATGCAATTATGGGAAAGTCCAATAAGCTTATAATTCAGGTTTGCCTGTGCGGCGCCGGCACCAAGAAGAGCCAGGCTCCCACCGTTCCTTACACCCCCGAAGAGATCTCCGACCAGATCGTCAGCTGCGCAAAGCTGGGCGCTTCCATCGCTCACATCCATGTTCGTGAGGACAAGGAAGTTAACGGCAAGTTCGAAGTTGGCTACAAGTCCATGAGCCTCCAGAAGTTCACCGAGACCGTTGAGCTCACCCGCGAGAAGTGCGCAAAGGAAGGCCTCGATATTATCATCAACCTCACCACCTCCGGTGGCGAGTACGAGGATCACAAGCGTCTCCAGCACCTTGGCGCTCTCAAGCCCGAGATGTGCTCCTTCGACCCCAACACCCTCAACTGGGCAAACTCCTACATCTTCGAGAACAGCCCCCGCATGCTGAACAAGCTTTCTCAGGAAGTTATCAAGCACGACATCAAGCCCGAGTTCGAAGTTTTCGATACCGGTCACATTGATTCTGCTATGTACTATGTCAACAAGTGGGGCATCCCCGGCAATCCCCACATCCAGTTCGTTCTCGGCGTTGGCGGCTCTATGCCCGGCACCACTGAGAACCTGGCATGGCTCGTTGGCAAGCTCCCCAAGGGCGCTACCTGGTCTGTCACCGGTATCGGCCGCTGCCACGTCCCCATGATGCTGGCTGCTCTTTCTCTGGGCTGCGACGGTCTCCGCGTAGGTCTTGAGGACAACGTTATGTACGGCAAGGATGCAGAAGGCAACAAGATCATCGCTACCAACGAGATGCTCGTTCAGCGCGCTGTTGACCTTGCAAAGCTGGCCGGCCGCGAGATCGCTACCGCCCAGGAAGCTCGTGAGATCCTTGGCATCACCCGTAACTGCCTCAAGGACGAGGTTACCGGTCCTGTCACCTACACCGAGTAATTATAAGCTATTAGCTAACGAAAAAAGAAGTGTCCATACGGACACTTCTTTTTTTGTTTACAGAAATCAGACACTTTGATATAATAAATTAGATAACTATATGGGGGAATTATTATGAAGTTTATGTGGACAACTCTTCCCGTTTCCGATATGGAAAAAAGCCTGAAGTTCTATTCGGAAATTATGGGTCTCGGCCCTGTTGCAAAAATGGGCGTGCCTTCCCATCAGGTGGTAATGCTGGGCAAAGACGGTGAGACCAAGCTCGAGCTTATCTTTGAACCCGGACGAAGTATACCCGAAAATCCGGGCGGCACTATAAGTATTGGCTTTGCACCGGAAAATCTTGATGAGTTTATGGCAAAGCTTGAAGAAATGGGCATTCCCTCCGTGGGTCCCCTCTCCCCCAGTCCCGACATCCGCTTTTTCTTTATTAAAGACCCCGACGGTTACACCGTTCAGCTTGTTGAGCAGAAATAAATTTCAGGAGAGATAACTATGGCTGTTGAAACTAAAATTGATGTTCGTTATCCCGATTGCGACAGTATGCAGATAGTCCACCATGCCGTTTACCCCATTTGGTATGAGATGGGTCGTATGGACTTTTTTGAGAAAACCGGCTTCGGTTATGCCCCCAGTAAGGCTCTTGGCGTAGACCCCGCCATGGTAAACCTTGAGCTTAACTACGGTGCCCCCGTCACCTTCCCCGGAAATGTTCTTTTGAAAACTATATGCACCCTCTGCTCCGGCAAGAAGCTGGGATTCCGCTATGAGCTCTACCGCGAAGGCGATGAAAAGCCCTGCGCCACGGCAAAAAGCTTCCACATTTGGGTGAAGGATGGCAAGAGCTGCAACATTGAGGAAGTTTATCCCGAAATGTTCTCCCATTATGCAGCCGCTCTCGAAGAATAAATAGTTTACATAATTTCAAGGAGGCCGATAAGATGAACACGGAAGCAATTGTTCTTATAGCCGTTACCGTGCCTTTGATTGCACTTTTTCTGGTTTTGGGTGTTCTTCTTTGGAACGGAAAGGGCGCCTTCCTCATAGCGGGATACAACACCAGCTCCAAAGAGGAAAAAGCCAAGTATAACGAGAAAGCACTCTGCCGTTTTGTGGCCAAACTGATGTTTTTCTGCGCTTTATGTATGGTACTCTTCGCCATTGCTCCCATGGTCGGAACCTGGCTCATGTGGCTCACGCAGGCTGTTATGCTTATTGTTATTATTGCGGCTGTCGTCTACGCCAACACAGGAAATCGCTTCAGGAAAAAATATTGAGGTTGACATAATATGAGATATGATTTTGAAACGCTGTTCCCTCCCAAGGGGCACAGATTCTGGGACGCCATCGCCAGACGCGGCATAAGCGATCCCGATGTTATAAGCTACGGCGTTGCGGAAATGAAGTTCAGCCCCTGCCCGGCAGTAAGGGAGGCTCTTCACGAATGTGCTGACCATGGCTATTTCGGGTACTTCGGCGATACGGAATACTCCGCAAGAGTTTGCGATTTCTATGCCCGCCGCCACGGCTGGATGGCAAAGCCCGAATGGGTGATTCAGACCTACGGAGTTGTTCTCGCATTTTCAATAGCTATCCGTGCCTTCACCGTGGAGGGTGACGGAGTTATTATCCAGTCCCCCGTCTATAACCCCTTCTTCAATGAAATACGCGCAAACGGACGCAGAGTAATAGATAATGCACTTGTCCGCAAGGGATGCCGTTATGAGATAGACTTTGAAGACCTTGAGCGCAAGGCCTCCGACCCCAATGCCAAAATGATGATACTTTGCTCCCCTCATAACCCCATCGGCCGGGTTTGGAGCAAGGAAGAACTGCAGCGCATCAGCGAGATCTGCCTGCGCAACGGTGTTCTTGTAGTCTCCGACGAGATACACAATGACCTTGTTTATACCGGCAAGCACCATGTTTTCGCCTCCATTTCACCCGAAGCGGAGCAAAACTGCGTTATATGCACAGCTCCCAGCAAGAGCTTCAATATTCCCGGGCTTGTGACCAGTAACGTTTTTGTCCCCAACGATGAGCTGAGGGAGCGTTTCAAAGTGGAGGTCAGCCGCAGCTTCGGTCATTTTCTGAATATCAGCGGTGTTGCCGCTGCGTCCGCCGCCTATGAAAAAGGCAATGAGTGGCTGGATGAACTTGTTGAATATCTTCGCGGCAATGCGGAAACTTTCTATTCCCTTGTGATGGAAAAGCTTCCCAAGGCATGGACTCCCAAAATGGAAGGCACTTACCTTGCATGGTTGGATCTAAGCTTTCTTCGTATGAGCGATGAGGAACTGGAGCGTTTTCTCATTGAAAAGGCCGGACTTTTTGTCAACATGGGCAACATGTACGGAGAGGGCGGAAAAGGCTTTATCCGTATAAACATCGCCTGCCCCCGCCGCTATGTAATAGACGCAGTTGAGCGTCTCGCAAGTGCGGTAAACGAACTTGAATCAAAGGAATGAACTCAATGGAAAAAATCAAGGTAATGAGTATTTTCGGCACCCGTCCCGAGGCCATCAAAATGGCGCCTTTGGTGAAGGAGCTTGAAAAGCGCCAGGAAATAGAGAGCATAGTCTGCGTGACTGCGCAGCACAGAGAAATGCTGGATCAGGTGCTGGATACCTTTAAAATCGTCCCTGACTACGATCTGAATATGATGAAGCAGGGTCAGACTCTTCTGGATATAACCACCCGCGCCCTTGAAGGCGTTTCCAAGGTTATTGCCGAGGTCAAGCCCAATATCGTACTTGTTCACGGAGACACCACCACCACATTTGCCGGTGCTCTCGCCGCTTTTTATAATCAGGTTGCCATCGGTCATGTGGAAGCGGGGCTTCGTACCTTTGACAAATACTCCCCCTATCCCGAGGAAATGAACCGCCAGATGGTGGACTGCATGACGGATATGTTTTTCGCTCCCACTCCCCTGAGCAAGTCCAATCTTCTTATGCAGAATATCCCCGAGGAAAAGATATTTATAACCGGTAACACCGTTATCGATGCTATGAGCACCACCGTTGATGATTCTTACAGCCACAGCGAGTTGGAGTGGCTCGGGGATGACAAGCTTATTCTCCTCACCGCCCACCGCAGAGAAAATCTTGGCGAGCCTATGAAGAATATCTTCCGCGGCATAAGAAAGGCTCTGGATGCAGTTCCCGGATATAAGGTTATTTACCCCATACATAAGAACCCTCTCGTCCGTGCCGCGGCAGACGAGATTTTCGGAGACTGCGATAAGGTTAAGCTTATTGAGCCTCTTGAAGTTTTCGACTTCCACAATTTCCAGAACAAAGCCCATATAATCCTCACCGACAGCGGCGGAATTCAGGAGGAGGCTCCTTCTTTAGGCAAGCCCGTTCTGGTGCTTCGCAACACCACCGAACGCCCCGAAGGAATTGATGCAGGCACCTTGAAGCTTGTTGGCACTGACAGCGAGGTCATTTACCGGGAAACCGTACGCCTTCTCACCGATTCCGCAGAGTACGAGCGGATGAGTCATGCCTCCAATCCTTATGGCGACGGCTGCGCCAGCCAGCGCATAGTGGATGCAATTATTGAGAAATTCAGCAAATAAACCGACAGGAGAGGTATTATGCCGAAAATCAGTATTATAATTCCGGTTTATAATTCCGAAAAATATCTGAATAAATGCCTTGACTCAGTTTTCAGTCAAAGCTTTAAGGATTTTGAAATTATAATAGTAAATGACGGCAGCCCCGATAATTCTCAGGCGATCATCGATAGCTACAAGGCAGAATATCCCGGGAAAATCTGCGCATTTATGCAGGAAAACGCAGGTCAGGCATCAGCCAGAAACCGTGGTCTCCGCTCCGCCCGGGGAGAATTTGTTATGTTTTTGGACAGCGACGATTATCTCCATCCCGAGGCCCTTGAGAAAGCCATTGACTGCGCCGCTGCCAATGGCTCCGATATCGTCTGCTTCAACATGTTTTATGAGACGGACGGCAGGATTGAGGAATTCAATTACCGCATTTTCGAAAGCGATGATCCCATAAAAAAATATATCCTAAACGAAACCTCTCCCTGCAACAAGCTTATTAAAAGAGAGCTGCTTCAAAACAACGCTCTCCGCTTCCGGGAAGGCATCATATATGAAGACCTTGAGTTGATACCCCGTCTTGCTCTTTTCACAGATAAAATTTCATTTATCGATGATCGTCTTTACTATTATGTGATCCACTCCGATTCCACCATGCGCAGAGCCAAGTTCAGCCCAAAGCTGAAAAACATATATATTGCAACTGACAGCCTTAAAAATGTATTTTTTGAAACTGAATTTCATCAGGAGCTTGAATGCATTTTTATTGAACATCTGCTCCACGGCGCTGCCCCGAGATTTCTCGAATATCCCGAAGGCCGAAGCGAAGTATCAAATATCCGCAGCATAATGAAAACCACCTTCCCCAAATGGTACAAAAACAAATACTACAAAGGTATGCGTTTTGCCTATAAGCTGGCATGCACTTTGGTATATATGAAAATTGTGCCTGTTTTCAAGCTGCTGGCCAAAATAAAAAACTCTGTATAACACTGTGGGGACTGCAAAATGAAAAAAATCTGTTTTCTGTTGCTCCATCTTCAGCACGGCGGAATTGAAAAGCAGACTATCGCCCTTGCAAACCATCTCTGCGATTTCTATGATGTTGAAATCATATCTTTCTACGATATGAACACCACGCCTGCCTATCATGTGGATGAAAGAATCAATATCCGCTATCTTTTCAAGGGCGCACCTAACCGCGATGAGTTCAACGCCGCAATCAAAAGCAAAAATCCCTTTGCCCTTATTCGCGAAGGCTTCAAAGCTGCCAGAATACTCTATTTGAAAAAGCACTTGATGATAAAGGAAATCAAAGCTCTCAAATGCGATTATGTTATTTCCACCCGTATTGAGTATGCAGAAATGCTCAGCGCCCACGCTCCCGCCGGAGTTGTGACTATGACTCAGGAGCATCTCCACGATGACAGCGAAAAATATGTGAAGCGCCTTAAAAAAGCATTTTCCAATCTGGACTATCTTCTTGTGCTTTGCAAAGGCTCACGGGAAAACCACAGCCGCTGGCTTGCAGATAACAAAAAGATCAGGATTGTTGAAATTCCCAATATTCTTGACTCCATCCCGGAAGAAAACGCTCCTTTGAGCGGTATGAGATTAGTTGCAGCCGGCAGACTTCATCCTGTCAAAAATTTCGAAACCCTGATTGATGTTTTCGCCTTGGTGCATAAAGAGCTTCCTCAGGCCTCCCTCACCATTGTCGGCGGAGGCGAGCAGTATTCACAGCTTACAGAGCGTGCCGCGTCATACGGTCTTGATAACTGCGTAACGCTGACGGGAATGGTTTCCTCCAAAGAAGTTCTCAAAAACTTCCTCGCTTCCGATGTATATGTTATGACTTCCCACACAGAGTGCCTTCCCATGGTGCTTCTGGAGGCATCTTCCGTTGGTCTTCCTCTTGTTGCATTTGATGTGCCCGTCGGTCCCGCTTCCATAATTAAAGACGGCGAGAACGGCTATCTTGTGGAATACCCCAACACCGAGCAAATGGCGAAAAAAATAATCCAGCTGCTCCAAAACAGAGAGAGCCTCAGATGCTTGGGCAGCACTGCAAAGGAGATGTCCGGACTCTATACCGCAGAAAACATAATTCCGATGTGGCGAGAGCTTTTCGGATAAAATAAAAGAACGCGAATTAATAATTCGCGTTCTTCTATTTTAAACTCCGTATCGAAGCTTGATATAAATTTTCTTCAGCTTTCTTTTTAGTGTATCGCTGGCAATGAATTTAGAAACTTTTCTCTTTTTCAGTTCTTCTTTGAACCACTTTTTGTTCTCTGCGCTTAAATCATAGTATCTGCACAGGAGGGCGTTTGCAGCATAGGACATATAAAGCATGGCGGCGTAATCATTTTTCGCGGGATGCTTCTCAAGCTCGGAGGCAAGGAAATCATAGCCTTTAAGCATATCAGCGGATAGCTTTCTCATTCTCTCATCCGTTTGAACATTGGTTATACTTCCCTGTCTTATAAGATAACAGTAAGCACCGTGGCTGATGCAGCTGACCTTTTCCGCTCGGAGAATTACATTGGGAATAAGGGCAAAATCTTCATGGTAAACGCCCTTCATAAAAGAAAAGCCCATTTTGTTCCAGTATTCACGGCGGTAAACATAGCCCCACGCTGTTTCAAACATCTGGCCGTGGTTTACGATTGCGATGAAGGCATCCTCACCGGAAAGCTTTCTTATCTCCGGCTTTGTAGTTACGCCCAGGGTCTCTCCCCCTTCGTTTACAGAAACAAAGCCCAGGCCCAGAACATCGGGCGCATCCTCATCGATAATCTCTTTCAGCTTTTCCAGCATATCGCCGGTGACATAGTCGTCGGAGTCGACAAATACCAGATAGTCTCCCTTTGCCCGCGCTACGCCATAGTTACGCGCATCGGACAAACCGCCGTTTTCTTTGATATAACCTTTGATTATACCGGGATATTTGGCGGAATAGTCATCTATAATGCTCTGGCTGTTATCGGGTGTGCCGTCATTCACAATAATGATTTCGTAATCCTTGCAGCTTTGCGCAAGCAGACTTTCAATGCATTTTGCAAGGTATCTCTCCACATTATACACAGGGATTATAATGCTGAATGTCATAGCACGCCTCCTTTATCTGAGTTTTTCACATATCTTTTTTACTGCTAAAACCGGGTGCCGCAAATAATAAACAGCTCTCAGCCATTTATTGCGCCTTGCAAAATACCTGTCCGTTGCTTCCTTGCCGTAACGCTCTGTCATTTTCAGGCGTTTCTCATGAAGGCGCTTTTCCTTTTTTGTAAACCATGTAGCGGCATAGTGATGAATGGAGAAGGTGCGCTCATCCATCTTCAGCTCGCCGCTCATAAAATCCATAGGACAGAAATATATCTTGGGATAAACAGTTATGGAGGTATTTTCATACTGAACTTTTCGGATTTCTTCCGACGGAGCATAGCCTAACTCTTTGAGAACCTGCGTATTAATCTGGGGAGAAGGTGTGAGATTAAGTTTGCCTTCTTCATCCACGAAGTTAATTTCGTCGTAGTAGTCCCGTAGAAGTTTTATAATCGGACTTCCCTTCTCTGCTCCAAAACCAAGACCAAGTGCCACATTGGGAGAGCTTTCTTCCATACCGCAGAAGGCTTCATTTTCCAGAAGCTCATCAAAGGACCTTACTATCTCAATATCCGTATCCAGATATATGCCGCCCTCGTTATATATGATATCCAAACGGGCATAGTCAGGGACAAAGCCCCACTTTTTCTGCTCGTAGGCCTGACGCATATAGGTGTTTTTCGTTATATCATAGTTGCTTTCGTTCCAAAGCTTAATCTCGTAGTCCGGGCAGAATTTTTTCCATGATTCGATATATCCCTTAAATTCATCCGGAATTTCGGAGTTTCCAAACCAGCAGAAGTGTATTATCTTTGGTATCGCCATATCTGTTTATTCTCCTTTTTTACCGGCAAAGCGTTTAATGATGCCGAAGAGCTCACGGCGCTCTTTCTTATTGAAAAGGGTAAGCATATTGGCAGCCAGACCGAGGATTGCAATGACAAGGCAGGCAAGCACCAGCTTCATCCAGCTGTTTATATCGAAAATGGCATTTATGCCCAGAGCGATTGCAATAAGGACGGCTACGGACAAAACGTTGCGCAAAATCACGGGATAGAAGGTGCCCGGTTTGAAGCGGAGGCATTTGGCACCGTAGAGGGGCAGGAAAGTCAAAACTCTGATGGTGCTGTAAAATGCTCCCACTGCAGCTATATAAATAATCTTATTATCCTCTCCCTGAATGAAATTCAGTCCGATGAAGACAGTTATAATGCTTGCCGCGCTGAAACAGATAAGGGCAATTGAAGATACCTTGATCTTGTTGCAAACAGTAAAAATATTATAAAGGGGCTCGAGGGGCAGAGCAAAGACAAGACAGAAACAGGTTATCACCGTTAAAAGATGAAGAAGCGCGGCATTCTGACCGGGAACCCAAAGCTCATAAAATTCCCGTCCGAAGCCGATCAATGCAGCAATGGGAATACTCGAAATCACCGCCAGAATCCTGATTGCAAAAAGCAGCTGGCGCTTCATTTCCTCATAATTATTCTCGGCATAGGCAATCGTCAGCTGGGGCGCAAAAATGGCGGATATTACAGCAAAAAGCGAAAGTATAAGATTGGAAACCGTTTTCGAAAGATTCAGCACGCCCATGGCAATGCCGTTGACGAAAATATTTGTTATAAGCAGATCCAGACCCGAGGAGAGAATTCCGCTCAGTTTTGAAACACTGTTCCATATGCCCGCAGCCACAAGCTCTTTAATGCACGCGAAATCGTAATATCTTCGCCCCACCTTCAGCTGAGGGAGCAGTTGCTCCTTGTAGTGCATATGGCTCAGCAGGAAGTTTACCCCCATAAGCAAAGTTGCAATGCCTACATAGAATGTATAGGGACGGAAAAAGCTATAGCATATTACCAATACCACAGCGCGTATAATGCTGCTGCGCATATTGGCAATTGCGGTTTTGTCCAGTCTGTCGGTAACAAAGGTAGAAACGGAGTATATAGAGCCGAAGAGAGAGATAACAAAATTCAGTGCGATAAATACCCAGAGAAGCTTGATATCGGAAACGGAGCTTGCTCCGATATTAAGGAATTTATCAAGATATACGATGGCCACCGCGAAAACAGCGGAGAAGACCACGGAGAATATAATATTGGCGAAGACCACGGATGTAAAATATCTGTTGGCATCCTCGTCATTATTCTGATGAATCTTAATTGTTATAAATCTTCCAGCCATGGAGTTTATTGCCACGGTAAAGAGCTGGGCATACTCCACAAAGTTGTTGGCGAGGGTTACGAAACCGTTTGCCTCAACGCCGATATTTTCGATGATATAAGGCGTAAGGAAAAAGCTTATGCAGAAATTAATGGCGAAAGCAGTTACCTGCGCTATGAGGTTAATTGCAGTTTGTTTCTTCATAATGCAGAAAACTCCTTCCTTTCATCTGAACATATACAGTTATTATATTCCATAGGGACATTCAAGTCAACAAAATGAAAAGCGAAGCCCGCTCGGTGCAGGCTTCGCTCTTTTTTATTCCCAGGTTTTCCAGACCTCGGGCTTATAGCCCACTGTGGCCTGCTTTCCGTTGCGGACAACGGGAGTTTTTATAAGGAAGGGCTCTTCATAGAGCTTTTCCAGCTTTGCCTCATTGGAGGCAAGATACTGAATGAGGGGATAATCCTGATCTTCCTTATCTATAAGCTCCTCAAGACCCACGGCGTTTTTAACGCTCTCCAGTTCCCTGCGGCTCATACCGTAACGGATTATATCCACGAACTGATACTTGATGCGGCGCTCTTTGAAATAGCGCTCAGCCTTTTTGGTGTCAAAGCACTTGTTCTTTCCGTAGATTTGTATGTTCATATTGCTCTCTCCATAAAGTCTCTCAGATTATGGTAGAATATGTCGCGTACAAGCTCCTCGCTCCAGTTGCGGCGGAGCATGGCTTCATAAAGCTTTGCCATATCCTGAACACCCTTCATGCCCTTGGGCATTTCGGGAATTCCGTCCAGATCTCCGCCAAGACAAAGGGTCTTTTCTCCGCCGAGGGAGAGGAAATGCTCCGCGTGAGCAAGCACGGCCTCAATATCTCTGCCATGACCCAGTATATCCAGATACATGTTAAGTCCGGCTGCACCGCCGGTTTTCACAAGAGCCTTGAACTGCTCATCTGTCAGGTTGCGGATATGGTCGCATACGGTTTTGGAGTTGCTGTGTCCTGCCAGAACGGGCTTTTTTGCTATCTCCTGAATATCCCAAAAGGCCTTTTCCGAGATATGGGACATATCCAGTGCTACGCCCATTTCCTGAGCAGCAAGCACGAACTCACGGCCTTTTTCGGTAAGACCGCCGCCGTCAACACAGGTTCCGGAGAGAATATTGGGATGATTCCATGTGAGATGGACTATGCGAAGTCCCTTTTTGTAGGCAAGGCGGAGATTTTCTATGCTGCAGCCCAGCTTTTCCGCGCCCTCAACGGATATGAGCACGCCCACCTTTCCCTGCTTTTCCGCCTCGTCAAGATCCGAAGCGCTAAGGCAAAGCATTGCCTTGTCACTATGGAGAAGAAGCTGACGGATAAGCTCATCCATAACCCACTGGGTTTTTTCCACCATTCCTTCTCTGTGAGGAGCGCAGATGGAAAAAACCTGAACAGCGGGTGCATAGGCGCAAAGGCGCTCTATATCAATATGAAAGTTATTCTTATAAATGGATTTTCCGTATTCATATACGGGCAAAGCGGTATCGCAATGGGCATCAAAATAGGGTATTTTCATTTTTTCTATATTTCTCTTTCTTTTTTATACTTCGATTATTACGGGCAGTATCATGGGGCTGCGTCGGCTGGTCTTATAGAGATAGCCGCTGAGATTGCCCTTCACCTTGCCCTTGATTCCTGCCCAGTCGGTAATATGCTGACTCTCGCAGGCATAAATGCTCTCCATTACAACCCGGTTAAGCTCCTCCATAAGCTGGTCGGATTCCTTCACATACACAAAGCCTCTGGTAATTATCTCGGGAGTGCTGATTATGCTTCCGTCCTCGCTTGACATGGTCATGATAACAACTATCATACCCTCGTCGGCAAGAAGCTTGCGGTCACGCAGAACAACGCTGCCAACATCACCCACACCCATTCCGTCAACAAACACCTTACCCGAAGGCACAGTTCCGTTTTCGCGGATGGTTTTCTGGCTCAGCTCTATCACATGTCCGATGCCGCTTACAAGCACATTTTTGGCTGCAATGCCCATGCTCTTAGCTATCTCTGCATGCTTGCAAAGCATTCTGGTCTCACCGTGGAGGGGGATGAAATATCTGGGCTTGGTAAGAGCCATCATCATCTTAAGCTCTTCCTGACAGGCATGACCGGAAACATGGAGATTATCTCCCCGGTTATATATAACTTCTGCACCCTTGCGGAAAAGCTCATCAATAACGCGGCTTACAGTTATCTCATTACCGGGAATTGCGGAAGCGGAGATGATAACTCTGTCCCCTGCATCTATTTCCACCTGCTTATGACCGGAAAATGCCATGCGGTAAAGGGCGCTCATTTCCTCGCCCTGACTGCCTGTTGTAATGATAACAGTCTTATTCTTGGGTACAGACTTTATCTTGTCCATGCTCACAAGAACGCCCTCAGGCACCTTCATATAGCCAAGCTCCATGGAGACCTTCATTATATTCTCCATGCTTCGTCCTGTGATGCCAACTTTTCTCTTGTATTTTGCGGCAGAGTTGATTATCTGCTGAATTCTATGGACATTGGAAGCAAAGGTGGTTACTATTATGCGTTTATCGCAGTCCTTGAAAAGCTCGTCAAAACGGGCTCCCACTTTGCTCTCGGACTCGCTGTAGCCGGGCTTCTCCACATTGGTCGAATCGGCAAGAAGAGCCAGCACACCTTCATTGCCCAGCTGACCCAGACGGGCAATATCCGCCATTCCTCCGGAAATGGGGGTAACATCTATCTTAAAGTCGCCTGTGTGGACAACTGTGCCAATAGGTGTATGGATAGCGAAGGATACTGCATCTGCAATGGAGTGATTGATGTGAACAAATTCAACACCGAAACAGCCTGCCTTTACGGTTTCACCTCTTTCAACAGTCACCATCTTAATCTTGTTGGCCAGCTTATGCTCCTCCAGCTTAATGCCGATAAGAGCGCTTGTAAGCTTTGTTGCATATATGGTGGTGTTGATTTCCCTGAGAATATAGGGTATTGCACCGATATGGTCCTCGTGACCGTGGGTTATGAACATGCCGCGGATGCGCTTTTCATTTTCCTTGAGATAAGTTATGTCAGGAATGACAGAGTCGATTCCGTACATATCCTCATCAGGAAAACCGATTCCGCAGTCCACGATAATAATGTCCTTCCCGAACTCATACACAGTGAGGTTTTTTCCTATCTCACCAAGTCCGCCCAAAGGAATTATCTTCAATTTTAATGCCATTTTGTGATTTTCTCCTTAATTTCTGAATGATATGTAGCATTTTCGGACAGGGCAAATAAGCAGCAAGGATCCAGGCTCTCCACGCCGCCAAAACTGAGCAGATAATGATGGCTTTATCCTCCGGCCCTGCATCCGCCGTTGGCATATTTCCCATATCTCTGATTCCGCACACTCTATCCGTTTATATATTTTCAGTGCCGAAGCACTTAATTTCTTAATTACAGGAATATTATTCCCATCCGAGAAAAGATAATACCACAGATTTGTATGCTTTGTCAAATCTGTGGTATTTTTTTATGCAATATTACATCTCTCGACGGCCTTCGAGGGCTCGAAGCAGTGTTGCGTCATCAGTAAACTCAAGATTGGATCCAACGGGTATGCCGTATGCAAGGCGGGTAATGCGCACATCAAAGGGCTTGAGAAGCCTTGATATATACATTGCGGTGGTGTCGCCCTCGGTGTCGGGATTGGTTGCCATGATAACCTCCTCAACCCCCCCGTCCGCAACACGCTTTACAAGGGAGGCGATGCGTATGTCATCGGGACCCACATGATTCATAGGCGAGAGGACTCCGTGGAGCACATGGTAGCTGCCGTTATATTCCCGGCTGCGCTCAATGCTCATAACATCCTTGGGCTCGGCAACAACGCAGATCAAAGAGCGGTCTCTGCGCTCATTTTTGCATACGGGGCAAAGCTCGCTATCGGTGAGGTTCTGGCACACGGGACAGGTATGGACATTTTCACGGGCTTCGGTGATTGCTTGGGCAAAGGCCTCCGCCTCCCCTTCGGGCAGGCTCAGCATATGGAACGCAAGGCGCTGGGCGCTCTTTTTTCCCACTCCCGGGAGAGAGGCAAAGGCATCTATCAGCGCTTCAAAGCTTGGGGGTAAAAGACTCATATCTTTTCTTTCTCCTCAGGAATTTCTTATTGCTTCTATTGCCGCGGCGCGGTCTTCCTTGCCAAATACGGCAGATCCGGCAACAAGTACATTGGCTCCTGCCTTTTTGACAAGAGGAGCGGTGGTGGGGTCAACGCCGCCGTCAACTTCAAGCTCACATTCGGGATTAACCTGATTGAGCATCTCGCGGATAAGCTCAATTTTGGGAAGCTGATCATGCATAAACTTCTGTCCGCCAAAGCCGGGCTCAACGGTCATAACAAGCACAAGATCAATAAGATCTATATAAGGCAGCAGAGCCGTTGCGGGAGTTCTGGGCTTAATGGAGAGGCCAACCTTTTTGCCGCATTCCAGAACAATCTTAATGGCATCTAAAATATACTGGGGCTGGGTTGCCTCCACATGGAAGACAACAAGATCTGCCCCCGCTTTGCAGAACTCTTCCACATAGCGCTCAAAACGGTCTATCATGAGGTGCACATCAAGAAAGGCCTTGGTGCATTTTCTCAGAGACTTTACAACAGGAATACCTATGGATATGTTGGGAACAAACATTCCGTCCATAACATCAACATGGAGCCAGTCCGCGCCGCCTGCGAGGACATCCTCTATCTCGGTCTGAAGATTTACAAAGTCTGCGGAAAGAATAGATGGAGCTATTTTGATCATATTATCGTCCTCCTAAGCCGGTGACCTCCCGGCAAATATATGCATAGAATTAATTAGCTGAGCTGCGCGCACAGCCGCTTTTATATAGGGGCTGTCCTTTTCCGGGGCAGCCCCGTTGGATACGCTTTCAGAGCTCTTTTGTTGGGCCTTTCAGAACTTTTCTGCTCACATATGCAAAGAGCAGCACACTGGTCAAAGCGCTTACCGTGTCGGAAATTGGCTCTGCCCAGTATATGCCCTCAACTCCTATAAAGCGGGGCAATATAATTGCAAGAGGAGTCAGGAGAATTATCTTTCTCAGGCAGGCTATAAAAAGACTTATCTTTGCCTGACCTGTTCCAAGCAAGCTTGTCTGTGCACTTATCTGGAAGGCGAAGACTACCATACCTGCAAGGTAAATGGGCATCATCCCTGCCGCCACAGCGCAAAGCTCCGCATCAGAGGTGAAAAGCGCCGCGATGGTTTTGGGAAACAGCAGCACAGCCAGATAGAAAAGTGCCGTATAGGCAAAACATATGCCGCTTACAATACGAAAATTTTGCTTCACGCGACCGAAATTGCCAGCACCGAAGTTATAGCTTATTATGGGCTGAGTTCCGTAAGCAAAGCCGTTGGCCGGAAATACCATAAGCTGCATTATGCTGCTGAGAATTGTATAGCTTCCCACATAGAGGTCGCCTCCGTAGCGCTGAAGACCGCTGGTAAACACAATGGCAATGAGGCTTTCGGTGCTCTGCATTATAAACGGGGATATTCCGAGAGAGGAAATCCTTCCAATTATGGAAAGCTGCGGTTTCATTTCCTTGAAGTTTATCCTGATAACGGATTTTTCCGACAGGAGGAATCGCACGACCCATGCGGCAGAAATTGCCTGAGATATAATGGTTGCAAGGGCAGCACCCTTCACACCCATGTTGAAAGCAAATATAAATATGGGATCAAGAATAATATTGCTTACAGCGCCTATAAGCACGCTGAGCATAGCGGTTTTTGCCTGCCCCTGACAGCTTATAAAGCTGTTGAGCCCCATAGAAAGCTGGACAAATATTGTGCCGCAAAGATATATACGAAGATAATCGTCCGCGTAGGTTATGGTGTCATCGCTTGCGCCAAAGAAATATAAAAGGGGCTTTCTCGTCAAAAGAAGGGTCACGGTGAGGACTACGGAAAAACACAGTATCATAATAAGGGCGTTTTTCAGTATCTCCCCCGCCTTTTCTCGGCTGCCTCTTCCCAGCTCCATGGCCGCCAGAGGCGCTCCTCCGTTTCCCGCGAAGGCGGCAAAGGCGGAGACTATGAGCAGTATGGGCATACAAAGTCCCATTCCCGTCAAGGCAAGGGCTCCCACATCGGGAATATGCCCTATATAAATGCGGTCCACGATACTGTAAAGCAGATTTACCACCTGAGCAAGTACTGCAGGTACAGCAAGAGAAAATATAAGTTTTGTCAAAGGCTCTGTGCCGAGCCGTTCTTCACTTCTAGCGTTCAAGCTTCCGCCTCCGGAATTTTACATACATCTATCCAGCCCCTCGCCTTTGAATACTCAAAAAGCTCGCTGAGATTAAGTTCTATCGCGCTGCTGCCGCTGCCCACAGCGGGAAACACCGTTTCAAAACGCTTGAGGCTCTCATCGAGATAAACCTCTATGCCCTCGTTTATTCCAAAGGGACATACTCCGCCCACGGGATGTCCCACCATTTCCAGCACCTCTTCCGCAGTAGGCATTTTGGCCTTCATGTGGAAAAAGTCCTTAAATTTTCTGTTGTCTATACGCGCGTCCCCTGCCGCAAGAATAAGAATGCAGCTATCCTCTTTTTTGAAGGAAAGGGTTTTGGCGATTCTCGCCCCCTCAACTCCCAAGGCAAGAGCTGCAAGCTCCACCGTTGCGGAGGAAACATCAAACTCCATGACTCTGTGTTCAAGCCCAAGGGCGCGGAAATATGCTCTGCCTTTTTCTATGGACATTAGTTTTTTGCTCCTGAATTGCCTTTATTATTCTTCTATATCAAAAGTTGAGCTTATAATCGGCTTTCCCTCTCTGTCAAGAAGGGGGGTAAGACCGCCGGCATATCCGCTCTGAATGAAAAGATAGTTAACACCGGTCTGGGTATCTTGCAAAACAAACGCAGATTCGCCAAAGCTAACATTTTCCTTATCGATTTTTCTGAATCTCTTTTTCTCCGCCATAGGTCTCACTCCATTTTATAAGTTTTCTGCCTTATTATAATAGCTCCAAAGTGCCTTTGGGTCAAGAAAAAGGCTTTTAACCTCTCAGCCGCATTTCTATGTCGTCCAAAGCACCTGCTCCCATAAGAAGCATTTCCCTCTCCACCGTCCGCTCATGGAGATTGATGCCCTTTTCCTTGAGGGATGCATAATGCTTTTTCAGGGCAAGGAGGGTGGACATACCGTAGCTTGAAAGCTCTCCGCGGCTATATGTTTCCACGGAGGTTGAGAAAATGCTGTCCTCCGCACTTCTTAATGCTCTTCCTCTGGAGGCGATTTCAGGGTAACGCAGGGCAAACTCCCGACACCATGCAACAGTATCTGCAACAAGCTCCTCCACAATTTTCTCCTTCTCAGGGCTCAGCTTGGGTAGGCGCTCTTCTATGTTCTTATATCCCTCGGGGTCAGTGCTTCTCATCATGTAGGCATATTTCAGCGTTACGAGGTTTTCTCCCATACCTTCCGCATGCATAAGGTCCGCAAAGTAGCATTGAAGGCTATCCGCATCCCAACCGAGAAACTGAGCCTTGCGCATTATGACAAAACGACTTTTATCCTGCTGGCAGGAGGCCGTACCGCCAATGTTTTGGGTAGAGGAAAACATGTTCCATTCTGTGTCGATGATATTTTGAATAAGCTGTTCACAAGGATTTTCCATTTTTGCTCCTTATCATTCAGAAATTCAGAGATATTATTTTGTTTCTGAGAACGCTTCCTTCTATTTTCCCAATGATCTCTCCGCAGTGATCCATCAGAAAGTCACTCTCGCCGCAGCTGATCGCCTGCTCGCGGAGAAGTTCTATGATAAGTCCGCTCAACGCTTCAATACTCTCTATAGCTTCGGCACCGCGACTTTCCATAATTTTATCAATAAGCCCTGCCGCTTCACGCCCTTTCAGCGGCAGCTGACGCAGGGCATGGAAGCTCCACTTATAAAATGGCATATATCGTTTATTCAGCAGGAAGAGGGCTCCTGCGGCATTTTCCGCAAAGCGTCCTTTTATCATCTCCGCGGCCGCTGCCTCTCCGTGGCGCAGGCATCGCAGATAGTTATACTGTCCCGTTTGCGCCGCCAATGCGCAGCGGCGGGCCAGAAGCCACAGGCGCACATCCTCAGGATAATGCTGCTCAAGGGTGCTTCGCAGGGCGCTGAATTTCCCAAAGTTATCCAGAAAAACCTCTCCGTTAATTGCGGCGGCAAGCCCGCTTTCAGGGGCTGCAAGCCACTCCTCTACGCTTTCAGGAAGAAGTGCGCAGGAAGTGAAGGAAGAATAAAACTCCTCAATGCTGCGAAGCCCAATACGGGGACTTTCGTTAAGCTTTCTTGTATAAAAGCCTCCGAATTCATCGGGAAGCGAACCCAGAACAGCTTTTATCTTTTCGTCATATTCGCCCATCATTTCCTCGGGCAGCCAAAGGCAGAATCCCGGTCCCCAGTCATGGTCGCGGCTTACAAAATCATCATAGCCGAAGGAATCTGAGCCTTCTCCCACAAGTCCCGCCGCAAGATATGGCATCGCACCGGGTACTTCCTTGCGAAGGCGCGGCAGACCCTCCTCATAAAAATATGCCTTTGCCAATTCTATACCCTTCATTGCAATTCCTTTCCGCTGATGCGGCTATACAGCAAAGCGTAGTTTTTGAAAATAGTGCCCTCCCTGCCTTCAAGCTTTTCCGCCGTAAGAGCAGCTTGGCGCATGTATTCCGCCGCTTTTTCAATGTCACCCAAACCGTAGAAGGCATAGGCACTGTTTCCCGCGGTGACCGCGTGGATATACAAATTTTCGGGGACGGCGGCAATTATCTCCTCCGCCCGCTTGAACTCAGCAGCGGCATCTGAGTACTGTTTCTTATCCAGCCAGAGAAGTCCAAGATTATTATAAGCGCTTGCCAGCGTTTCCGCAGGGATATTCGGCAGAGAAAGATAAAGCTCCCTGCAGCGGGTGAAAAGCTCAAAAGACTTATCCCTCTTTCCGCACATACGATAAAGCCCCGCCAGATTATTCAGGGTTGTGGCATAGTTTCCATCGGCAATGCCCGCTTTTTCAAGGCGTTCTGCTGCCCTTATAAACGCCGTCTCGCCTTTTTCGAACCATGCGTTTCGGCGGCAGATGCTGCCCAGCTCATTCCACAAAGCCGCGCAGCCTATGGCATCTTCGGGTTTTTCATTCTCATATTTGAGGCAAAGGCTTTCAAGGCGGAGACACAAAGCCTCATCGCTGTATGTATCCGACAAACTG
Source organism: Oscillospiraceae bacterium (assembly GCA_045595025.1). GTDB lineage: Bacteria > Bacillota > Clostridia > Oscillospirales > Oscillospiraceae > SIG459. The sequence goes on along the minus strand of JAZNZR010000006.1, from coordinate 1,120 downwards.
TCCAGCTCCGCAATAATTTCCGCTGCATTCATAGCCTATACCTCCTCATTTTTTGCATATATTATACTTCATGCCCAATGCGATATCAAGAGACAGTAAAAATCCCTCTCACAGTGTGAGAGGGATTTTCGCTCTTAAAGATCTTTTCCGCAGTGGGGGCATTTTTCGGGAACCTTGCGTCCGTGGCGCAGAAGCTGTCTTCCGCACTTGGGGCAGCGGTAGAAAATAAGTCCCTGAACAAAGCCCGCAAGGAAAAATGCTACGGTAAGAATAAAGAATATCTGAATTTGAGTAGCAACATATGCCACAACTGCCGCAAGAGTGAGCAGGCAGAAGATAAGCAGAACTTTCTGACTTATACGGTAATTCATATCAGCCAAGCACCACCCTGTTGTAGTTCTTCTTGCCGCGGCGAAGGGTTACACCCTCGCGAAGCTCATCAGCAGTGAAGTGCTTATTCGCATCGCTTATCTTTTCATCATTTGCGCTTACGCCGCCCTGCTGAACATTTCTGCGGGCATCACCGCGACTGGGGCAAAGTCCGCTCTTAACAAGCAGAGAAACAATGTCCAGACCGCCGTTTTCAAGCTCGGTCTCAGTGATGGTGGTGGTGGGCATATTGGCTGCATCGCCTGCGCCGCCGAAGAGTGCCTTTGCGCTCGCTTCTGCCTTCTTTGCCTCCTCCTCGCCGTGGACAAGAGCGGTGAGCTCATATGCAAGGAGCTCCTTCTTCTCGTTGATTCGGCTGTCTTCCCACTTTTCAATCTCGTCGATCTCTTCAATCGGGATGAAGGTGAGCATTCTGATGCACTTCATAACGTCTGCATCATCGACATTTCTCCAATACTGATAGAACTCAAACGGGCTTGTCTTCTCGGGGTCAAGCCAACCAGCGCCGCGAGCGGTTTTGCCCATCTTCTTGCCCTCGGAGTTGAGGAGAAGAGTGATCGTCATTGCGTGGGCATCCTCGCCGAGCTTCTTTCTTATAAGCTCTGTTCCGCCGAGCATATTGCTCCACTGGTCGTTTCCACCGAACTGCATATTGCAGCCGAGCTTCTGATACATATAATAAAAGTCATAGGACTGCATTATCATATAGTTGAATTCAAGGAAGGAGAGC
>JAZNZR010000005.1:0-18789 GCA_045595025.1 Oscillospiraceae bacterium | reverse complement strand
TCGGGCACTTCCATACCCGAGCGGCGGGCGAGAAACTCAACCGCATCGGGGAAGGAGAGGTTTTCTATTTCCATTATAAAATTAATAACGCTGCCGCCCTTGCCGCAGCCGAAGCAGTGTTAAATCTGCTTATCGGCGCTTACGGAGAAGGATGGGGTCTTTTCACTATTGAAGGGGCAGAGGCCGAAAAGATTGGAGCCGCTGCGCTTGGTGAGACGCACATAACTGCCCACCACATCCGCTATATCATTTCTGTCTGCAAGCTCCTGCAGGAAGCTTTCGGAGAATGCCATGTGAGTTCACCTGCCTTTCATTTTATAAGCTAAAATTATTTGACCGACCAGGCCATGGGGATGAATATACGGCTGTAAGTTTCAAGGGCATACTTATCCGTCATACCCGCAACATAGTCGCAGACGCTGCGTTCAAGCCCGTCCCGTTCGGCAATACGCTTGTAGTCATCGGGGAGTTTATCCGCATGGCTGACATAGTATTCATATATTCCGCCGATTATGCCCTGAACCTTACTTTCCTCGCTTTTTGCGACGGGGTTATAGTAGACGCTTTCATACATAAAGTTATGGAAAAGCTCATAAATTTCAGCCATTTCGGGGCTCATTGTGATTCTGCCCTCTGCACTGTTGGCAATAAGATCGCTTATTATGGCATTTATGCGTTGGCTGTTGCTGTTGCCGAGAGCATCTCTTATTCTGAGAGGAACATCCCCGTTGGAGAGTATGCCCGCGCGAAGAGCATCGTCAAGGTCGTGGTTTATGTAGGCAATGCGGTCGGAAAAACGGACAAGGGTTGCTTCCAGACTGTCATCGGGAGAGCCGTGGGTGTGGTTAAGAATACCCATTCGGGTTTCGTAGCAAAGGTTGAGACCCTTGCCGTCCTTTTCGATAAGGTCAACAACGCGAAGACTCTGCTGATAGTGGTTGAAGCCGCCGGGGTGGATTTCCCTCAAAGCCCGCTCGCCTGCGTGGCCGAAGGGAGTGTGACCCAAATCGTGGCCGAGGGCTATAGCTTCTGCAAGATCCTCGTTGAGTCTGAGGGATCTTGCGGCGGTGCGGGCAAGGCGGGTGACCTCCAGAGTGTGGGTAAGACGGGTGCGGTAGTGGTCTCCTTCGGGCTGAAGGAAAACCTGAGTTTTATGCTTGAGACGGCGGAAGCTTTTGGAGTGGGTTATGCGGTCAATGTCACGCTGGAAGCAGCTGCGCATGGGGCATTCTTCCTCGGGAACAAGGCGGCCTTTGCTTTCGGCAGACAGCACACCGTAGGAGCAGATAAGACTTCTTTCGGCATCTTCTCTGATCTCTCTGGGACATTTGGGCATAAGCTTTCCTCCTGTGTCAGTATTATTGCATAATTTGCGTTCCTATACTTAATACGACGCTCATCTGCCATTTCCCTTTTTTTATTTCAAAAAAATTTTAAAAATGAAATAATCACGGGCAGCAGAGTCTGCCCGTGACCTGAACCGTTATGAAATCTTAACGCCGCGGAAGCTTTCTCCGCAGATGAGATGCTCAATTTTTCCTGCGCTCATTTCCGTGAGGGCTTTACCGAAGCTTTCCTCCATGTCCTCCCGAATAAGGGCAGAGAAAACGATATCAGCGCCGAAGTCCGTATTCTCAATAACGGCTTCGTGCTCCTCCAAAAGCCGCTTAACTCTTTCGAACTGGCTGTAGGAGCAGCCAAGCTCAATACTTTTCCAAAGAGCCATACGGCTTATGCCGGCATTTTCAAGAGCCATTTTTGCGGCGGTGGAATAGGCGCGGACAAGTCCGCCGGTGCCCAGCAAAATTCCTCCGAAGTATCGAGTGACCACGCAGCAGAAGTTCTGAATTTCCTGAGAGCGGAAAACATTCAATGTGGGCTGACCGCTGGTGCCCTGAGGCTCACCGTCATCACTGTAACGCATAATGCCGCCATCCCGGATCACATAAGCGTAAACATTGTGGCGGGCATCATAGTGCTGCTTTCGCATAGCCTCTATGTGAGCTACAGCCTCGGCCTCATTCTCAACGGGCCAGACCCGGGCGATGAAGCGGGAGCGCTTTTCGATGTATTCCGCCTCACCGTAAGCGGCGGGAACAAGATAGCTCGTCATTCTTTTTCCCCCTCGGCATATTGGCGAACCTTTGCCCAGAGCTCGCTTTTCACGATGGCCTCTATAACCGTGCCGTCTTCCGCATACTCGGTGCTCAAAACAGCGGCTTCGGAGTGGAGAAGCTGAACGAGAGCGCCCTGAGAATAGGGAATGCGGAAAATGGCTCTGTGCTTGCTTCTGCCCAGCATCTCGCTTATCTTGGCGAGAAGCTCCGTGGTGCCTTCCCCTGTACGCGCAGAGATGCAAACGGCATCGTTTTCCCGGGGAAGAACGCCCAGATAAGCATCACATTTATTATAAACTCTTATGCAGGGGGTGCTCTCCGCACCCAGTTCTGCGATAAGTTTATCCACAATGCCGGCCTGAGTCTGCCATTCGGGGTTGCTCAGGTCGATAACGTGGAGGAGAACATCGGCGTAGCTAAGCTCCTCCAGTGTGGCCTTGAAGGCCTCTATGAGGTGGTGGGGAAGCTTGCGTATGAAGCCAACGGTATCGGAGAGGAGAACCTCTTGCAGCTCGTCAACCTTCAATCGGCGGGTGGTGGTGTCCAAAGTGTCGAAAAGGCGGTTGTTGGCGGGGATATCCGCGCCTGTGAGGCAGTTGAGAAGGGTGCTTTTGCCTGCGTTGGTGTAGCCCACAAGGGCAACAACGGGCATCTCGTTTTTCTCTCTGCGGCGGCGCTGAACGCTTCTTATCTTGCGAACCTCCTCAAGCTCCTCCTCAAGCTTTGCAATCTTGCGGCGGATATGACGGCGGTCGCTTTCCAGCTGGGTCTCACCGGGACCGCGGGTGCCGATAGCGCCTTCCTGACGCTCAAGATGGGTCCACATACCCAGAAGGCGGGGAAGCAGATACTTATACTGAGCCAGCTCAACCTGAAGCTGACCTTCTCTGGTGCGGGCTCTCTGGGCAAAAATATCCAGAATAAGACCGCTGCGGTCAAGGACCTTAACACCAAGGTCCTCGCTGAGAACTCTCATCTGGGAGGGGCTCAGCTCGTTATCGAAAACCGCGAGGGAGCATTCGTTCATCTCGATGAGCTCCTTGAGCTCCTGCTCCTTGCCCTCGCCTATAAAGGAGCGGGGATCGGGAGTGGCGCGGTTCTGGATAAGCCATGCAACGGCCTCGCCGCCGGCGGTTTCAACAAGGGCTGCCAGCTCGCCCATGCTTATCTCGTCGGAGCTTTCGCCTTTTTCAAAGCAGGCTGCAGCCAGACCGCAGAGAACGGCACGCTCTTTTTTATTATCAAAATTATTGGTCATAGACATATATTAATTCTCCGAAGTAAAGGTTTTGCAGAACATGCGGCAGCAGCAGTTTTCGCACAGGGGCTTGCGGGCCGTGCATACTGCTCTGCCGTGGAGTACAAGGCGGTGGCAGAAGTCGGAGCTTTTTTCCGGGGGAAGAATTTTCCGAAGCTCCATTTCTATTTTAACGGGGTCTTTCAGGTTATCCACAAGACCCATACGGTTACTCAGCCTTATGCAGTGGGTGTCCACAACGGTTGAGCCGGGGACAGCAAAAATATCTCCCAGGATGAGGTTCGCGGTTTTTCTTCCAACACCGGGGAGGGAGAGAAGCTCCTCCATAGTGCCGGGAACTTTTCCGCCGAAGCGTTCCAGAAGCATCTGGGCGCAGAGGATGATGTCCCTTGCCTTGGCTCTGAAGAAGCCGCAGGAGTGAACATATTTTTCAACTTCCTCCTGCTCGGCCTGGGCGAAGGCCTCAAGACTGGGAAACCGCTCATAAAGGGCAGGCGTGATCATATTAACCCGCTCGTCGGTGCACTGCGCGGCAAGGCGGACGGCGAAAAGCAGTTCATAATCCTTGTCGTACTGAAGGGAGCACTCGGCGGGATATTCGTTTTCAAGGGTCTCAACAAGGCCGATAACCTGTTCGGGAGTTCTCACTATAAATCCTCCTCAAGCTTGCAAATGCGGCAGGAAAAAGCTCCTGTGCCGGTGGTTTCGATAACTGCGTATGTGGGGGTTCTGTGCTCTCCAATGGAGCCGGGGTTGAGAATTTCAATGCCTGCTATCTGATGCCATACCGCTTTGTGGGTGTGGCCGAAGAGGCCGAGCTTTGCACCCGAGAAGCAGACACTGTTGCAGAAGGAATCCAGATTCATTTTAACGCCGTGGCGGTGACCGTGGGCAAAGAATATACGAATGCCGTCAATCTCCTCCAGACCGTAGTCGGGGGTGGAAAAATCAAAGTCGCAATTTCCCCGGACACGCCAAAGGGGAATGGAAGGGTAATGCTGTTCAATGCAGTCGGTGTCCCGCACGCAGTCACCTAAATGTATTATCAGACCGGGAGATGTCTGCTCGATGGCGCGGAGCATATTGTCTTCATTGGAGTGGGAATCGCTCATAACAAGTATTTTCATGGGCAGGCACCTTCTTTTCTATGAGGGAATATAATGCGTATAGAGCGGATTTTGAATAATGAAAGGAATGTGTCGAATGGCAGATCTGGAAGCTCTTGAAAGGGAAATAAAAGCCTCTCCCGCTGCGGAACATCTGAAGGCTGCAGCAGCATCGCCGGAGGGGCAAAAGGTGCTGAGCAATCTGGATACGGCGGCTGTTGAAAAAGCGGCAAAGGCGGGGGATATGCAGGCGCTTAAGGACATACTCTCGGGAGTGCTTTCAACGCCGGAAGGCCGGTCTCTAGCAGAGAAAATCAGAAAAAATCTGGGCAGGTAAAGGGGAAAGGGGGTAAGCACTGTGAATGAGATAGAGGATATGCTCGGGAAAATCCTGAGCGACCCGGAAGAAATGGCAAAGATAAGCAGGCTTGCCTCCTCTGTTTTCGGCGGAGAAGAGGAAAGCAAAAAAACCGAAGCCGATATGGGGGGAATGCTGAGCGCTCTTATGGGCAAAGCGGGGAGCGGCAGCGATAAGGCCGCTCTTGTGGCGGCTCTCGGCCCTTATCTGAAGCCAGAGCGGCGCCGCAAGCTGGAAAAGGCTTTGAAAATAAGCCGCATAGCGGGAATGGCGGGGCTGGCTTTGAACGAATGGGGAGAAGGAGATGTATAGCAGACCCAATCAGCCACAGGGAAGAACCGGGGCATATGCTCCCGAAATAGCGAAAAAAGCGGGGACATTCCATGGGAAGAAGCTTGCGCCTCTGCCCGAAAGCAAAAAGGAGAGTTCCCCGGGAAAGAAATGCGGCCATCAAACAGCACCGCCCAGTCCGGGACTGGGACTGAGCGGTGAATTGGGAAAGCTTTTCGGAAAGCTGGGCTCCCTCAGTCTGGAGACGGAGGATCTGCTTTTGATGGCGGTGCTTTATCTGATGTACAGGGAAAGCGGGGACAAAGAGCTTTTAATTATGATAGCTGCCTTGGTTTTTATTCAGTAGGCTCGGAGGAGGGCTTTTCCTCTTCCTTATGAGGTGCGTTGGCAGGATGCTCTATCTGGCTCTTGACGAAAAACCCGATAAAGATAGCGAGAAGAAGTTCGGCTGCCAGCAAAGTTATGCGCAGAGGGCCGTGGGTGTTTATAACCACCGCGGTGAGACCCAAAACAGCGCTGAGGCAGTACAAAATGGCAACGGCCTGCTTCTGGCTGAGTCCCATATCTATAAGACGGTGGTGGAGATGGCCACGGTCGGGAGTCATAGGGCTTTGACCCTTGAGCAGACGGCGGATGATGGCAAAGAGAGTGTCGAAAAGGGGCAGTGCCATAGCCAGCATGGGAACAACGAAGGTTATGATGGCGTAGAACTTAAACATGGCGCTGACGGAAATGGTGGAAAGGGCAAAGCCCAGAAGCAAAGCGCCTGTATCTCCCATGAAAATCTTCGCGGGGTTGGCGTTGAAGGGCAGGAAGCCGATGCAGGCACCAACCAAAGCGGCGAGGACAACGGCGATGTTGCCTTCGGAGAGAATAAGCGCCACAACCAGCATAGTTATTGAGCTTATGCAGCTAACGCCGCAGGCAAGCCCGTCCAGACCGTCAATGAGGTTAACCGCATTGGTAATGGCCACTATCCAGATTATGGTGACAGGGATGCTGAGAGAACCCAAAATAAGGTTAGTGTTGTCGCTGAGAATGTTGGGGTTGAAAAGAACGTTTATAACAACGCCGTGGGCAACAGCAACAACTGCGGCAACAATCTGGCAGATGAGCTTCACCCACCACTTCATGGGCTTGATATCGTCAATCGCACCGGTGGCAACGATGATGAGACAGCCGATGAGGGTGCCTCGAAGGGGCTTGTCAATTTCAGCGAAGAGGAGAACCGCCAGCAGGAAACCGATGAATATAGCCAGTCCGCCCATACGGGGGATGGGTTTTTTATGGACTCTGCGGGCGTCCTTGGGCACATCGATTGCACCAACCTTCTCGGCAAAGCGTTTGACGGGAATTGTGGTGGCAAATGCCAGTATAATGGCGGCAACGAGTGCCAGAACTATTTTCAGCCAAAGCTGCATTTCAGGAAACATAAGAAATTGCTCCTATTTTTATATCTTTTGGGGAGAGCTCAGCGCTCAACAAAGCCAACCTTCTTGTAGACTTTGCGGAGGGTCTTGCGGGCAAGATAGCTTGCCTTTTCGGCGCCCTCTTTGTAAACGCTTTCAAGATAAGCCTTGTCGGCGAGGATGCGGTTTGCCTCCTCCTGAATGGGGCGGAGGGTTTCAACAACGGCTTCGCCTACAGTGGGCTTGAATGCGCCGTAGCCCTTGCCTGCGAATTCGCTTTCTATCTCGTCGTAGCTCTTGCCGGTGATGGCGGAATAAATACCCATCAGGTTGGCAACGCCGGGCTTCTCGGAGGGAGCGTAACGGACGCAGTTTTCGGCGTCGGAGTCGGTGACGGCCTTCTTGAACTTGCGCATGATGTCATCGGGCTTTTCAAGGAGGAAAACGCAGCCGTTGGGGTCGCTCTTGCTCATCTTGCTTGTGGGGTTGCCAAGGCTCATAATGCGTGCGCCAACCTTCTGGATATAGGGCTCGGGCACCTTGAAAACATTGCCGTAGACATTGTTGAAGCGGATGGCGATATCGCGGGTGAGCTCGCAGTGCTGCTTCTGGTCCTCGCCAACGGGAACAAAGTCAGCCTGATAAAGCAGAATGTCGGCAGCCATGAGGCTGGGATAGGTGAAAAGACCTGCGTTGATGTTCTCGGAATGCTTTGCGCTCTTATCCTTGAACTGGGTCATGCGGCTGAGCTCACCGAACATGGTGTAGCAGCTGAGAACCCATGCCAGCTCCGCATGCTCATGAACATGGCTCTGGATGAAAAGGGTGTTTTTCTGGGGGTCAAGACCGCAGGCGATGTACTGAGCCAGCTGCTGGAGGGTGCGGCGGCGCAGATCGGCAGGAGTCTGGCGGACGGTTATGGTGTGCATGTCTGCCATGAAATAGTAGTTATCGAACTCTTCGGTACGCTCAACCCAGTTTTTGATTGCGCCGAGGTAGTTGCCAAGATGCAGATCGCCGGAGGGCTGAATGCCGGAGAGCATAATTTTCTTTGCGGGAGCGGTGTTTTCCATTTATCTTATCCTCTTTCTCTGAGAAATTATTTCATTCTTGCGGCAGAATATATTACTCCACCCTATCAACAACACATAATAACATACTTTTTCTGCTTTTACAATTCATAATTGACTTTTACACACAATTAAAATATTATATTTGGGTGATATTTTCAGATTAAAACACGCAATGTGTTCAGGAGGAAAAATAAATGGCAGACATGAATTGGATAAACGAAATGGAAAGCAGAATTCCCGTCGGCGGAGTTCGTACCCGTTTTGCTCCTTCCCCCACGGGTTATATGCATGTGGGCAATCTTCGCACCGCTCTTTACACCTATCTCATCGCCCGCCACTATGACGGAACCTTTATTCTCCGCATTGAGGATACCGATCAGGGCAGACTGGTTGAGGGCGCTGTTGATGTTATCTATAAGACTATGCGCGAATGCGGCCTGAGCCACGATGAAGGTCCCGATGTGGGCGGTCCCGTTGCTCCCTATGTCCAGACCCAGCGCAAGGGCTTTTATATCAAGTATGCCCAGTGGCTGGTTGAGCGCGGACATGCCTATTACTGCTTCTGCGAAAAGACGGAGAGCGAAGAGGAAGAAGCTTCCTTCGTCCGCACCGCTGACCCCTGCAGAGACATGAGCAAAGAGGAAGTTGAAGCCAAGCTTGCCGCAGGTATGCCCTATGTAATCCGTCAGCGTATCCCCGAAGAGGGCAGCGTCACCTTCCACGATGAAATTTTCGGTGATATCACCGTTGAATGCTCCACTCTGGACGACCAGGTGCTTATCAAGCGTGACGGACTTCCCACCTATAACTTCGCAAACGTTGTTGATGACCATATGATGGGCATTACCCATGTTGTCCGCGGCAGTGAGTATCTCTCCTCCGCTCCCAAGTATAACCTTCTTTATGAAGGCTTTGGCTGGAACATTCCCAAGTATGTCCACTGCTCTCCCGTTATGCGCGATGCTCATAACAAGATGAGCAAGCGCCACGGAGACCCCAGCTATGAGGATCTTATCGCTCAGGGTTATCTCACTGGGGCAGTTGTAAACTATGTAACCCTTCTCGGCTGGTCTCCCAGAGGCGAATATGCCGAGCAGGAGATATTTACTATGGACGAGCTTATCAAAGTCTTCGACCTTCAGGGCATAAGCAAGTCTCCCGCCATTTTTGATATAGAAAAGCTCCGCTATTTCAACAGCGCCTATATCCGCGCAATGGAGAGCGAAGCCTTCGCCAAGGTGGCAGAGCCCTTCATCCGTCAGGCTGTTAAGAATGAAGCCTATGACGCAGCCGCCATTGCCGCAATACTGCAGCAGCGCTGCGAGGTTCTCACCGATATCCCCGAGAAGGTGGATTTCTTCGATGAGCTGCCCGAGTATGAGGCTGAGCTTTATATCCATAAAAAGAGCAAGACCGATATCCCCGGCTCTCTTGAAATGCTGAAGAAGATGAGCGCCGTTTTCGAAAATGTGGAAGATTGGTCCGATGAGAATATCCTCACTGCAATGACCGACATGGCAGCTGCCGAGGGAGTCAAGAACGCAAAGGTTATGTGGCCTGTGCGCATCGCAATCGCAGGCAAGGCCGTAACTCCCGGCGGCGCTGTGGAGATTGCCCGCATCCTGGGCAAGGAGGAGACCCTCCGCCGTATGGCATTCGGCATAGAAAAGCTGGAGAAAAGCCTGTAAAAAATTAATGAATCTTCAAAAAAATCCATCTGCAGAAGCGGATGGATTTTTTTATTTGCCGAAAAATTTCTAAACTAAAAATTTGGCTTTGGTGCAAGATAGATACAAAGGAGTGGTAAAAATGAACCATAACAGAAAATGGAAAGCAGCAATTATTGCGATTTGTATTCTTTCCGCAACGGCGCTGGGACTTGGAATTTATGCCGCCGCAGCCAACGCGAAGGCGGAAAAATATAAAATGCAAATAGCAAATAACTATCAGCACGCTTTTGACGAGCTGGTAACCGCCGTGGGAGAGATGGACTCCGCTTTGCAAAAAAGCCAATATGCCACCTCGCCCGCCCTCTCCGGAGCGGTGTGCACCGAAATTTTCGGCAAGGCAATGACGGCGCAGATGAGCCTCGGTGTTCTTCCTTTTTCCACATACGAGCTGGAGCAGACTGCGGGCTTCATAAGCCGCGTGGGTGACTATGCCTTTGCCCTGAGCCGTGCCGCCGCGGCAGGGGAAAGCCTCAATGATGAACAGAGAGAAAATCTGAAGGCTCTTGCGGAAAGCTCCGCCCTGCTGCGGGACAATATGAAAAATCTGCAGAGGGATATGATGGACGGAGTTCTCACGATGGATGAGCTCTACGCCTCGGAAAAGCGGATCGATGCGGCGGAAGAGAGCCTCCCATCCACCATAGGCGAGAGTATGCGCCTCATTGAGCAGGAGTTTCCCGAGTTGCCTTCTCTTATCTATGACGGGCCTTTTTCCAACCATCTTGCGGATAAAAGCCCCGCACTGCTGGAGGGGGCTGAGGAAATAGACGAAAACGAGGGGCGGGAAATTGCTGCCCATTTCCTCCAGATGCCCAAAACAAAGGTGTTTCCCGTCTGGGAGAGCGAGGGCGAGCTGCCCAGCTATGTGTATCAGGTGGATCAGCCGGGGGGAAACACTCTCACCATCGCGGTTACAAAGCTGGGAGGTCAGGTGCTCAGCATGCTTTCCTCCGATTTCAGCGGCGGAGAGAATATGGAGATAGAGGATGCTCTTGCACTGGCGGACGAATTTCTCCTCAGCCGGGGCTACAGAAATATGGAAAAGAGCTACTATATGCTTCAGGAGGGCATACTCACTGCAAACTATGCCTACACACAGGGAGATGTCACCTGTTATCCCGACCTTATAAAGCTGTCTGTGGATATGGGCAATGGCGAGGTGTGTGGATTTGAGGCCTTGGGCTATATCTCATCCCACAGACAGCGGGAGATTCCGGAGGTGCAGGTGAGCGAGGAGGAGGCAGCGCTGGCAGTGCCGGCTGAGCTTCAGGTGGAGGATAGCCGCCTTGCCCTCATTCCCAATCCCGGGGGCGAAGAAGTGCTCTGCCGCGAGTTTGTCTGCGTAAACGGGGAAGAGCAGCGCTATATCATCTATGTTGACGCTGTAAGTGGGGAACAGGAGAAGATTCTGATACTTTTGGAGGACGAAAACGGCTCTTTGACGCTGTAAAAAAAGGCTATGGTGGTACCCCCTTGACGAATGGCGCAAAAGGTTGTAGAATAAAGTGAATTTCCAGAATTATTCCACCAAAGAAAGGTTGGTTTTTATGGGCTTTATTCCTAAAGTAGACTGCCGCCATTGCGGACAGAGCTTTATGGCCATTTTTAACCGCTGCCCCAATTGCGGAACAAGACGCGTCAAGCAGAGCGGCCGTGCCGCCACTTCTACCACCGCTGCCAGCAGCGGCAGTGCTGCAAACGCAAGGCTGAACATCAATGCTCAGTGGCAGTTCATCATGGGCGCCGTTCTGGTCGTTGCCGTTATCGTTGCCGTTATCATTCTTATCTCCACCAGTCTTGGCGGCGGCAAGGATGTTGTCGATGTAAGCGGCCAGATCAGCTGGAGTCTCGATGCTGATGACTCTATGCCCCAGAGCGTCACCGTCAGCCTCAAAGCTAACGGACAGGCCATTGACAGCGCAGTTGTCACTCCCGATAAGGACGGCAACTGGGTCTATGACTTCGGCGATATGGAGATGTATGACGATAACGATGTGCAGATTCGTTATGCCGTTGAAGCAGCTCCCATTGCAGGCAAGACTGTCTATACCTCCGGTCTGGACCTTGTTATCGCAACCGAGGCCGAGATTATCGAAGTTCCCGTTACCGCAACTCCCGAGCTTGCAAACCCCAATATCCACACCGTTATTATGAACCATCTTGGCAGAGACCTTAAGGACGAGTTCTCTCTCAAGGCAGGCGAGACCATCGACCTTGATGCTATTGCCTATCCTGTTGACGAAGTATGCACCATTATGTGGCGCAGCAGCAACCCCGCTGTATTCACTGTTGATGCAGACGGCGTTGTTACTCCCGTTTCCAACGGCTGGGGCATTGTTGTTGCCTATGTTGGCGAGATCGAGCATAAGATCAATGTCCGCGTATGGGGCTTTGAGGATACAAGCGAACCCGCTGAATAAAAAGCAAGCTATATTGTGATTAATGCCGACCCGAAAAAATTCGGGTCGGCATTAAAAAAAGTGTTGACAAAGCTTAAAGATGTTGTTATACTAACAAAGCTGAAACGAATACGGACGATTGGCGCAGCTGGTAGCGCATCCGCTTGACGTGCGGGAGGTCACAAGTTCGAGTCTTGTATCGTCCACCAAAAAAAAGCCACGACTTTCGTCGTGGCTTTTTTCTTTTTGGTGGCAAGGACGTAAAACATTTAAAAAACACTGAAACATCACGCTAAGCATTATTATTTACGGTGATTTGTTCTTGAACGAGTGATAAAAATATTATATAATAAACAAAACTCAATTATTAGAAGGGCAGGCAGTATAACTATGTTACTTACAAAAAGTGAACTTGAAGTGATGAATGTTATTTGGAAAGCGGGGAGAGCGGTATCGCGAAACGATATCCTTGTGCTGTCCGGAAAGAAAACGTGGAAAGATAGCTCTGTCCACATATTGCTGAACGGTCTGCTGAAGAAGGAAGCAATAAAGGAGGACGGCTTTGTCAGATGCGGCAAAACCTTTGGACGTCTGTTCTCTGCAAACATCAGCCGTGAGACCTACTATGCCGAGGAAGTATTTTCGGCAGGTGACAAAAAAAGCGTTCCCGCACTGATGTCAGCCCTCATCAGCAGAGATGACATTGATATTGAACTTGTGAATGAGCTTGAGGCCATTCTTGAAGAAAAGAAGAAAGAGATAATGTACAAGAAATGATATCTGCATATTCGTTCGTGATTTCCTTTTTGTTCTTCAACGTAGCGCTGATTATTGTTTATGTTCTGAGGAGAAAAAGTGATTTTATCGCAAAATATGGAATTCAAATTCTTATAACAATTACAGCCTTGGGTTTTGCAAGGCTTGCGCTCCCCTTTGATTTAGAGGAAGCCTATGTAATCAAATCGCGCAATTTAATTCCCGCAGTCCAAACTGCTCTTAAGCAAGGCATTGCCGGAACTGACTTTACTCTGGGAAAAGCTCTCCTTGCTCTTTGGGCTATTGGCACGCTGGTATTTTTGCTTAAGGATGCTGCAGCTATTATTCGCTTCAAAGCGAGAAACGCAAAATATAAAAAGAGCGAAAGTTCTGCCGCTTTTGAGGCTGCCACTGAACTGGGGATCGGCAATAAAATAACGGTTACGCCCGATGCACCTGTTCCCTATGTGGCAGGATATTTCAAGCAGACGATTTTCATTCCTCCTCTTGAACTGGATAAAGATGAATGGAAATATGTCCTAATGCACGAGAGGCAGCATATCAGATCCCGGGACCAGCTTATAAAGCTGCTGTTTGTTGTGATTCGCGTTGTGTTCTGGTGGAATCCCTTCTCCCACCTGTTTATGCGAGAATTGGATGCAATTCTCGAACTCCGATGCGATTATGCGGTTATGAAGAACTTAAGCGAGGAAGAGAGCTTATCTTATTTTGCCGTAATTTTGCGTGTGGTAAAGCAGCTGCAGCCAGTATCTCGCCGCAGATTGGGGGCCAATACAGCGCTTATCGATATCCGCTCAAGATCCCGTGACGATATAATACAAAGATTTAAAGTGTACAAAAATAGCGATATCCGCCGCAGCAAGCGAGTCAGAAATGCGATTCAGATATTTATTTGCGCTGTATTTATCGCATCCTATTTCGTGGTGGTGCAGCCTGCGTATGAACCGCCAGAAGAGGATTTGATCGGCGTAGACGGTATGATTGCCGATGAAACCTTTATAGTTTGCCGCGACAACAAATATTTCATGTGTTCCGAAGATGGACTGATAATAGAGATTCCAGCGGGAGAAATAGACAGTTATCCGTATAACACTCTTAAAATTTACGAAGGAGACTGACAGTGCATGACTGCACCGGTGCACCAAGGGTATCGGATGCGTCTTATATAGCGCAAAAAAATAAGCCACGACGAAAAGTCGTGGCTTATTTTTATCTGTTTAGCAAGTTTATTCGGCCTTCTTTGCGGCCTTTCTTTCCTTGTTGGCTGCAATGCCCTTCTTTGCGCTTGCAACAACGATGCTGCTCAGTGCGAAGAGAGCGAGGGCGTTGGGGATAACCATCAGATAGTTGAATGCGTCGGTGAGTTCCCATACAAGGTCGTTGGAAACCAGAGTGCCGATGAAGATGAAAACGAGGGCAATAACAGTGTAGATAACGGTGCAGACCTTGGGATTTTTCTTGCCGAAGAGGTACTGAGCGTTGATCTTGCCGAAGAGGTTCCAGCTGAGAACGGTGGAGAATGCGAAGAAGAAGAGGCAGATTGCAACAAAGATGGCGCCGAAGCTTTCACCGAAGATAACGCCGAATGCGGTCTGAGCGAGGTTGGCCTTGTTGATGATATCAGTGACAGCGCCGGTGTAGCCGCCTGCAAGAGGTCCGTCAGCGGTGTAGAGGGTGCTGATAATAACAAGTGCGTTGAGGGTGAGAACAACAAAGGTGTCGATGAAAACACCCATCATTGCAACAACGCCCTGCTCGTGAGGAGTCTTGACATTAGCCTGTGCGTGTGCGTGGGGAGTAGAACCCATACCGGCTTCATTGGAGAAGAGGCCGCGCTTTGCGCCCTGAGAAATGGCTTCCTTCAGTGCAGCACCGATAGCGCCGCCGATAATAGCCTGAGGCATAAACGCATACTTGAAGATCATGCCGATAGTTGCGGGGATGTAAGAGATGCGGGCGAGAAGAACAACGATACCGCCGATGAGGAAAAGACCTGCCATAATGGGAACGACCTTTTCGGTGACGGAAGCAAGGCGCTGAACGCCGCCGAGGAAGATAACAGCGCAGATGATAACGAGAACGAGACCCATAACCCAGGTGGGGATGCCGAAAGCGGTCTGCATAGTGGAACCGATGGAGTTGGACTGAACCATGCAGCCGAAGAAGCCGAGGGCGAGAATGATGGCTACTGCGTAGAAGCCGGCGAGGAACTTGCCGAAGCCGCCCTTCAATGCGCGGGTGATGTAGTATACGGGACCGCCCTTGATGTTGCCGTTTTCGTCAACTTCGCGGGTTTCGAGAGCAAGGGTAGCTTCAGCATAGATGGTTGCCATGCCGAGGAAGGCAATAATCCACATCCAGAAGATGGCACCGGGGCCGCCGACCAGGATAGCGCCGGAGGCACCAATGATGTTGCCGGTACCGACCTGAGCTGCAATAGCGGTTGCAAGAGCCTGGAAAGAGCTCATACCGCTTTTCTGTTTGCCGCCGCGAAGGGAGATGGAGCCGAAAACCCGGCGAAGGCCTTCGCCGAAGCATCTAACCTGAACAAAGCGGGTCTTAATGGTGTAGAAAAGACCGACAGCAATCAGCAAAACTACCAGAATATAACTGGAAAGATAAGAGTTGATGTTGCAGACGATGGGGTAAAGCGCGGATTCAATGTTTGCAAAGAATTCCAACATGATGATTTTCCTCTCTTTTTCTGTTACTTTTGGGTAATAAAAAACGAAGCTGCGATTTTTCGCAACTCCGGAAAAAAAGTTCTGCAGACAAGAAAGGATATCTGTGCCTGCTCTGTCCTTTTACCTGAGAGATTCGGCCTTATGGGCCTTGCACCTTCGGTACTCAATTCAATGAGATTCTCCAGAGTTCCCTCCGGCGTCAGTCTTTTTCAATTCAGACGCTTTCAAAGGGAATATTCATTTTTACGCTGTCATTGTAGCACGGGGGAAATTAAAAATCAAGCAAAAAATGTGCGCACAAGAAGAATAGATGTTTTTCACAGAAAAACACCTTTTTGCATTTGCCTTTTGTGCATTTCATATATTCACGGTAAAACCTGCCACTTGGGCGGCTTCGCATGGGGAGGTCACGCTGCAGCGAGAAAGAAAAAGTTGATATAGGGGCAGGAAAATGCTAGAATAAGCAAGAAAAATAAGCTGCATATATAGTATTTGAACTTGGCAGCGTAAGGGGTAAGCTGCCAGACAAGGAGAAGATATTATGCCCGTTTCGAGAAAAAATAAGGGTCTGTGGATAGCACTTGTTGCCGTCATCGCTGTGTTGGCCGCGCTGATTATCTGCGCAATTAAGCCGGGATCCACTATGATGCCTGAGGAACCAGACCCGGAAGCTGTAATCGAAAGCCCGCAGCTGGGTCTTAGCTCCGAGCATGACCCGAAACCTACCCCAGAGCCTTCTCCGGAGCCTACAGCAGAGCCTTATGCTGCCAAAATATCCACCGCTACAATCGGAGCTGTCGGCGACATTCTTATGCACGATGCGGTTATAAGAAGCGGCTATGACAGAGAAAGCGGCAGCTATATATTCGATTATATTTTCGAGCATTTCAGCAAAGTGGCTTCCCAGCTGGATTATGCGGTTGCCGATCTGGAAGGAACATTATGCGCTGAGGATAACGGATACGGCTACAGCGGCCGCATCACCTGCTTCAACTGTCCGGATTCCATAGTGGATGCATTGAAAAATGCAGGCTTTGACATGCTGCTTACCGCCAATAATCACAGCTATGACACCCGGAGCATAGGGCTGATCCGTACCCAGCAGGTCATCACGGAAAAAGGGCTGGATTATATCGGCACAAGAATGGCTCCCGAGGACAAAAACTACCTTATAACAGATGTGAACGGAATTAAAATTGGTATGATTAACTATACCTTTAATACCAATGTCAGGAAAGACGGCTCTGTTTCACTCAACGGCATACCGGTTACGATTGAAGATTCCAAGCTTGTAAACAGCTTTAATTATTACTATCTGCCTGAGTTTTATTCTCAGCTGGAGGGCGATATTGCCGCCATGCGCTCTGACGGTGCGGAGTCCATAGTGCTGTATATCCATTGGGGACATGAGTACCAGATCATAGAATCACGGGTTCAGAATGAAATGGCGCAGGCTATATGCAATTTGGGTGTGGATGTTATAGTGGGAAACCATGTTCATGTGCCCCAGCCGGTGGAACTGCTGACCAATGAAAATGATGAAAGCAAAAAGACCCTGTGCATATACTCCACCGGCAACTCGGTATCCGCTATGCGAAGAGGAGGCGACCATCCGGTGCAAGTTGAGGACGGACTAATGTTAACCTTCACTTTTGCCAAATATTCTGACGGTACTGTGTTGGTGGAGCATGCCGAAGTGATTCCAACCTGGGTTGACTACTACGCGCAGGATAATCTCGGACGGTATAAGATCCTTGTAATGGACGGCACTGAGGATGAATGGAAGGCGGATATGGCTCTTACGGATAACCAACTGTGGTACTGCCAAAACTCATATAAAAGAACCATGCAAATCGTTGGTGAGGGGATCGAAGAAGCCAATGAATATTTTACACTCAATCGGGAGACTGTTGAGAACCTCTTGGGAATTGAATAGGGCAGACTCCCGGTGATGCAGAATAGTTCGCTGGTGTTCCAACACAAACATATACCACAATAATTTCCGAGGCACGGATAAATAAGAAAAGACGGCGATTTTAAGCGGACTCACATAGGGATTTACACGGTTTTGAATGAATCTTTTTCCCCACAGGAAGAGCTGTTGGTCTTGAAATACATCAAGTATTCCTGCGCCCTCCAGCCCTCCCCGTGAGAAAAAATCTCCTATTCAAAACTGCGAAGCACGCCAAAGAGAGAATTTTCATCGCAAGACAAAGAAAAAAGCCACGGCAAGGCTGACGCCTGCCGTGGCTTTTTGATGCAGTATTGCGGGGAATGGGCCTCTTTGGCGCGTATAAATCCCTATGTGAGGCCGCCCTTGGCCTGCCGCTTTCTGTCATTTTACGGTTTCTTCCATCAGCATCCAGCCGCCGGATTGTCTTTCCGAAAGCAGCCGGTCATCCTGCAGCGCGCAGAGGAGCCGGTTGACTTCGTAAGGACGGTCCACATTACACACATGGCCGCAATGCTCCAACATCACACATCTGGCCAGAATGTTCCACTCGTTTTTCATGGTGTTTTTGAATACCTGATCGCCAATGCCGGAAATGTAGATCCCATCGGGGCCAACGGGCATTTTCCTTAAGTACATTTTCTGCACCTTGGGGAACTGGTCCATGATCTTGATCCAGCACAGCATCTCTTCCTTGGGAATGTGCTTGGCGCAGGACAAAAACAGTTTTCGGCTGTACTCCTGCTCTTTGGATGGGATCACCACCCGGGCCGCCAGCTGAACACAGGTGTTCAGGGGCAGCACCGGAAGCGCCGCGATCATAAACCGCACCGCAGCCTGGAACCAGGGCTGATACTCACCCATAGCGCCGACCATGGCATACTTATCCACCGCCTCCGGGCGGGTAACCAGAATATACTTGACAAACATGGTGCCCAAAGAGCAACCAACAAAAGTTGCCTTTTTGATCTGTAAATGCTCCAGCACCTTGAATATCTGCTGGGTAATGGCCTCAAAGGACAGCTCCATTTGAGAAAGCATCACCTTGGATTTTCCATGGGAGGGCATATCGATCAGAACCAGGTCATATTTTTTTCGCAGTACATGCACCTGCCGCAGCCAGATCGCCGTACTGCCGCCCAGGCCGTGCAAAAACACCATCACCGGCCGCTGATGGGAGATGGTGCCATCCTGAGAGTAGATACGATAGTGCAATAATTCCATAAACTCACCCGAAAACAGATTTGCTTCATTGTAACACAAAATTCTGAAAAAGAAAAGTCTTTCTCTGTTTACAAATAAAAATGTTTTCTAACTGTTTACAAAAATTCTTTCTTTATTGACATAAGCTGAAAAATGTGGTATATTGGTCTTGCGATATTATAAATATGGAGGTATTTCTATGAATAATCGCATTCTGTTTGGTGTTCTGACTCTGATCTTCAATAGCTACGGTGTTCCTTGCTTCCTGCAGGGCCGTGTTAAGACCGGCATCCTGCGCATCGTTCTGGGCTGTGTTACCTTCGGTATCATCGGCTGCATCAACGTTGTTATGGGTATCATCGAGGGCATCAACATTCTGAAGATGACTGACGAGCAGTTCGAAGCTTGCAAGTACGAGCTGGGCAAGGGCATC
>JAZNZR010000004.1:0-8690 GCA_045595025.1 Oscillospiraceae bacterium | reverse complement strand
TGAATAAAAATCTGTTTTGCCTCTTGGACTGTCTTTTTCTGGATAATACTTGCGTTTTTAATAGTTCTTCTGACCATTTTATAGATTTTCCTTTCGTAAAAATCTAGCGACGATTTCCACTGAAAAATCTATTTTTGAATAACCCAAATTTTCAAATTTCAGAACTTTTAGAAATGAAAAAGCCCCGAAATCTTTCGATTTCGAGGCTTTTGGTGCGCGAGGCGGGACTTGAACCCGCACGCCCGGAGTGAGCACTAGAACCTGAATCTAGCGAGTCTGCCAATTCCACCACTCGCGCATCTTGGCGCTTAGATATAATAGCATTTTGCAATTAAAAAGTCAACAATTATTTTGACAATTTATTTAAATTAAAAAGCTTGCGGCAGAGAAGCTGAATTCGCACATTTATGATAAACGGCTTTCTCTCCCTCCGTCTTTTTGCTGCGCAAAAATCCACCTCCCTCGTCAGAGGGAGGCTTTAAGCACCTCATCCGTCTGACCTTCGGGCAGCCACCTTCCCCTCAAGGGGAAGGCTCAAAAAACACCCCTCCGCTTTCAATCCCGAAAACGGAGGGGCAATAAATTTACTTCAGATTATTTTCCAGCTTTTCAAGCTCTTCCATAAGCTTTGCGGGGAGCTTTTCGCCGAATTTGCCGTAGAACTCCCGGATGCCTTCGCACTCGGCAAGCCAAAGCTCTTTATCCACGCTGAGAAGCTCGCTGAGCTCATCGGTACTCATATCAAGTCCGCTCAGGTCGATATCTTCAACATTGGGGAGGAAGCCGATCTCGCTCTCTCTTGCCTCCACCTCACCGAAGGCGCGCTCAAGCACCCAGCGGATAACGCGGAGGTTATCGCCGAAGCCGGGCCAGAGGAAATGGCCTTCGTCATCGGTGCGGAACCAGTTGACATTGGCAATCACGGGAGGATTGGTAATCTTTTTGCCCATATCCAGCCAGTGCTGCCAATAATCAGCCATATGGTAGCCGCAGAAGGGCAGCATAGCCATAGGATCTCTGCGGGTTTCACCCACCTTGCCCTCGGCAGCGGCGGTCTTCTCACTGGCCATAATGCTGCCTACGAATACGCCGTGATTCCAGTCTCTGGACTGATATACCAGAGGAGCGGTCTTGGCGCGGCGTCCGCCGAATACTATTGCGGATATGGGTACACCTGCGGGGTTTTCAAACTCGGGAGAAATGCAGGGGCAATTCTTCGCGGGGGCAGTGAAGCGGCTGTTGGGGTGAGCGCCGGGAACACCGGAGGAGGGGTCCCAGGGATTACCCTTCCAATCCAGAGCGTTCTGAGGGGGATTTTTATCCATACCCTCCCACCATACTCCGCCGTCTTCCTTCAGCACAACGTTGGTGAAGATGGAGTTTTTCATAGAGCTGGCAAGAGCGTTGGGATTGGTCTTGCTGCTTGTTCCGGGAGCAACGCCGAAGAAACCGTTTTCGGGGTTGACCGCCCAAAGTCTGCCGTCGGGGCCGGGGCGGAGCCATGCAATATCGTCTCCCACGCACCAGCACTTCCAGCCGTCCTTGCGGTAGCCCTCGGGAGGAATGAGCATAGCAAGATTGGTCTTTCCGCAGGCGGAGGGGAAGGCACCGCAGACATAGCGCACCTCGCCCTTGGGGTTTTCAACGCCCAAAATCAGCATATGCTCGGCAAGCCAGCCCTCATTGCGGCCAAGGCAGGAGGCGATGCGCAGAGCGAAGCACTTTTTGCCCAGAAGCACATTTCCGCCGTAACCGGAGTTGACGGACATAATGGTATTATCCTGAGGGAAATGGACGATATAACGCTTTTCTGCATCCAGCTCAGCCTTGGAATGGAGGCCCTTTATAAAGTCGGGGCTATCGCCCAGAGCGGCATAAACATCTGTGCCAACCCTTGTCATAATAGCCATGGAGACTACAACATAAATGCTGTCGGTGAGCTCTATGCCATATTTTGCAAAGGGAGAGCCCACAACGCCCATAGAATAAGGGATAACATACATGGTACGTCCCGCCATGCTGCCCTTATAAATTTCCTTCAGCTTGGCATACATTTCATCGGGAGCCATCCAGTTATTGGTGGGGCCGGCGTCCTCTTCCTTCTCGCAGCAGATATATGTGCGGCCTTCAACGCGGGCAACATCGTTTACAGCGGAGCGGTGGTAAACGCAGCCGGGGAGAAGCTCATCGTTGAGCTTGATAAGCTCGCCGGTGGCAAAGCCCTCTTCGCGGAGAGACTGAAGCTGGCTCTCGCTTCCGTCAATCCAGACTATATTATCGGGGCAGCAAAGCTGCGCCATCTCGTTGACCCAGTTTGTAATGTGCTTGTTTTCGGTAAGCATTCCAAAAAACCTCCTGATGCTTAATGAGCTAATTTTAGCTCTTATTGACCGTAAAATCAATTCGAAACGGAAAGAAAAGCAAAAAAATTTGCGCCCCTCATCATAGGAGGGGCACAAACACTTTTATTCAATCTTTCTTTTTTGCAAATCTTTCCCGAACACGGATCACATAGTCAAGATTCACGGTGCTGATTTCTTTGCCGGAATCTATCTTCACCCAGCCCTCATTTATCTCCACGATGCGTCCGGTAACAGTATCGTTGAGAGTATAAAGAGTGACTTCCTTGCCTTCAAAGCCGTTCAAAAGAATTGTCATTTCTCCGTTTCTCCTTTTTCTTATGATCTTTCTTATAACCGCGGCATTTCTATGTCTCCGCCGCTCCATATAAATAACAATAAACATCAGGAGCAAGGCCGCATATGTGGGATAGAAAGCAGCCATAAATCATTCCTCCGACAGAGCATCGCTGAGGGCGGCAAACTGGGCAAGGCTCAAAGCCTCTCCTCTTACACGCTCATCGAGGCCGCAGACGGCAATGGCAGATAAAATTTTCTCCTTGCCAAAGCGACCACCAAGGCTGTTGCCCAAAGCGTTGCTCAGAGTTTTGCGGCGCTGATTAAAGGCGGCGCGGACAAGAGAGAACATAAGCTTCTCATCCTTCACAGCCACGGGAGGAGCGCTGCGCACCTTCATATGTACAACAGATGATGTCACTTTCGGTGCGGGGATGAAGCAGCCGGGAGACACATCGAAAAGTATTTTAGGCTCTGTGTGCCACTGCATCAGCAGGCTGAATGCACCGTAATCGGCGGTGTTTTCCCGGGCGCAGATGCGCTTTGCCACTTCCTTTTGAATCATAACGGTTATAGCATCGAAGCAGCCGCACTCCACAAAGGCGGTGAGCACGGGAGAGGTTATGTTATAAGGCAGGTTGGCGCAGACAACGACCCTCTCGCAGTCGGAGAATTTCTCCTTCACCAGTGCGGGAATATTGGTCTTCATAATGTCGCCATAGACTATCTCAACATTATTGCATTCGGCAAGAGTTTCCGCCAGCACGGGCTTGAGGCTCTCATCCAGCTCAACGCACACAACCCTTTTGGCAAGGGCGCTGAGCTCCACAGTAAGGCAGCCAACGCCTGCGCCCACTTCAAGAACGCCTGTGGTTCTATCCGCTCCGCTGCCGGCAGCTATATCCTCCGGCACCCACTGGGCGCAGAGGAAGTTTTGACCCAGACTTTTTGAAAAACGGAAGCCGTGGCGGGCAAGAAGAGCCTTTATTTCGTTTATATCGGTAAGTCTCATTTTCACCCTCACAGAATCTTATCAAAGGCCTGACGACGTGGATCGTGGTAAGGCTCGCAAAATACGAGAATATTACCGCGATATTCGTAGCCGTGGGCTCTTAAAAGAGCGGTCATAGCCTTGTTCTTTTTGTGGGTATCTATTCGGATATAGCCGCAGCCTGCTGCGCGGGTCAGTTCCTCAGCAAAGCTCATCAGATGGTGGCTAAGTCCGCTGCCGCGAAATTCGGCCATAACGGCTGCCCTATGAAGCACGCAATAGGGCTCATCGCTGCGCCACTTGCCGTCGGTGAGTTCGTCATAGTCCATATCGGGACCGGTGCTGAATGCAAAATAAGCGGCAAAGCGTTCTCCGTATGTGATGACATAGCCCTCGCCCTTCTGGATATCTCTTGCGATAAGATCCTCAGTGGGATAATCGCTCTGCCACTGATCCACCTTGTGCTTTTTCAGATAATTCTTGGCCTGACGGACAACAAGAAGGATATCATCCATATCCTCGTCAGTTGCCTTGCGGTAGGCAATGGGCTTTGTGAGCTTCATTCGGCTTTCGTCTCTCACTATCTCCGCGAGAAGCTTCTCGTCAGATTCACTGAGACTCAACTTTTCGAACATATCAGGGCGCTTATTGCGGGTGCGCAGTATCATCTGCTTTCTTCGCCAATGCTCGATATCCGCGTGGTTGCCGCCGCGGAGAACCTCGGGAACTTCCATGCCCTCCCAAACCTCGGGGCGGGTATACTGGGGATATTCCAAAAGTCCTTCCCAGTGGCTCTCTCCGGTGAAACACTCCTCATCGCTGAGTACACCGGGCACCATTCGGCAGACGCAGTCCGTAACCACCATTGCCGCAAGCTCGCCGCCTGTCAGGACGAAGTTTCCTATGGAGATCTCCTCGTCCACGCACTTTTCTATAAAGCGCTCGTCCACACCCTCATAGTGGCCGCAGACAAGTACAAGATGGTCATAGTCACGTACAAGCTCCCTTGCCCGCTGCTGGTCGAAGGAGCGTCCCTGAGGGCTCATATATATAACTCTGCTTTTTCTTCCCTCTGCCTTGCTCAGAACATCGTCAAGGCAGCTTTTGAGAGGCTGAGCCATCATAACGCAGCCCCAGCCGCCGCCATAAGGGTAATCATCCACCTGACGCTGCTTATTTTCCGTATAGTCCCGGATCTGGACACAGTTGATGTCCAATATGCCCTTTGCAGCTGCCCTGCCGATAATGCTCTCGTGGAGAAAGGCATTCATATTTTCGGGAAAGAGGGTGAGAATATCAACCTTCATATTTCATAAACCTTCTTATTAAAGCTGCAAGGGGTATAAAAACACCCCTTGCAACACCGTATTTTAGTTAATATTTCAGTTTTTCTGCGCTCTGCTGAAATCGATTTTGGACTCTTCTCCTCTTACAAGGCGCAGGATATTGTCATAGTGTCTGACAACAACAACCAAAGCGCAGAGGAAGGTGAGCATAACCTCGAGACCGCCGTTTTTGAATATTGCCATGAATATTGCACCCATAAGGCAGGAAACGCAGGATGCCAGAGAGACATAGCGGGTGAAGAGGACGATAACCGCAAAGATTGCCCAGCAGCAAATGCCGACAATGGGATCCACCATAAGGATCATAACACCTGCGCACAGAACACCCTTTCCGCCCTTAAAAAGATGGAGAACGGGTGCAACATGACCCATGATAACGCAGAAGCCCGCGAAAAGCTGACCAACACTCTTTTCGCCGATAATGTTCATAAGCCAGCCGCCCAGAAGCACTGCAATAATAGTCTTTACAGCATCAATGCCAACGACCCATACAAAGCCCTTGAGACCGTAGGTGCGGAAGAAATTGGTGAGGCCCGCGTTTCCGCTGCCGTGCTTGCGGATGTCATCGTGGAAAATATACTGGGAGGTCAGAATGGCGCCGTTGAAGCCGCCGAGGATATAACCGATGATTGCGATTACGATAAGAAGCAAAATTTTCATTCTTCTTTATCTCCTTTCTGGCGTATGACCATGCGGACGGGGGTACCCTCCAGGCCGAATGTTGCACGGATTTGGTTTTCTATATAGCGCTGATAAGAGAAGTGGAAAAGCTCGCGGCTGTTGCAGAACACAACGAAGTTGGGTGGCTTGATGCCGGTCTGGGTCATATAGTAGATCTTCAGACGGCGACCCTTGTCCGTGGGGGGCTGCACTCTTGCCTGAGCATCAGCCAGAACGTTATTGAGCATACCGGTGGTGATGCGCATTGCGCTCTGGTCGTTTACATAGTTGATAAGCTCGAATATGCGCTGAACTCTCTGTCCCGTCATGGCGGAGATAAAGAGCACGGGAGCATAGGTCATAAAGCTGAGGTCACGCAGAACATCCTTGCGCATTTTCTCCATAGTGCCGGTTTCTTTTTCAACAAGGTCCCATTTATTCACTATGATGATGCTTGCCTTGCCCGCTTCGTGGGCAAGACCCGCAATTTTGGTGTCCTGATCGGTGACACCTTCACGGGCGTCAATCATAATGAGGCATACATCGGCTCGCTCGATGGCAAGCTGAGCGCGCATTACGGAGAATTTCTCAATGCGGTCATCCACCTTGCTCTTGCGGCGGATTCCGGCGGTATCGATGAAATTATATTTTCCGAATTCATTGTCGATCTTGGTGTCAACAGCGTCACGGGTGGTACCGGCAACATTGCTGACTATAACTCTCTGCTCGCCTGCGATAAGGTTGGTGAGAGAGCTTTTGCCAACATTGGGCTTGCCGATGATAGCAACATTGATGCGGTCGGGATCGCCCTCATCCTCATCCTCCTCGGGGAAGAACTCCATGCACGCATCCAGCATATCACCGGTGCCGTGGCCGTGGACGGCGGAGATGGGAATGGGATCACCGAGACCCAGAGAATAGAACTCATAAATGGTGGTGTCAACCCGGGAGGGGTTATCCACCTTGTTGACGCAAAGGATAACGGGCTTTTTGCTGCGCAGCAGCATGTTGGCAACATCCTTATCCGCTGCGGTAACGCCTGTGGTGATATCCGTCACCAGTACAATGACATCCGCTGCGTTTATGGCTATGTTGGCCTGCTCACGCATAAAGAGCAAAATCTCGTTATCGGTGGTGGGCTCAATTCCGCCTGTATCGACTATATCAAATGTTCTGCCGTTCCACTCGCACTCGGCATAGAGTCTGTCGCGGGTGACGCCGGGGGTATCCTCAACTATGGAGAGGCGCTGACCCACAAGACGGTTGAACAGCAGACTCTTGCCCACATTGGGGCGGCCTACTATGGCTACAAGAGGTCTGGACATTCTCTCAAAGCCTCCTTTTACTTTTGGTTATATCGGTAGTATTCGGTGTCCTCCGTTTCGGTGTTGGGCTTTCTAACCTCGGGGAGTACTCCCAGCATAGCATCGCAAAGCTCACCGCCATCCTGAGAGATGGGATAAATCTTAACTCCAAGCTCCTGCTCCGCCTCGGCCAGAGTTACATCGTCGAGAAAGTCCATTTCCTCCTGACGAAGCATATTGGCAGAGATGAGAAGGCGCTGACCCAAATTCTTTCCGCGAAGCTGCCCGATAAGGTCTCTTCCTGTTATAAGACCTGCCACGGAGACACTTTCACCAAAGAAATCATTCTTAACAGAATATACCTGTCCTTTTATATTATCATACTTTTTTGCTGCCGTACAGAGCAGATTTTCAATAAATGGGGCGAAATCTGTACCTGTTGCCACAGAAAATGGAACTCCGTCGGCACTTTCGGAGCATTCGAGGGCAAGAGCGAACTCCCGCTCCAGCAATCTTATCATTCCCACGCCGTTATCAAGCTGGGTATGAGCCTCATAAAACTCATCCTCGGGGAGGGTTCTGCCCGCTTTGAGATAAAGCTCATCGGAGCAGAAGAAGAGCCTGGTGCCCGTTTCGGCAAGGCATTTTTCAGCATATGCCTCCACAAGGTCGATGGTCTCTCCCGCGTGCTCGGGAGTGAAAGCCTCCAGCTTATGAAGTCCCTCTCTGTGCTTTGTGAGCCCCAGAGGCACTACGGAGACACTGTTCACGGCAGGATAGAGCCCGCGCAGATCCTCCATGCTTCGCTGCAGAGCGGCACCGTCATTTATACCGGGGCAGCAGACGATCTGGCAATTCATCTCAATGCCTGCCTCGGCAAAGCGCTTCATATTATCCATAATCTCCCCGGCTCTTTTACTATGGAGCATTTCCACTCTCAGCTCCGGATCGGTGGTATGGACGGAGATATTGACCGGAGAAATATGAAGGTCTATTATTCTCTGAATCTCCCGCTGCGAAAGATTGGTGAGGGTGATGTAGCAGCCCATAAGAAAACTCAGACGGGCATCATCATCCTTGAAATATATGCTTTTTCTCATGCCCGGGGGATTTTGGTCTATGAAGCAGAAAACGCAGCGGTTTGCGCAGCTTCTGGGTGCATCCATAAGATAGGTGGCAAACTCCAGACCCAGATCCTCTCCCTCGGCTTTTCTCACACGGAGCTTTTTGGTCTTGCCCTCGGCTGTGAGTATCTGCAGACTGAGACGGTGGTCATAGCCATAATACTTATAATCAAGCACATCCTTTATGGGGTGGTCGTTTATGCTCAAAAGCACATCTCCGACCTTCACCTTTCCGTAGAGGGGGCTTGTGTATTCAACTTTGCTGATCACATTTCTCTCTGCCATAGTTTCTTTCCTTTTCAATAGGTTGATAATAAAAAACAGGAGGCAAAATACGCCTCCTGTTTTTCTCGATTACTTCTCTTCCTCGACCTTGAGCACCTGACGACCGTTGTACATGCCGCAAGCCTTGCATGCACGGTGGGGCAGATGGTATGCTCCGCAGTTGGGGCAGGCAACGATGCCGGGGGTCTCGAGCTTCCAAACGTTGGAACGTCTCTTATCGCGTCTTGCCTTAGAAGTTTTTCTCTTGGGTACTGCCATGGTGACACCTCCTACGTTAACAGCTGGTTAGAACAGCGTTTATTCTATATCCAAAAGCTGTCCTAATACAGCCAATCTTGGATCTA
>JAZNZR010000003.1:0-10787 GCA_045595025.1 Oscillospiraceae bacterium | reverse complement strand
CAGGACTGCTGTATAAGAAGACGTGCTTCCCATAGCGTGTTGTAAGTAAGTATGGCGAGTACGTTCAAGTCACACAAAATCAGATTAACCGGGGATGGATACCCCATCCCCGGTTTTTAAAACCGAACATAAAAGTCCCATAAATCGTACTTGTTTCAGCGCCTCAAAAACCGCCTATTTTTGATGTTTTAGCTAATGGGCAATCCAAGAGTCGGGCTTGTATTACCTGCAGAGCAGATATTATGATCCAGAGGTATGCAGATTCATTCTATCAATAAACAACAAAAAACTCCGTATGATTTCTCATACGGAGTTTTATATTTGATTAATTATGCCATGAAGCTGGTGTTTCCGTCCTTATCGCGGAGCATTGCCATATCCTTGCTGATGACAACCTCGCCTTCCATATCACGGACTCTTGCCCAGTAGCCCTTGAGAGGCTCATCAAGGGGAACGCCCTGAGCCTTCTGCATCTCACGGACAAGCTTGCCGTCCAGTTCGGCGGGAGTTATGCCCTTCTGCACGCAAAGGGCAGCAGCATTGCCCGCAGCCTGACCGGTGGTCATAGAAGTTGCGATAACGCGGACAGCGCCGATTGCATCCCAGTCCGCGGAGAGGCAGCGGCCTGCGGAAAGCAGATTATCCACGCCATCGGCAACCAGAGCTCTGTAGGGAACTTCGGCAAAGTTTCTGGGATGGGGGCGAGCCTCGTATCCGCCCATAGGCACGAAGGGATGCATGAACAAATCATCGTCATCCTCGGAGGGACGGCACACACCGTTGGGAACGGGCTCGGGAAGATGAATATGCCGCTTTGCGTCGCCCTTGCTGGAGGTGGGATGGTGGGCATCAAGCACCTCGGGGAATATTGCAATGCCGTCTTCAAACTTCTCTGCGTTGCAGATGTCCTTGGCTGTATAGATATAACGGCCCACAATTCTGCGGCTCTCTCTGGTGCCGTTCATCTCGGCGAAATGTGTAAGGGCGCAGTTTTCAAAGCCGGGCATATACTTCTTCATAAAGTCCACAAGCATCAGAACCTTGCGGTGCTGGTCAACGATCTGACGGGAGAGATCCTCAACGCTGTCGTTGCGGCAATAGTGGGAATGGGTTGCGTCCAGAGTAACATCCATGCACTCCTCATTATTGCTTCCCACAACAGGATAAACCAGAGCACCGGGAGCCACGATAAAGGGCAGGTCGCCATTTGCAATAGCCTCGTTCTGCTTATACACCAGATAGTTGAGATGCTCTTCAATGGGGCGGGTTTTAAGCCACTGCTTATACTCCTCCCAAGCCTCTTTATACTTTTTGTAGTTTACATAAGACAGGCGGAAGCCCATGGATGTGGACTCATTGAGCCCCATAAACTCCGCATTGCCTATCTCGCAGGGCACGCCTGCGGCATTGGCAACGATTGCATCGCCGGTGGTGTCAATAATGACCTTGGCCTTTATTTCCACCTTGCCGCCTGCGCCGTAAGCGATAACGGACTCGATGCGACCGTTATTAACCACGCAGTCTGCAAGGTGCAGACCGTAGAGAATGCGGCATCCGGAAGCAAGAACCATATGCTCCAGCATAACCTTGCCGCTCTCGGGCTCAACTGCGGGAAGATGGGGGCGGATGAGTGCCTTGCCCTGCTCGGCAAGACGGTTGACCCATTCTTCGCAAAGACCGTCAACATGGCCTGCAATTCCGGTGATATAACCGTTGGTGCAAAGGCCGCCCAGGGATTCGCGCTTTTCAACGAGAAGAGTTCTCATTCCGTTTCTTGCGGCTGCAATACCCGCAGCAGCGCCGGCAACACCGCCGCCGCATACGAGAACATCAACATTATAGTTAGTATTGGTATTCATTATTTCTGCTCCCCTTTATATTTTTCAAGGCTATAGCGATAAAGCTCTTCTTCCATAAGATAATATTTATCCTTAAAGCTGCTCTGGAGATTCAAGGCCGCTCCGGAACCGGGATTATTTGCCGCTCCGTAGCGATCCACTATATCACGGATATGAGAAAGCATCTTCTCAGCATCCGCCTCGTCATCATGGACGATGTAGGGGTCGGCCTTCAGCTCCACAAGCACCCGGTCTCCGTATTTTTCCATTATGGCGGGAATATCGTTTATATCCTGAATTTCAAGACCGTCAACGCCTATATCCTCAACAAGATAGGGAATAAAGGCATCCACCTTGCCGCAGGAATGGGCGATAAACTTTGTTCCCCTCGCCTGCACAGCCTTAACGAAACGGCGGGTAGGCTCCAGCAGAGTTTCCTCAAAAAGCTCTGTTGAGAAAAAAGGTCCACGGGCGGTGCCGTAGTCATCGGCGGCAACTATGTAGTCCAGGGGAAAAATATCCCTGAGGCAGTTGAAAAGCTCAATTTTATAGTCTGCAAGCCGCTCGAAAAGAGCTCTGCACTCCTCCGGCTCGGTGATGAGGTCAACCATCGCCTGCTCGAAATCCTCGAAGGCGTGGAGGCGCTCAAATATGCCGTTGCTGAAACGCATATAGAGAGCCTTTCTTTCGTCGCGCTTAAATCCCTCAAGGTCGCTTTTCCAGTCTATGGCCTGAAGATCCGGCCATTTCACCTTTTCTCTCCACTCGGTGACTTCATCAAAAACTCCGCCTGCGGGCTGATTCAGCCCCACGGTGGGAGAATAGGCATAGTATGTGCCGAACCAGTCATAGCCATCTCTGTCCTTGGGAACGCCGTCCCGGTTGCAGCGGCTTATTGCCATCTGGGAATCGGCATAGAGATTGGGCATCCACACGGGCTTTTTATGTTCAAGCGCCAGCATCAGATTTTCTCTGGGGCTTATAGGGCTCTCTCTTTCCACACCGGGCCATGTGGGTGACATGGCGGGAATTTTAACTGCCATAAAGCTATTCCTCCAAATGGGAAAAGTGGATTACTTAATTCCGAAGTGCTCTGCGTTGAAGCGTTCTATCTCGTCATCAATGATTGCATTGTTTTCCTTATAGATGGTTCCGGGCATACCATAGGTGATGCAGGGGATGAAGTTTCCGCCGGGAGAATAAGTGTCGCAGGCACGGCGAACCTCGGTGCGGATCTCCTCCTCGGTAGAGTCGGGTCTATCCACGATTGCTGCGTCAATGCCGCCCATAAGAGCCATACGTCCGTCAATCTGCTTCTGGAGCTTGAGAATATCGTTCTGGGGGAGAACGCCCTGCCAAATGTCAATATGCAGATCTATCATATCCTCAATGATAGGCTCAAGGAAGCTGTCGGAGTGGTGAAGAATGATAACGCCCTGCTCGTGGAGATAGTTATAGGCCTTCTCATACTGAGGCTTGATAAACTCTCTCCAAAGCTCGGGAGGCATGAAGAGATTTCTCTTATCGCCCCAGTCATCGTGGGAGAGCATAAGCTCGGGATGGGAATGCTCAACCATCAGCTTGAAGCCCTTCAGGCGGTACTCGCCTATTGCCTCGCAGAGGTCCTGCATTGCTTCCGGCTCCTCATAGAGATTGATGAAGGTATCCTCGAAGCCCATAAGATAGTGAAGTCTTTCGAAAACACCGGTGGGGGCGAGAGCGGTTATGATCTTACCCTCTCTGCCAACCTTTGCCTGATTTTCAAGATAAGGAAGCCAGCATTCCTCAGCATCGCAGTTTGCTATAAGGTCGGGAACCTTGGTGAAATCTCTCCAGCAGGTTATATCGGGAATAACCTTGGTTTCGGGAGTGATATGGGGCATTGCGCCGGGAGTGCCCTCGGGCCAGATGCTTACAGTGCCCCAGCGGTCCTTTTTGGGAGGCATTCCGGGGAAGGCTGTGCCGCGGACATAGCTTGTGACAGGGTTACCGAAGACAAAGCCAATGGCTTCATACTGCTTTACCAGTCTGTCGGGCTTGCCGTTTTTCTTCAGAGTTTCAAGAAAATTTTCTCTCTTGCTAAGCATATTAATTTCCTCCGTAATTCAGTTCAATAGCATCAAAGGGGCAGGCTTTTATGCACTTCTCGCAGCCATTGCACTCATCGCCGCTTTCCGCCTTCTTTTTGCCGAGGGTGATATTATTCATAGGGCAGGAGCGAACACAGCAGCCGCAGCCCCTGCACTTATTTTCGATTATTCTTGCTTTATTCATAGCTTTTATTTTCCCGAAAGCTGTCTTCCCAAAA
Source organism: Oscillospiraceae bacterium (assembly GCA_045595025.1). Lineage (GTDB taxonomy): Bacteria > Bacillota > Clostridia > Oscillospirales > Oscillospiraceae > SIG459. The sequence goes on along the minus strand of JAZNZR010000003.1, from coordinate 6,641 downwards.
GATATCCGAAGGTGAGAGCGCTTCCGTGGCTGTTGCCGGGAATTATCATGGGGTAATCAATTCCGTAGCGTCCGCCGGCAGTATTGCCTATGGCATAAAGCCCCTCAATAGGCTCTCTTTCTCCGTTGAGCACCCGCATCTGAGTATCCACCTTTACTCCGCCAACAACGGAGAGCAGAGCCGTTCCGTACTTTCGGGCTATATAGGGCGGCTCATCCAGAGGAATGAGCAGCTCGGGGCGCTTGCCAAAGAGGGTGTCCTTACCCTCGGCACACATACGGTTATATTCATTGAGAGTGTTTACGAAGCCCTCAACATCCACGCCCATCTTTTCCGCCAGCTCCTCGGGAGTATCGGCCATAACGGTGCAGCCGATTTTCATGCCCCATTCCATACGCTCTTCCTCGTGTTCAAGTTGGAACTCGGGTCTTTTGCCGAGGGGGAAATCGTGACCCCAGTATATGCCGCCGCCGTATTTGAGGGTTTCGGGAACCTTTTCCCGCCAGCGGGAGTCCATTATTGCCCATGCATATTTGAGTCCCGCTTTGATAACACCGAGGCTGCGTGCCTGAAGATAGTTATCCTCATTCATAAAACGCTTTCCGTCGGGCTTAACAAAAAGGAAGCAGAAGTTTGCGTGACGGTAAGCCTGAGGGTGCAAAATTGTGGGGAAAGCATCATCCTCAAAGGCGGCTCCCACCCAGAGTGCGGCTCTGTGGCCGTCTCCGTTGTCGCTGCCCTTGGGACCGCAGACCTTGGCAGCAACCTTGTTGGCAAGAGGGCAAAGATCATCGCACATATCCTCGTTGCCGCCTATGCCGCCCGTTGCAAGAACAACGCCCCTGTGCGCCTTCACGGCGATCGGTTCTCCGTCCTTGCCTCTGGCAATTGCTCCCGTAACTACTCCGTTTTCCTCTATAAGCTGCTCCATGGGGCTGTTGAAAATGAATCGGACGCCCTCTTTCACAGCTTCCTGATAAACGCACTCAAGTACATCATTGAGACCGCCGAATTTTCCCTGACGGCTTATGGGGCCATCATAGAAAAGATGGGAGCCCATTATCTCGTAATATGTCTCGCCCTTATAGAGGCAGCCCTGAAGTTCGGGACGCACGCCGTATTCCGGGCGGGTAAGAAGCTCAATGAGCCAGTCCATAGCCTCTCCGCTTTTATTGAGGAAAAGGCGCACAATGCTCTCATCGCAGCGGTTGGCGCAGCGCTTTATCCACTCTCTGGCAACAGCGTCGGTATCGTTTTCAAAGCCGCGCTCTTTCATATAGCTTGAATTCGCAACGCCTATATTGAAGCCGCGGGCAGTATATTTGCCGAACTTTTCAAGGCAGGTGACCTTTGCCCCACCCTGTGCAGCGCTGAGGGCGCAGCAAAGACCGGATATGCCGGCACCTACAACAAGAACATCCGTTTCATAAACCTGACTGCAGCTTTCGGGGAAAATAACCGGGGGCTTTTGAGCCCAGTCTCCCCATTTGGGATTAATATTCATACAAACCTCACTGGCCGATTTTTGTAAATCCTGTATCGACGAAACGCTCTTTCCACTTACCTGCCGGGCAGTAAATAAGGCAGCGCTCGCAGAAATATCTGGGATAATGCTCGATGGAAAGACCGTTTATGGGCTTTTTTTCGAAGGCTGCTGCCAATTCCCCGTCGCTGGGCTCATTATTCATTATAAGGTCGGGAACGGGAACACGGCCCTGAAATTCCTTTCTAAGCGCAAGGGCGGCAACGGTGCAGCTGCGGGGATTGATCGCCGCAACAGCGCAGCTTTTCCCCTCGACGCACTTCTCTGCTGCACAGCCGCTGCAGTGGGAGGGAATTGCACCTGTGGGGCAAAGCCTGGCGCAGATGCCGCAGCTTTCGCCAAGACATATTTTTCCCTCAAAGGGCTTATCCGCCTCCAGCTCAAGAGTTGTGATAACGGCGCTTATCATCTGGCGGGGGCCGAATTCCTCGGTGAGGAAGCGGTTGCTCCAGCCAAACTCCCCAAGACCAGCAGCCAATGCAGCCTTATAGATATCAAGAGGCATTCCCTGACCGTAAGGGTCGGCGAAAAATTTTCCGGGATAGTTATCCCAGACCATGCTCTGCTGAACATTGAAGGGAATGGGCATTGCAACTGCTCCAAATTCCTTTTCAATGTAGGAGCTGATATTAAAGGTGTCATTTATTAAAAGGAAATTGGGGGCAAGATCGTCGCAATAAGCGGCATAGGAGCTTTGCGCCTGGATTTTTTTATCCTCATGGGCTCTGAACATAGCCTGAATCGCTCCGTCCGCCAAAGCTCTTCCGAAAACGATAATGCTCTTTGCTCCGGGAAGCAGGTCTTCGCTTCGGTGTCCGGAAGGCTCTGAAGCGAGGGCGGAGGCCTTTGCTATTCCCACAAGATCCATATCAAATTTTGTTTTGATATATTCTTTTATGCTTACGGAATCAATCATATCCTCTGCACCTGCTTTCAAAGGAGCCCTTTGGCTCTGTCAACGCGAAGTATGATAAATCCAAGATCCTGAGCGGAGACTACCTCTCCCTTTTCATCATACTCCACTTCCTCAACTCTACCCCAACGCTCTTCACCTGTCCAGTCGGTCTCATACTTATCGTTGCCCAGAGACTTTATCCAGCCTCCGTTATCCAGACCGTAGAAGGTGGTCTCATCGTTGAGGTGAGACCCCGTGTGGTAGTCCTTTCCCGCAACTCCCTCACGGATTTTTACAACCTTGTATATATGCTCACCATTATACTCTCTCTTCACCTCGGGGTGAAAACCGGCATGAACAATTATCTTCTTCATTCGTCAAAGCCCTCCCCGTCGAATTTAGAAAGACCCTTATCCGCAAAACGCTCCTTCCAGTTGCCCACGGGGCAATAAAGTGTGCAAAGGTCGCAGAAATAGTTGGGATGATGTCCCAAAGCGTGATTATTCAAAGGCTTTTTGGCAAAGGCCTCAGCTAGTTCCTCATCGCTGGGAGAATTTGTCATTAAAAGGTCGGGTGTCTTCACCTTTCCGGAAAACTCACTGCGCAGGGCAAGGGAAGCTACCGCGCAGGCGTTGGTATTGAGCTTTGCAACGGCGCAGCTTCTGCCGCAAACTCCCATATCCTCGCTTTCACCGTCTTGCTCGGGAATGGCACCCACAGGGCAGAGCTTCGCGCATATTCCGCACTTGCGGGGATCACAGAGCTTTTCTCCGGAATAGGGCTTATCATATTCAAACTCCATGCTTGTCAGCACAAGACCTATGGCCTGTCTGGGGCCGAATTCCTTTGTAAGGAAGGCATTGTTCCAGCCGATCTCACCCAGCCCCGCCGCCATGGCAGCCCGTTCGGAATTGAGCACATAATGCACTCTCTTTGCGCCCACGAAGGCGGGAAGAGCCTTGTTTGTGGAGGTAACATTCTGCATGGGGCCTGAGGGGATTGCAGTTGCGGTGTGGGCAAAGCTGCGCTCAATGAACTGAGCCACACGGTGCTGCATGAAGAAAAGATTCATATTGGGGGTAAGCTCTCTGGCGTAAGCGGCATAAGATGCGAAGGCATCGGCGTTGCCGTCCTCCTTTGCGCGGAAAGCAGCCTGAAAAGCTCCGTCGGGGATAGCGCGGATAAAAACGATGATGCTTTTTGCACCGGGGAGAATATCCTCGGGGCGTTTTCCGACCGGCTCATCGGCAAGAGCGGTGGCGGGAGCAATTCCAACTGCATCTAGGCCGCAGCGTGTGAGTATGTAGTTTTTCAGGCTTTCAGTGGCATTCACAATGCTCTCCCCCTCTTATTCATCGATGAATTTTCCGGTGTTGGCGTGGCTCAATCCGGTATCGGCAAAACGCTCCTTCCAGTTTCCAACGGGGCAATAGGCAAGGCAGTTGCCGCACTTCCATGAGGGATTGTGCTGATGGAAATTCTGGCGGGTGTTTTTCACGAAATAGCCGTTTATCATATCAATATCCTCATTGAGAGGATCGGTGAGAGAACGGGGCACAAGGTCCTCTCCGCTCTCATTAAATTCGGCTCTGGTGCCGTGGCACATAATGCGGCACTTCGCCCAGTTTATCTGGCTGTAACCCACTTCTTTGCCGCCGGAGCATACAAAGCGCTCCTTACCCTTCTCATAAGGGGGAATTGCACCGGTAGGACACATTTTTTCGCAGATATGGCATTTTTCCGGGTCGCAAAGTCTGGGTCCGTCATACATAGGGTCAGCTGTCAGCTCTGCGGTGGTCAAAACCGCACCGAAGCGGTTGCGGGGTCCGAATTCGGGGGTAAGCATAAGGGAGCTCCAGCCGAACTCTCCCAAACCTGCCGCGTAGGCGCAGTGGCGCATGCTCATCATCTTGGCTCCATGAGTAGGACCTGCGGTGTTGGGCATAGCGGCACAGCCGGTAAGCTTTTCTACGAAACGGGAAATCTTATAGTTTGCAAAAAGAAGCTCATAGTTGGGAGCTCCCACATAGCCGTAAGCGCCGTAAATCCCGTGGAGCTCATACATCTCGTCCTCAAAAGTGCGCAAAGTGGCGTTGACCGCGCCATCGGGCAGGCGGGTGCAGAAAACTATAACGCTCTTGCAGCCGGGGAGGAAATCCGTGGGATGCAGACCTTCCGGGGATTCGTTGAATCTATCAATACTAGCAATGCCCACCTTGTCCATTCCGACTTCGTTGAGCACAAAATCTTTTATTTTCTGTTCAAGACCTAAACTCATTTTACTGCCTCCCATTCGGGAAATAATATCTAAAGACGCACTTGATGGGCACAGTCTTTTTCGAAACTGTGCCCATAATTTAGTTCACCACTGTCTGTAGTCCTTGAGGGCTCCGGCTTTTTCACGCTCTTTCTTGGCAAGCTCAGAATAAAGACCGTATTCGTGTGCCTCGCATACCTCGGTATAACTGATATCGGTATGGCTGTTTCTGGGCAGAGGAACATCCTGCTCGCCTGCAAGGATATCCTGAACCCTGCGTATATCAACCCCTCTTGCTGTGGAACCATTTTTAACGGCAACGGCGGCGGCTACGCCTGCAGCCTGGCCTGTGCCTACGCACTGAGGAATAAGGTTGCACCAGTCGATAGCCACATTATCCGCAGAAATGTGGCGTCCGGGAGCTATAATATTCTCCACATTGCGGGGAAGGAGGGCTCTGTAGGGGATCTCGATAGGTGCGCAGTCATTTATAAGGCAGATGGTGGAATGCCATGCGATAACGTCATCGTGCTTCTTTGCAAAGGCGAAGTCATCGGTGGTCATCTGGTAGTCACCGCCTATGCGGCAGCTGCCTCTGGTGCCCAGCTGAGGGGCAATATCATAGAGGAATGCATCGCCGAAAGCGTAGGGGCAGGCTTCCTTCAGGTAGGCCAAAGCATCTCTCATGGTTGCGCGGGTGTTAAGCTCGGTCTGGGTGCAGTCCTTGATAAGAGAGCAGTCCATGTCACCGTGCCAGTTATTTATCCAGCAAATATCATCGGAAGGAGTGGGCATAGGAACTGCACGGAAGCCGCAGACCTTTGCAAAGCCTTCGCGGAAAGCCTGGTTGGCTTCGGGATGGGCAAGACGCCACTCGTGGTAGCGGTTCCAGCTTGCTCCGCCGATTCTCCAGACAAGAGCGGTGTTGGAGCAGCGGGTCTTGCCGTCGGCAAGAGTGGAGAAGGGAGCGCCGCTCTGGCGTACGATGTCACCGTCGCCGGTTGCGTCAATGACGACCTTAGCAAGAACTACCTTGCGTCCTTCCTTACTCTCAAAGATAACGCCCTTGCAGACATTGCCTTCCATAATGGGCTTGGTGCCCCAGCAGTGGCACATAACGCGGATGGAATCGGAATGCTCCAGAAGCATTTTGTCCATCTCTATCTTCATCTGGTTGGGTTCGTAGTAAACGGCGCGGACAAGGCGCTCCGGCTTGCTCTCGCTGACGCAGCCGTGAATTCTTGCCCATGCATGGAGAAGCGCGGGGTCATCGTCCTTGCCAATTTTGCTAAGGTCGGGACCCATAACGGCATTGGGAATGGAAGCAAGGCGGGTGAACCACTCTTCCTGAAGACCTCGGACAAAGCTCTTGTCATACCATGAGAGCTTGGGAACCATCACAACATAGCCGCCGGTAACATCGCCGCCCATATAACCGTAGCGTTCCATAATAATAACGTTTTTGCAGCCTGCTCTTGCTGCCGCAATAGCTGCGGAGTGGCCTGCGCTGCCGCCACCTACTACCAGCACATCGCATTCATCATATACGGGTAAAACAGTCTGAGGCTCAAGATAAGTTTTCATATTAATTAACAGCCCTTTCCTGACATTATATTAAAAGCATATACTTTCCTGAATATTATTTTATTTGTATATGCCCCCGCTTTGAAGTCCATAAATGCTTTCATGGGTGTAAAAAATATATATGTACCAACAAAAAAATCTCCGGCTAAAGGCGGACTCACATGGGGATTTATACGCTCCAAAGAGTATCTTTTCCCGCAATACTGCAAAGAAAATCCACGGCAGGCGACAGCCTTGCCGTGGATTTTTTTATTGTCTTGCAGAAAATTCTTTCTCTTTGGAGTGCTTTGCAGTTTTGAATATCAGGTTTTTTCTTGCAGCAACTCCGTTGAGCGCGGAAATACTTTGTGTATTTCAAGATC
>JAZNZR010000002.1:0-14292 GCA_045595025.1 Oscillospiraceae bacterium | reverse complement strand
TGGTAAAGTATATGAGCTTGTGCCCGCGTGCTCAGTTTTGGGTGCCCCTTTCTGCCCCAATACTTAGCTGCAGGGTATGAAAAATAAGAAAGGATGTATTTATTATGATCACCAAAGACCAGAAGACCGTAGTTATCGAAGCTAACCGCACCCACGAGACCGACACCGGTTCTCCCGAAGTTCAGATCGCCATTCTCTCCGAGCGCATCAAGCAGCTCACCGAGCATCTGAAGAACCATCCCAACGACGACCACAGCCGTCTCGGCATGTACAAGATGGTTGGTAAGCGCCGCCGCCTGCTCGACTACCTCATCAAGACTGACATCGAGCGTTATCGTGCAATCATTGCAAAGCTGGGTATCCGCAAGTAAGTTATTTTTGCGATATCCTTCTACTGAAGGTTATGAAGGTTTATTTATGGGGACAATTTAATATTGTCCCCATAATTTTTTAACCCACAAAAGCTCAAAAAAGACCAAGGAGCCCCCATATTTTAGTATTTGGAAAGGTGTCTGAATCTTTCGGATCTCTTTCCAAGTGCTAAAAGAAATGGGCGCTCCACCGAAACAAAATATAAAAAAGGAGTGCACACAAATGATTATCAGACAGAAGCAGTTTGACGTTAAAAACTACGAGATCGAGTACTGCGGCCGCCCCCTGAAGATGCAGGTTGGCAAAATGGCTGAGCTGTGCAACAGCGCTGTCCTCGTTCAGTACGGCGAGACCACCGTTCTCGTAACCTGCACCGCATCCGCCCGCCCCAAGGACGGCATCGACTACTTCCCCCTCTCCGTTGACTTCAACGAGAAGATGTATGCTGTCGGCCGCATCCCCGGCTCCTTCATGCGCCGCGAGGCAAAGCCCTCTCTCCCCGCAGTTCTGGCTTCCCGCCTCATCGACCGCCCCATGCGTCCCCTCTTCCCCGCTGACCTTCGCAACGATGTTATCATTTCCTGCGACGTTCTCAACGTTGACCGCGATTGCTCCCCCGAGATCACCGCTATGATCGGTGCCAGCGCCGCTGTCAGCATCTCTGACGTTCCCTTCAACGGACCCATCGCCGGCATCGTTCTGGGCTGGGACGGCGAGAACTATCTCTTCAACCCCACCAAGGAAGAGCGCGAGCGCAACCTGATGACCACCACCATCGCTGCTACCCACAAGAAGATCGTTATGATCGAGTCCGAAGCCAAGGAAGTTCCCGACGAGGTTATGTTCGAGGGTATTCTTCAGGCTCACGAGCAGGTTCAGTGCGTTCTCGACCTCATCGACAAGATGGTTGAGGAAATCGGCAAGCCCAAGTTTGAGTACGCCAAGGCTTCCTTCGACGATGAGCTTTTCGAGAAGCTTGTTGCCAACGAGTTCGAAGGCATGGAATACTGCATGGACACCGACGACAAGAACGTTCGCGAAGAGCGCGTCAACGAGTGGATCACCGCTATCGAAGAAAAGTATCTTGAAGAGCATCCCGACCTTATGCAGTATATGGACGAGATCCTCTACAAGCTCCAGAAGAAGGTTGTCAAGAAGTGGCTGCTTGCCGGCAAGCGCGTTGACGGCCGTCAGATGAACGAGATCCGTCCCCTCGCCAGCGAAGTTGGCCTCATCCCCGCCGTTCACGGCTCCGGCCTCTTCACCCGCGGCCAGACTCAGGTTCTCTCCATCGCAACTCTCAACACCCTCTCCATGTCCCAGAAGCTGGACACCATCTGGGAAGAGGAAGAGAAGCGCTTCATGCATCACTACAACATGCCTCCCTACTCCTGCGGCGAGGCACGTGCCGCCCGCAGCACCGGCCGCCGCGAGTATGGCCACGGCGCTCTCGTTGAGAAGGCTCTCGAGGCTGTTATTCCCGAGGTTGAAGACTTCCCCTATGCTATCCGCGTAGTCAGCGAAGTTCTCTCCTCCAACGGCTCCACCTCTCAGGGCTCCATCTGCGGCACCACCCTTGCTCTCATGGACGCAGGCGTTCCCCTCAAGGCTCCCGTTGCAGGTATCTCCTGCGGTCTCATTCAGGACGGCGACGACTTCACCACCTTCATCGACATTCAGGGTGTTGAAGACTTCCACGGCGAGATGGACTTCAAGGTAGCAGGTACCAAGAAGGGCATCACCGCTATCCAGATGGACCTCAAGAACGACGGTCTCAAGCACGAGATCGTTAAGGAAGCTTTCGCTATCACCAAGGAAGCCCGCTTCCAGATTCTTGACGAGATCATGCTCAAGGCTATTGCCGAGCCCCGCAAGGAGCTGGCAAAGAGTGCTCCCAAGATGATCCAGATGAAGATCAATCCCGACAAGATCCGCGAAGTTATCGGCTCCGGCGGCAAGGTTATCCAGAAGATCACCGCTGACACCGGCTGCAAGATCGACATCAACGACGACGGCAACATCTTCATCGCTTCCGAGGATATCGAGGCCTGCCGCGCTGCCCGCACCACCATCGAAAACATCGTTTTCGAGCCCGAGGTCGGCAAGCTCTACTACGGCAAGGTCGTCCGCATCATCCCCATCGGCGCTTTCGTTGAGCTGGTTCCCGGCAAGGACGGTATGGTCCACATCAAGGATCTCGAGTTCAAGCGCACCGAGAAGGTTGAAGACGTTCTCAACATCGGCGATATGACTTGGGTCAAGGTCACCGAGATTGACGAGCGCGGCCGCGTAAACCTCAGCCGCAAGGACGCTATCAAAGAGCGTGAAAAGCTCGGTCTGAAGGACTAAGTTAAAAACAATAATAAAAAGGACTGACGAATCCGTCAGTCCTTTTTTTGTTTTGTTTGGATAAAGGGGAGCTGTCAGCCTTGGCTGACTGCGGGTTAGTTTTCTCTCCCTCCGTCAAAAATCAAAGATTTTTGCCACCTCCCTCGTCAGAGGGAGGCTTTGGTGCGGTGCAAATCTGTTAGCAAATTGGAATTGGTCAATTGTTAATTACAAGTTTGTAAGCACACTCATAACCTGAATACTCGTATTCTCCTGCCGCTTCAATGTATTTACCCTGCACTTGTACAACAATCACCAAATAATATGTGCCTTGTTCCAGAGTATGTATAACCTCTTGCTGCATATTATGATGAATTCTATCAAAATTGCTGTCATAAACAGATACTGATAAAAACTCAACACCATCTTTGTAATGAATTTCAAAATCATCGGAGTATGTTATTTGTGGAATTTCATTATGTATTGCGGAGAGCTTATAATATATGCTTATATCATCAGCGTACAGCCAACTGTGTTCAATCCACGTCCGTGCCCGAAGGTAATTCTCATATGGTTTTGATAAAGTATCATTAGATTGAATCCAAATTAGGCAATCTTCTGCAATAACGGGTTCGCTTTGTTCATGGCTGAGATTGTTTTCGTTGGCAGTAGGTTGCAAAGTTTCGTTTTCTCTGTTTTCAGCATCACCACATCCAACTAAACCAAGAAGGAAAACCAACGCCAAAAGCAAAACTATCAATTTTTTCATACAATCACACTCCTCAAATTCAAGTTCTGCGCATCGCCGCTTGCAGTGCCCTAAGGCTCCCTCTGACGAGGGAGCTGTCAGCGAAGCTGACTGAGGGAGAGATTTTTGACTGTCATGTCTATGTATTCGCACACACCATAAAAATTGCGGTCGATATCCAAATTGCTGACCCTGATCACCGTCAGCTTCATACTCTCCAAATCCTTTGTGCGAAGGCTGTCTTTTTCTGTCTGCTCAGCAGTGTAATGTCCACCGCCATCAAGCTCAACAACCAATCCGATCTTTGCACAGTAGAAATCAACAATATAATTACCGATTGATTTTTGCCTTTGAAAACGAATGGGATAGCTTCTTAAAAATTCATACCACAGTTTCCGTTCCCATGGTGTCATATTTTTCCTTAGTGTTTTTGCCAAAGGGATGTTTTCTCTGTTATACTCTTTCATTTTCTCTCCCTCCGTCAAAAATCAAAGATTTTTGCCACCTCCCTCGTCAGAGGGAGGCTTTAGTGCGGTGCTAAATAACGCCTTATATGTTGTTATGGAAATAATACAGGACCTTAGTTTGAGTATCAAACAGGTAAACATTGTAGTTTACAAGGGAAGTATGTCCATCGCTCCACGTATGTTCTTCGGAATCGATATAGAAATAATCTTCTGTATCAATTATTCCTCGGTCAAAATCATAATTTACAACAACTTCGCTCGAAGGCTCACTTCTCTTTGTAGTTTCAATCCATCCCTCAAAATCATCCAGATGCGTGTTAATTACTTCCAAGTCAGTTTCCCGGATTTTCCTTAAATACTCATTCTGTGTAACTTTAGCGGAGGTGTAATAGTATTTTGCATAGTCTGTGTAATCCTGAAAACCGCCCGAGGTGAAGAATTCGCGATTTTCATATTTGCCCAAAGATGCTATCACAGGATCTTCTAACGATATGCAGGCGGAGAGAGACAGCACCATTACAAAAAGGCAGAAAACCGCTATTATCTTTTTCACGAAATCACACTCCTTCGTCAAATCCGGGCTTTGCTGCGGTGCATACCATTAGATAAATTGAAGTTTGCTCGGTCACTCAATTTCCGTGCGAATAGTAAATACATTAGGAAGATTGAAAATATCCTTTTTTAAGAACAGCGGGTAAAAATACTCATCCTTTAATCTTTCAAATGCCAACCATTCAAAGGTGAGTGTACGTTGACCTTCGTTTGCTGTGAATTTTTCGCCCCTTGCCAATAAATCCGTATCAGTAGTATCCATTAAGAAATAGATGCAAAGTTCGTGGTAATGCAGATTATCTACATCTTCCGTAAAAAATGCTTGATTCAGCCAAAGAGGACGGGCAATCTTGGGTGTAATGCCCAATTCTTCTTGAACCTCTCGAACAACAGCATTCTCGGCGGTTTCACCGACTTCAACTCTACCGCCAGGTAAATAGTAATATGGTGACCGTTCATCGTGCATCGCCAAGATTTTCCCGTCAGAAATCATCAGGGCACACACTCTGTAATTAAATTTCTCATTGCCAGATTTGAAAGATATATCCACTTTTTGCACCTCCGGCAAATTCAGGTTTGTTTCTTTGGCGCGGCAGCGCCCAAGGCTCCCTTGTGCAAAGGGAGGCTTTGGGATGTTCACCAAATTCAATTTCGCTTAACGGCTTCATCGTCCATAAAGGTGCGAATTATTTATTATTCGCCGCCGCCGGGGATGAGGGGATAGCAAAACAGCACTTCGCCGCCCTTATCATAGCAGGTGAAAAAGCTCTCGTCGGTTTTCATCAGGCAGCCGTTCCAGACGGTATCCCAAGTTCCCGCCTCGGCATAAAGCTCCATATCGGCGGTGTAAAGATCCGCTCCGACACCTCTATCCACGCCGTCTCTGTATACCGCCACATATTCCTCGCCTGTAAAACGGTCGAGGACTGTTTCAAAAGTAGACATGCCGTAGGAAGCCGCCGGGAACTCATACACATTTTCCAGATCCCAGCTTATAAGTCTGGCGGGGCTTTCCTCTCCTCCATCCCAGAATACAATGTACTCAAGAGCGCTGACAGGACCCGTTATGAAGTTGCGCATAAGCTGGTCGGTATAGCCGTTTGCGGCACTGGACAGCTTAATGCTCTTGCCGCTTTCGGTATTCAAAATCTCTATTTCACCACCGCTGCGGTGGCAGATGAGGGAGCTCTCGCCCATATAGGACACCCGCTCCCAGCCTTCGCCGAAAGGCATATAGCTTCCGTCGGCGAGATAGAGAGTTCCGCCCCACACATAGCCGAAGCCAAGACTTTGAACATTATCCTTATCCTTCAGAATCTCCCTTCCGTCAAGGGCATATATATCGCACTTACTATCCTTGGTGCCGCAGTAGCCGCCGTCGAAAGTTTCCACGTAATTATAGCGGTGGGGGACAGTCCACTCGCCCTTGAAATCCACAATGCCGGCGCTGTATCCGCCGCCGTCCAGATAGGCGCGGATGGCATTTTCGCCCACGAAATCGGCACTGTACCAACCGCCGCAGAGCACATTTCCCTTGGCGTCAATGAGGTAGGACTCATTGCCCGCGCCATCGGAAAGCCATGCAAGCAGATATCCGTTCTGGCCGTCATAAATATCCGTGCCGTAGTTGAGCTCCAGAGTACCCAGCTTCAGGTCATCCTGAGTCATAAGCACATTGCCCTCAAAATCATAGATGACAAACTCCCGGCTTTCGCTGTTGCGGGCGCAGAGAATGCCGAAATCAAAAACCATCACGCAGAAATAGCTCTCGGGGCTTACGAAGCTTCCGTCAAGGCTTGCGAGAGTATAGGCTACTGCCGCACCCTCGGAGCGTCCCAGCATCAGCATAGGAACACTGTGCTCAACTCCGCCGCCGGTATAATAGCAGCAGCGCTCAACCTCTATATACACCGGGTCGCAGATTATCCGTCCGTTTTCATCGAAGAGGCCGTACAAATTCTGCTGTCCACCCCATTCGTCATAGTTCACCCGGCCAACAAAGGGGCATATAGCACCGTAGTCATCGGCGGGGGCAAGGGCATCAATCCAATCCTCCTGCAGTCGGGTGAACTTTGCCTGAGGCTGGGCAATGTCACCCAGTGCGCTCCAATCGGTTTTCACCACGAAGCCGCCGGAGGTTGCTGTTTTTTCGGGGGCATCGGTGAGATCCATCACAGGCACATAGCCCTCACGCTCCACAAGGCGCTGACCCTCGGCGCTCTGCAGCCACTCAAACATAACTCTTGCGGGGCTGTCGGAGGGCTCATCTGCGGCAATCACGGTGTAGTAATTGCTGAGATGGGGATAAGCGCCGCTTCTGATATTTTCATCAGTGGGTTCAACTCCGTCCACAGAGATGATTTTCAGCCCATCGGCCATACGCATATCGTTGGCATAGTAGTAAACGGAGTAGCCGATAGCGTTTGCGGAGTTATCATAGCTTTTCACGTACTCCATCAGCATGCCCATGCTGCCAGCCATATACTCGGCGGGGGGAGTCATCATGGGGACATCCTTCATCACAAGCTTTTCCATAAGAGCCTGAGAGCCTGCGCCGGCGTTGCGCTGGAAGGGGGCAATGGGCTCATCGGCACCGCCCACCTGACTCCAGTTGGTGATCTCACCGGAGTAAATGCCGATAATCTCCTCGGTAGTGAGATTATCCACGCCGTTAGCCTCGTTCACCACGAAGATGAGGGCATCGGTGGCGATGGGCTCCATCTCATAGGCAAAGCTCTGCTGCTCCAGCTCCTCAAAAACGCTTTCAGCGGGCACGCTGGCTATGAGAATATCGCAGTAATCCCACATCAGGTTGCGGTAGGACTGGCTGGTGCGGTTAAATTGGGTGAGCGCTTCGGTATCATCACGGTTTTCACCCAAAAGCACGCTTGCAGCAGCCTGCGCCAGAGGTACAAGGGAAGTGGAGCCATCCATAAGGGGCATATTCTCACGGGTGAAGGCAAAGGGTGTGCCTTCAATCTCGGGCGCAAGCTCCGGAGTGGGCTCGGGCGTGGGCTCCGGGCTTGCCTCGGGTGTGGGCTGGGCGGCGGGAGGCACGGGAGCTTCTCCGCAGCCTGCCAGAAGGGAGAGGCAGAGCATAAGAGCCAATATAAGGCTTATTAGTCTTTTCGTCATAATATATACGCTCCTTTCACGGGTGCGGCTTTACACTTTCATATATTTATATTGTATCACATATGCATATTAAGACGCAATTTTTTCGAAAAAAGTTCCCTCAAAGGGAGGAAGATTTAAAGGCTTCCCCTTGAGTGGAAGGAGGTCTATTGTATGCGCGACTAATTGCCTCCCTCTGACGAGGGAGGTGGCTTTTGCCTCAGGCAAAAGCCGGAGGGAGAGATACGCCGTTGCATATTCTCTCCCCCAGTCTGCTTCGCAGACAGCCCCCTCGTCAGAGGGGGCCTTTATAAGCGGGATGTGGGCATCCCGCCCTACGGGTGTGCGATTTCCGTAGGGGACGGTGTCCTCGACGTCCCGCAGGTTTGTAGGGAACGGTTTTGACCGTTCCTACAAACACCTCATCCGTCACGGCTTCGCCGTGCCACCTTCCCCAAGGGGAATGCCTTAAAGCGGGAATATCACGAGGTGCAGACCCCATGCTGCAGCACAATTAAATTGCATTATCCTACGGGAGATGATATGATAAATTAAATCGATGCATTGGGAGGCGGAAATGAACCTTTTAATTGCCAAGCGCAACGGTATGAGCAGCGAGGAAATTGCCGCTCTTGGAAAACTGGGCTTCAACATAATCGAGGACGCCCGTGACTATCTCCCCTACGAAGGGGATAAGAGCCGGGTGGAAGCCGTTATCTGCTACCGCTTTTTCAACTTTAACGACATAAGGGAATTCCCCAACCTGAAGCTCATCCACCTTACCAGCGCGGGCTACGACCATATGCCCCTCGATTACATAAGAGAAAAGGGTATCACCCTTTATAACGCAAGAGGTCTTTATTCTGTGCCCATTGCCGAATTTGTGCTATGGGGCGTGCTTTCCCTCTATAAAGAGGCGGAATATTTCCGCTCCCAAAGAGCGGAGCGGCGCTGGAAGCAGTTGGGGCAGCTCCGTGAAATTGGCGGAAAAGCCGTCACCATACTGGGCGCGGGCAGCATTGCTGCCGAAATAAGCAAGCGCTTCACCGCCATGGGCTGCGCCGTCACCGCCCTTTGCCGCCATCCTAAGCCAGATCCGGACTTTTTCGCCGTTAAAAGCGTTAATGAGCTGGACGCGCTTTTGCCGGAAACGGATATTCTCATTCTCGCCGCTCCCCTAACGGAGGAAACCTATCACATAATGAATTCTCGGCGCTTCGCCCTTATGAAAAAGGGCAGCTGCTTTGTGAATATCGCCCGGGGTCCTCTCGCGGACACTGCCGCTACCATCTCCGCACTGGAGAGCGGACAGCTTTCCGGCGCGGTGCTGGATGTTTTTGAGGAAGAGCCCCTCAGCGAAAACCACCCCCTTTGGGAGGTCGAAAATGTAATTTTAACTCCCCACAACGCTTTTGCGGGAGAGTTTAACGGCCGCCGCTGCTTTGAGATGATGGAAAAGGATCTGAAAGCGTGGATGGATGAACACAAAGAGGAAACAATATAAGGAGGAATATATAATGAAGAAAGAAGCCCTTGAAGTTTTGATGAATCGCCGCAGCGTTAGAAAGTTCAAGCCTCAGCAGATCACCGACGCCGAACTGCTCACAGTTCTTGACGCAGGCACCTACGCTCCCACCGGACGCAACATGCAGACTCCCTGGATAATCGCCATCCAGAACAAGGAAGAGCGCGACGCTGTAAGCAAGCTCAACGCTCAGATTATGGGCGCTCCCATCGACCCCTATTACGGCGCTCCCACCATCATTATCGTTGTGGCTCCCGATGACATTTTCGGTACCATCAACTCCTCCGCCGTGCTCACCAACATGGTAAACGCCGCCTATGCCGCAGGGCTGGGCTCCTGCTGGATCCACCGTCCCGACCAGATGTTCGCCACCGAAGAGGGCAAGGCCATGCTGGCAAAATGGGGCATTCCCGAGGGTATGAAGGGTGTTGGCAGCATCGCTCTGGGCTATGCCGATACAGAACTGCCCGCCGCTCCTCCCCGCAAGGAGAACTATTACAGAATAATAAAGTAAAGAGGATATATAAAAATGACTGTTGAAACTGCAAAGGCCTCCCTTGCCTCCCTTCAGGCAAAGCAGGCAGCCTATGGCCACGCACTGGCTCTTATTAACTATGACGGCTCCACCACCGCCCCCAAAGGCACTGCCGCCAACCGGGCTCAGACCATGAGCATACTCAGCGCCGAGAACTACCGTCTATCCACTGGCGAGGAGACCGTGGAGCTTCTTGAGTTTCTGGACGCAAACCGAGCCGAGCTCAGCGACAAGGAGCAACGCAGTGTGGAACTGCTGCTCAAGGGCATCCGCCAGCTGAAAAAGATCCCCATGGATCAGTATATCGAGCTGCAGAAGCTGCTGGTTGAATCCGACCACGCATGGCACGTTGCCAAGGAAAACAACGACTGGGAATCTTACCGCCCCTATCTTGAAAAGGTTTTCGACTTCCATAAACGCATAGCCGCATGGGTCGAGCCCGAAAAAGATCCCTATGACTACTGGCTGAACGAGTTTGAGGAGGGTCTCACCAAGGCACGCTGCGACGAATTCTTCGCCACTCTGCGCAGCCGCATCGTCCCCCTGCTGGAAAAGGTTATGGCTGCTCCCGCCCACAACAGAGATATGCTCACCGGCCATTTCCCTGCCGACAAGCAGGAGGAGCTTTCCTACTGGCTGATGAAGACTATCGGTCTTGACCTTGACCATGTTGGCCTCGCCACCACCGAGCATCCCTTCACCACCTCCCTCGGCTCCCATTTCGACGAGCGCATCACCACCCGCTACGATGAAAGCAATCTGGGCTTCTCCCTTTTCGCCGTTATCCACGAAGGCGGCCACGCCCTCTATGATACCGGCTCTGCCGACGATCTGGCCTACACCGCTCTTGACGGCGGCGTAAGCATGGGCATTCACGAGAGCCAGAGCCGTTTCTATGAAAATATTCTCGGCCGCTCCAAGGCCTTCTGCAGCATCCTCTTCCCCAAGCTTCAGGAGCTCTTCCCCCAGCAGATGGAAGGCTATACCCTTGAGGATCTCTACCGTGCCGTTAACTGCGTCCGCCCCAGCCTTATCCGCATTCAGGCAGACGAGCTTACCTATGCCCTCCACATTATGATCCGCTACGAGGTGGAAAAACGCTACTTCGCAGGAGAGCTGGCCGTTGCCGACTTCCCCGCCACATGGAACGCTCTCTATAAGGAGTATCTGGGAATAGATGTCCCCAGCGACAGCGAAGGCGTTTTGCAGGATAGCCACTGGTCCTTCGGTGCTATCGGCTACTTCCCCTCCTATGCCCTCGGCAGCGCTTACGGCGCACAGTTCCTCCGCAAGATGAAGGAGAGCGTGGATGTTGATGGATGCATAGCAAAGGGCGACTTTGCTCCTATCAACAGCTGGAACGAGGAGCATATCTGGCGCCACGGCTGCCTTCTCAAGCCCACCGAGCTTTTCGAAAAGGCCACCGAAGAGAAGTTTGATCCCACGGTTTTCTGCGACTATCTGGAAGAAAAATTCGGCGAGCTTTATAATCTGTAAAATCAATAAAAAAGCGGTCTTTTTGACCGCTTTTTTCTATGTTAAGGATATGTCAATATTCCCCCAAAGCCTTGACACCCGGGATTTAAAGGACTATGCTGTTTAGGTTGAAGGACTCTCTTTGGGGGGTTAAATATACACTTTACCGGAACTGCGCTCAGAGTGTCTGAGCGGCAAAAAAGGTGGTATGCATATGAGCAAAAAAACTAAGATAATAAGCCTATGCCTCTTTGTTGCGGTGCTTGTCCTTCTGCTGGTGGGAATAATCCTCACAGGTGGCGGAGAAGGCCACGGCGACATTCAGGTCCTTATGCGGGACGCGGTTTTGCACGAGGAGGGAAAAATAAGCCTCTTCGGTCTTACGGAGGTTAATCCGGCTCTCATTTCCGGATTTACGGTCACCGCTGTGCTGCTGGTGTTTGCCGCAGCAATGCGCATCTTCGTAATCCCCCGCTTCAAGCTTGTTCCCGGAAAGCTCCAGATGCTTCTGGAAACCGCGGTGGGGCTCTTTGACGGAATGGCGAAAAGCAACAGCCCCCACAGAAACGGCTTCCTCGGCGCCTACATCTTCGCCGCCGGTGCCTATATCTTTATAGGCACGCTCTTCGAGCTCTTCGGTTTTCAGGCTGTCACCGTTGCAGGCCACTCCATAGCTCTGCCCGCACCTCTTTCCGACATAAACGCTGCCATTGCGATGGGCTGCCTTTCCTACTGCATCATCCTTTCCGGCGGCATTGCAGGCAACGGTCTTAAGGGCGTTGGACTCACTCTCAAGGACTTCTCTTTGCCTATCTCCATGAGCTTCCGTCTTTTCGGCGCTCTGCTCAGCGGACTTCTGGTTACCGAGCTTGTCTACCACTATCTGGCACTGAGCTTTGTGCTTCCCGTTATCGTGGGTGTGCTCTTCACATTGCTCCACGCCCTCATTCAGGCTTATGTTCTAACAATGCTCACCGCATTGTTCTACGGCGAGGTTTCCGAGCGCCATGAGCCTAAGCAAAAAAAATCCAAAGCTAAAAAGGCTGCTGCCTGATTTATCAACATGTAAACTCTACTTTATTAAACGGAGGATAAAAATATGAACACCAAGACCCGCAGAATTATAACCCTCATTCTTATGATCGCCGTTTTCTTCGCCCTTTCCGTAAGCGCATTCGCCGCTGACGGCGCAGAAGCCGCCGCAAGCGCAGAGGAAGCTACCAGCAAGCTTCTCGGAAACAAGGGTTATGCCGCCGCTATCGCCATCGGCCTTGCTGCTGCAGGCGGTGCTGTCGCTATGGGTATGGCCATTTCCAAGAGCGCCGAAGGTATTGCACGCCAGCCCGAGGCAGAAGGCAAGATCCGCACCACCCTTATGCTGGGTCTCGTTTTCATCGAAACCGCTATCATCTACGCTCTTATCGTTGCTATCCTTGTAATCTTCGTCCTGTAACGGGGGAGGTAACACAATGCCTTTGAATATTAACCTTCAGCAGATATTGCTGCATCTTTTTAACTTTGCCATTCTGGGCTTCGGCCTTTATTTCCTTCTCTATAAGCCTGTCAAAAAGTTTATGGACGGCCGCACCGCCCAATACAAGGCAATGAAGGATGAGGCAGACGCATGCCTTGAGCGCGCCAAGGAAACCGAGGCTCTCTCCGCCAAGCGCTTCGAGCAGCTTGACGAGGAAATGGCTGAGCAGCGCCGTCTCGCTCTGGGCGAGACCGAGGCCGCTTCCGCCCGCCGAATTGCCGAGGCCGAGGAGCAGGCAAGAAAAATCCTCCTCGATGCCCGCGAGAACGCCATTCGCGAGCGCGATGCCCTTATGCTCTCTGCCCGCGAGGAAGTTTCCGAAATGGCTATCTCCGCTGTGAAGAAGCTTATGAACGAATCCGTTTCCGAATCCTATGACGATTTCCTTGATGCCGCAGAAAGGAGCGCCCAGGGATGAAAGGCTTTGAAAAACGCCCCGTGGCCACTCTCTTTTCCCCTGAAGCTCCCTCTCAGGCTCAGAAAGAGCGCTTTGAGAGCTGGCTGCTTAAAAAATACGGGGAAAAAGTCTGCCTCGAATGGGTTTGCGATGCCTCTATTTCCGGCGGTTTCCGCCTGAAGGTGGGCTCTGAGCTCTATGACTGGACCACAGAGGGACGCATCGCCCAGCTTGGCGAGACTATCCGCGGTCTGGATCGCAGCAGCGATAAGCTTCTGCCCCTTCTCCGAGGCACTCTTGAAAACTGGAACCCGGAGGCTATGCCTCAGGAACTTGGCACCGTTATAAGCGTCAATGACGGCATTGCCAATGTCAGCGGTCTTGAAAATGTTGCCTACGGCGAAATAGTCCTCTTCGAAAACGGCGTGAGAGGCATGGCTCAGAACCTGAAAACCGACAGCGTTGGCTGCGTGCTTTTCGGCGACACCGAGCTTGTCCGCGCAGGCACCACCGCCCGCCGCAGCGGACGCACCGCAGGTATGCCCGTTGGCGATGGCTTCCTCGGCCGCGTTGTTGACGCTCTCGGCGGCCCCATAGACGGCAAGGGAGCCATCATCGCCGAGGGCTACCGTCCCATCGAATCCCCCGCTCCCGGCATTATCCACCGCGCCAGCGTTTCCAGACCTATGGAGACCGGTATTATCTCCATCGACTCCATGTTCCCCATCGGACGCGGTCAGCGCGAACTCATCATCGGCGACCGCCAGACCGGCAAAACCACCATCGCTCTTGACACCATTCTTAATCAGAAGGGCAAGGACGCTGTCTGCATTTATGTTGCCATCGGTCAGAAGGCATCCTCCGTTGCTCAGCTGGTGGAAACTCTCCGCCGCCGCGGCAGCCTTGAATATACCATCGTTGTTGCCGCAACCGCCAGCGACAGCGTTTCCCTTCAGTATATTGCGCCCTATGCAGCCTGCGCTCTGGGCGAATATTTCATGAACTCCGGCAGAGACGTGCTCATCGTTTATGACGATCTCAGCAAGCACGCCATTGCCTACCGCACATTGAGCCTCCTTCTGGAGCGTTCCCCCGGACGCGAAGCCTATCCCGGCGACGTTTTCTATCTCCACTCCCGCCTCCTTGAGCGTGCAGCTCAGCTCAGCGATGAGCGTGGCGGCGGCAGCATGACCGCTCTGCCCATAGTAGAGACCCAGGCCGGCGACGTTTCCGCCTATATTCCT
>JAZNZR010000001.1:0-21628 GCA_045595025.1 Oscillospiraceae bacterium | reverse complement strand
CGAGCCTTCTTGGCATCTGCAGGAGTGTCAGCATTGGTGCGGACCTTCAGGGCACGGAACTTATCCGCCCAGCCCATGATGGTGCCGAAGTTGCCGGAGATCTCAGCATCCACGGTGGGGATCAGGCCGTCGTAGATGTTGCCGGTGGAGCCGTCGATGGAGATGCAGTCGCCCTCGTGCTACGTTTTGCCCGCCAGCGTCAACTGCTTGTTCTCCTCGTCCATGTTGATCTCGCCGCAGCCGGAGACACAGCACTTGCCCATACCGCGGGCCACAACAGCTGCGTGGGGGGTCATACCGCCGCGGACTGTCAGGATGCCCTGGGCGGCCTTCATGCCGGTGATGTCCTCGGGAGAGGTCTCCAATCGGACCAGAACCACCTTCTTGCCGGCAGCCTTCCAATTCTCAGCATCTTCGGCGGAGAAGACGATCTGACCGCAGGCAGCTCCGGGAGAAGCACCCAGGCCACGTCCAATGGGAGTGGCTGCCTTCAGAGCTTTGGCATCGAACTGGGGATGCAGCAGAGTATCCAAGTTACGGGGATCGATCATCAGAACGGCTTCCGCCTCGGTCTTGAGGCCCTCAGAAACCAGATCAACAGCGATCTGCAGAGCGGCAGGAGCGGTACGCTTGCCGTTACGAGTCTGCAGCATGTAGAGCTGGCCGTGCTCCACGGTGAACTCCATGTCCTGCATATCGTGATAGTGGTTTTCAAGGATCTGGCAAACATTTTCGAACTGAGCAAATGCCTCGGGGAACTTCTCTGCCATCTGGCTGATGGGCATGGGAGTGCGGACGCCGGCAACGACGTCTTCGCCCTGGGCGTTGGTCAGGAATTCACCGAAGAGCTTGCGCTCGCCGGTAGCGGGGTTGCGGGTGAAAGCAACGCCGGTGCCGCAATCGTCGCCCATGTTGCCGAAGGCCATGGACTGAACGTTAACAGCGGTACCCCAGGAGTAGGGGATGTCATTGTCGCGGCGGTAAACGTTTGCGCGGGGGTTATCCCAGGAGCGGAAAACAGCCTTGACTGCGCCCATAAGCTGCTCCTTGGGGTCGGTGGGGAAGTCTGCACCGATCTTGGCCTTGTACTCAGCCTTGAACTGGCCGGCCAGCTCCTTCAGATCCTCAGCGGTCAGGTCAACGTCCTGAGTAACGCCCTTGGCTTCCTTCATCTCGTCGATGAGTTCCTCGAAGTACTTCTTGCCGACTTCCATAACAACGTCGGAGTACATCTGGATGAAGCGGCGGTAGCAGTCCCAAGCCCAGCGGGGATTGCCGCTCTTTGCGGAGATAACTTCAACAACCTCCTCGTTGAGACCGAGGTTGAGGATGGTGTCCATCATACCGGGCATGGATGCGCGTGCGCCGGAACGGACAGAAACGAGAAGGGGATTTTCCTTATCGCCGAACTTCTTGCCGGTGATGCCTTCCATCTTCTCGATGTATTCCATGATTTCAGCAACGATAGCGTCGTTGATCTTCTGGCCGTCCTCATAATACTGAGTGCAGGCCTCGGTGGTGATGGTGAAGCCCTGGGGAACAGGAAGACCGATATTGGTCATCTCTGCCAGGTTAGCGCCCTTGCCGCCGAGAAGCTCACGCATGCTTGCGTTGCCTTCGGTAAACAGATAACAATACTTTTTACTCAATGTTTTCAATCCTTTCTATGATAAACAAAATTGTTTTCAATGTTTTAGCATTTTTCTAACGGAATTATACCCGTTTTTCAGCCATTTGAGATTATATCACATATTTTTTGAATTTCAACAAAATAGTCCAAACGTTACATACGTTTGGACTATTGTATAAATTTTACGTCAATAAATTAGTGATAATGCCAAAGCCCCCAGCCGGAAAGGGAGTTTATTTGCCTACGCAGAAGCGCTCAAAAATCCGGCTCGTGATATCCTCCCGGACGGTCTTGCCGCTGAGCTCACCGAGAGCGGCCATAGCCTCTTCAACCTCCACCAAAACGGCATCGGGAGTGAGACCGAAGTCCATTGCCTCCTTTGCGGCGCGGATGGATTCCAAAGCCCTTCCAACGGCATCGGCATGGCGGGAATTTGTAAGAATTTCGCCCTGAGCTTCCTCGCCTGCGGGATAAAGCTCTTCCACAGCGGAGGTTAAAACATCAATGCCATCGCCGGTAAGGGAACTGAGGGAGATAAGGGTGTCGGCTCTGAGACCCTTTGTGGAAACAATGCTGCCCCGCATATTTTTAATGTCTGCCTTGGTGAAGATGAGGATTATATGCTTTATATGCTGAACGCTTTCCAGAACACCGAGGGAATTTTCCTCATCTGTGGGGTCAACCAGTACCAGCGCCAGCTCCGCCTCATCTGCGGCGGCAAGGGCGCGGTCAACGCCTATGCGCTCAACCCTGTCCCCGGTTTCCCGAAGACCCGCCGTATCGGTAAGGCGCAGAAGCACACGGCCAAGGCGAACCTTTTCCGTGATGGTGTCGCGAGTGGTGCCGGGAATATCGGTGACGATGGCGCGCTCATAGCCCAAAAGGGCGTTGAGAAGGCTGCTTTTGCCTGCGTTGGGCTTTCCAAGAATGACGGCGGGCACACCCTCCCGCATAACTCTGCCTCTGTCAAAGCTGGATAAAAGGGCGGAAAGGCTTCTCTCCGCGGAGGCGAGGGTGCTGCTGTAGCTTTCAAGAAGAAAGTCTTCAATGTCCTCGTCGGGATAATCCAACACCGCATGGTAGTGGGCGGAAATATCCTTCAGCGCGTCGTAAATGCCGTCGGTTTTTCTCACAATGGCGCCGCCCAGCTGGCCTGCGGCATTTTTCGCGGCCTCTGCGGTTTCGGCGTGGATAAGGTCAATAACCGCCTCTGCCTGAGTGAGGTCCATTCTGCCGTTAAGGAAAGCCCGCTTAGTGAACTCGCCGGGCAGAGCCTGTCTTGCGCCTGCGGCGAAAAGGGCGCGGAGACCCTCCTGCAGAACGGTGGGGCTGCCGTGGCACTGAAGCTCGGCGGTGTCCTCGCCGGTGTAGCTGCCGGGACCGCGGCTCACGGTGCAAAGGCAAAGGTCAATGGTTGCGCCGGAAGGATCGAGAAGCTCACCGTAAACAAGCTGACGGTTGGCGCGGCTGCTCATAGCCTTGCCGCAGGAGGGGCGGAAGACCTTGTCTATTATGCTGATAGTATCTGAGCCGGAAAGGCGGATAATGCCTATGGCAGAGAGCGCACTGCCTGTGGAAATAGCGGCAATTGTGTCGGTCATTGAAATACCTCCAAAGGGATAAATGGCCTTCGGAAAGCCGAAGGCCATGGAAATGGTAAATTAAGATATAACAAAGGGGATGCGCTCGTTCTCATCCAGCATGCGGTTTATTACCGCCGCGGCCTCAGCGCGGGTGATGAAATCATCGGGAGCAAAATCGTGAACAGCGTGGACAGTGTCCTTGGTAACGCCTGTGAGGATACCGGCGCGATAGAAGGTGTAGACCATTGTGCCCCAGTCGGCGGAGGCATCCACATCGTCAATAGAGCCGTTGGGGATAATATTGATAGCCTTGTAGCTTTCTTTGGGCAGCGCGGCGAATATTATCTCAACAAATTCCCGCCTTGTAAGGGGGCTGTTCATTCCTGAGGGACGGGAAGTGATTATGCCCTTATCCAGACAGTAGTCAAGATAAGGCTCGTACCATATCTCTCCGCATTTAAGACTTACCCTGCCTTCGGCATTGAGCTGGTGGATGCAGGCGGCAAGCTTAAGAGCCTCCGCAAGGGTGAGTTCGTTGCCGGGGGCGAAAAGAGTGGGGGTGACGCCGTTGATAAGACCTTTGTTATATATGCTGAGCACGGCTTTATAATATCTGTTACCGGGCTTGATATCAGTGAAGGGGATGCTTCCATCTGCGGAAACGCTGGGTGTGGGTGCAGGTGTTGCGGTAGGGGCAGTAGTGGGAGAAGCAGAGGGAACGGGATAGACAGCGGGGGGAGCGGAGGGGCTGACAGAAGGTTTGGCGGAGGGGCTGGGCTCTGGGGAAGCAGATGATTGGGGTTCGCCGTCCTTTATTTCTGCACACTCGGACATGTAGACTTTGGAGGCATTGAGAATATGCACGGTGGCGGCGGAATCCTCGCAGATTATATAGCGGTGGTTTTTGTAAATAGTGCCGCTGCTTGCCTCAAGACCCATGGTGGCATTTACTATGCTGCCCTTGTCCTTGCTTATTTTCGCGTAGCCGGAAAGAAGGATTATGCTCTGACCGGAGGAGAGAAGAATATCCTTGCCCGCAGGCACATCCTCGGTGACCATACCGGTGGAGGGAGAAACGGGCTCATCGGAGTTGCCCTTGAGAGTTTCGAGCAGGGCTTTAACGGCACTTTCCACACTGGGAATAAAAGTGCCGTCAATGTAGCTTTTCGATATGAAGGGATCCTCAGCGCTGCCCGCCGCATAAACGCTGCCGAAAGGCAGCAGGCTAAAGCAGAGAAGGAAAGCTAAAACTCTCTTTTTCAAGGGAAAAACTCCTGTAAAAAGCTGTTATTTGGTGGAAAGAAAGTAGCTGAGAGCCATAAGGGAATCGGTGAAATGCATATTTTCAACAACAACATCGCTGTCTCCCGCGTTGATCTCTATATCGGTGAAGTTCCATATGGCATGAATGCCGCTGTCGATAAGGATGTTGGCGACGTGCTGGGCTCTGTCACGGTTAACGGAGAGAATGGCGATATCAACATCGTTTTCGCGGATAAAGGCATCCTGAGTTTCGGCATCCATAATGGGAACACCTGCAATCTGGGTGCCAACCATTTCCTTGCGAATTTCGAATGCACCAAGGAAGCGGAAGCCATAGTTATCAAAGGGGATATTCTCGATAAGGGACTGGCCGATTTTGCCCGCACCAACGAGGATAACGGAATATTGTCTGTCAATGCCGAGGATGGAGGCAATCTGGGAGCGAAGAGCTTTTACATTGTAGCCATAGCCCTGCTGACCGAACTCGCCGAAGCAGGAAAAATCCTGGCGTATCTGGGAGGGAGTGAGGCCCATAAGAGGACCCAGTTCGCCGGAGGAGATGCGTTCAATGTTTTGGGCAATAAGCTCGTCCAGCTTTCTGAGATAACGGGGAAGGCGACGAATGACATTTTTGGAAATATATGCTTTTTTCATAATAATGCATGCACCTCTGATTCAATTTGCACAAGCTTGTGTGGAAAAATTAAAACATGTTCATATTTGCGGCAATATTATATCACCGCTGCATTTCCCTTGCAAGGGAGACAGAGGGGAAGTGTGATAATAAATCCAAATTGTGCAATAAAGATATGTGGAGTGTGCGATTGATGTTGTCAAATATGTGTGACGTATGGTATAATATAATCTAGAATAAAGCGGGTTGTGTCAAAAAACTCACAATCTCATTATACACGAAGTTCAGGATAATTTCAATATATTGGAGGATCTTCCATGCTGGAACTTAAAAACATTTCTTTTTCTGTCGATACACCCGAAGGCAGAAATGACATTATAAAGGATATAAGCCTCACGGTTGAGGACGGAAAGCTTCTGGTGCTTACAGGCCCCAACGGCGGCGGCAAGACAACTCTTGCAAAAATAATCATGGGTCTTGTCACCCCCACTGCCGGACAGATAATCTGGAACGGCGAGGATGTAACCGAGCTTTCTATAACCGAGCGCGCCAAAAAGGGCATAAGCTACGGTTTTCAGCAGCCTCCCCGCTTCAAGGGTATAAAGGTTCGCGACCTTCTTTCCATCGCAAGCGGAAAGCGCATCCTGCCCAAGACCGAGGCATGCAGCTATCTGACCCAGGTTGGACTTTGCGCAAATGACTATCTGGACAGAGATGTGGATACAAGCCTCTCCGGCGGCGAGGTAAAGCGCATCGAGATAGCCACCATTTT
This sequence comes from Oscillospiraceae bacterium, assembly GCA_045595025.1. Taxonomy (GTDB): domain Bacteria; phylum Bacillota; class Clostridia; order Oscillospirales; family Oscillospiraceae; genus SIG459. Next base: position 15,746 of record JAZNZR010000001.1, on the reverse strand, counting down.
GGCAAGACAGAGCGGACTTATGATTTTGGATGAGCCTGAGGCGGGCATTGACCTCTGGAGCTTCAGCAAGCTCACCGAAACCTTTGGCCAGATCCACGCAAAGCGCGACTGCACAATGATCATCATCTCCCATCAGGAGCGCATCATAAGCCTTGCCGACGAGATAGTTGTTGTCTCCGGCGGACGCATAAGCAAGCGCGGCTCCACCGAGGATATTTTCCCCACGATTTTGGCGGATACCTACGGTTGCTGCCCCGCTCTTAATTAAAAGTCCGGACTATGTCTGCCAGGCTAAGGAGGAAAACGATATGCTTAATACTGTAGATAAGTCTCTGCTTGAGAAAATCGCGGATATGCCGGGCGGCGCTGCAGACGGCGCATACAATATCCGCAAAGACTGCGGCTGCGCAAGCAGAGCCGTTACCGAGAACATAAATATAGAAACCAAAACCGATAAGCCCGGCATCAATATTACCATCAAGGCGGGCACCAAGGGTGAAAAGTGCTATATCCCTGTCATCATCACCGAAAGCGGTGTTGTTGAGACCGTTTATAACGATTTCTTCATCGGCGAAGATTGCGATGTAACAATAATCGCAGGCTGCGGCATCCATAACTGCGGCGAGGAAGAGAGCCGTCATGACGGTATTCATACCTTCTATGTGGGCAAAAACTCCAAGATCACTTATGTTGAAAAGCATTACGGCGAGGGTGACGGCAACGGACAGAAGATAATGAATCCCCAGACCGTTGTTTATCTTGAAGAGGGCGCGTTCCTCAAGATGGACACCACCCAGATAAAGGGTGTTGACTCCACTAAGCGCGACACTATCATCACCTGCGGCGCAGGCGCAGAAACTGTTATCACCGAGCGCCTCCAGACCCACGGACAGCAGTTTGCCGAGAGCAATATGGAGATAATCCTTGACGGCGAGGACAGCAAGGGCAGAGTTATCTCCCGCAGCGTTGCTCAGGATGACTCCAAGCAGATTTTCTATCCCAAGATGACCGGCAACGCAAAGTGCTTCGGCCATGTTCAGTGCGACTCCATCATTATGGACAAGGCAAAAATCAGCTCCATCCCCGCCATCGTCGCAAACTCCACCGAGGCGGAGCTTATCCACGAAGCAGCCATCGGCAAAATCGCCGGCGACCAGCTTCTCAAGCTTGAAACTCTGGGTCTCAGCGCCGAAGAGGCCGAAGAGCGCATCCTCAAGGGCTTCCTTGCATGAGCGGCTTCATAGATCTTCACATTCATACAACAGCCTCGGATGGCAGCTTCAGCCCTTCCGAGGCTGTCTCTCTCGCGGGAAAAGCGGGACTGAGAGCCATCGCAATGACTGACCATGATACAGCCGACGGTGTTGAGGAAGCCTGTGCCGCTGCAAAAAAGCGGGGAATAGAGCTTGTTCCGGGCATTGAGCTGAGCGTTGATTATAAGGGCAGAGGCATACATATTCTGGGCTACTTTATCGATACGGAAAACGAGCATCTTTGCTCTTTGCTTGATTGGGTCATAAGCGAGCGGGAGCGGCGCAACGAGCTTATAGCCCGGGCGATGAGGGAGGACGGCATTGCTGTGAGCGTTGACGCCCTCCATAAAAAGCACCCGGACTCCGTTATCGGAAGACCCCACTTCGCAGCGGAGCTTGTGAATGCGGGACTTGTAAAAAGCGTGAAGGAGGGCTTTGACAGGTATTTAAGCCCCGGAGGACGCTATTATAGAAAAAGGGAGTATATCCCCATGGATATGGCCTTCGACGCCCTGAGCAAATGCGGAGCAAAGGCAGTATTTGCCCATCCTCTCCAGTATCGCTTCGGGCACGGGGAGCTTTTGGAGCTTACGGCTTTGCTGAAGGAAAAGGGCATTGTGGGAATGGAGTGCATTTATTCCGTCTATTCTCCGGAGGAAAGCGCCTACCTGAAAACTCTTGCAGCCGATTTTGACCTTTGCGTCACCGGCGGCAGCGACTTCCACGGCGCGGGTAAGCCCCATATCTCCATCGGCAGCGGCTGCGGAGATATGAAAGTGGACTATGAATTGTTGGAAAAACTGAAAGAAATATAAAAACCGTGCAGACAATCTGTCTGCACGGTTTTTATATTTCTTATTTCTTTTTCTTCTTGCCGAAGATACCGGAGGAGGACTTTACGCCCTCTGCGGTGCCGCTGACCTCGCCGAACTTGCGGAGGAGATCTTTCTCTTCGCCGCTGAGGTTTTTGGGAGTGACGATATAAACGGTCACATACTGGTCGCCGCGGCTGGAGCCGTTGAGATAGGGAATACCCTTGCCGCGGAGGCGGAATACGCTTCCCGTCTGGGTTGCCTCGGGAATGGTGAACTTCACCTTGCCGTCGAGGGTGGGAATCTCAAGCTCTGCACCAAGAGCGGCCTGAACGAAGGAGATGGGCATTTCGAAGAGAACGCTGCTTCCGTCGCGCTCGAAAAGGGGATGAGCCTTCACTCTCACAGTGATGAGAAGGTCGCCCTTGCCTCCGCCGTTTATGCCTGCGTGACCCTGACCGCGGAGAGAGATAGTCTGTCCGTCGTCAATGCCGGCGGGAATGTTAACGGTGATCTTCTTGTTCTTGCGTACCTTGCCCTTGCCGGAGCACTTGCTGCAGGGAGTTTTTATGATCTTACCGGTACCGCCGCATTTGGAGCAGGGGGCGGTGGAGGCCATAACTCCGAAGGGGGTGCGCTGCTGAACTCTCACAGTACCGCTGCCGCCGCATTCGGAGCAGGTTTCGGGGCTGGTGCCCTTGGCTGCGCCTGTGCCGCCGCATTCTTCGCAGTCTTCTATGCGGGGAACGGTGATTTCCTTTTCGCAGCCGAAAGCGGCCTCTTCAAAGGTGATTGTTATGTTGGCGCGGAGGTTTTCGCCCCTCTGGGGAGCGTTTCTGCGCTGTGCGCCCCCGCCGAAACCGCCAAAGCCGCCGAAACCGCCGAATATGTTGCCGAGAATATCACCGAGATCGTCAAAGCCGCCGAAGCCGCCGAAGCCGCCTCCGCCAAAGCCGGAGTTGGGGTCAAAGGCTGCGTGACCGAACTGGTCATATTTAGCCTTCTTGTCGGGGTCGGAGAGAACCTCGTATGCTTCAGAGCATTCCTTGAACTTCTCCTCGCATTCCTTGTCACCGGGGTGCAGGTCGGGGTGATACTGCTTTGCCAGCTTGCGGTAGGATTTTTTTATTTCATCGTCAGAGGCACCCTTGGAAAGACCAAGCACCTCGTAATAATCACGTTTTTCTGCCATATGTTTCTCCGCTTAACTATGCGGCAAAGGAAAGTTCCGCAAAAACGGAACTTTCCTGCCAATTTTCAATCAATTACTTGTCGTCGTCAACAACGGTGTAGTCAGCGTCATAGTAGTTCTGACCGCCGTTATCGCCGCAGTTGCCGCAGTCGCCGCCGCAGTCAGCGCCCTGCTGGGGAGCAGCCTGCTGATAAAGCTTCTCGCTGACCTTGTAGAAGACCTGAGTGAGGGTCTCGGTTGCGGACTTGATGGCCTGAGTGTCGGTGCCGCTGAGAGCGGTCTTGAGGGAAGCGAGAGCGCCTTCAATTTCGCTCTTGTCGGAAGCGGGGAGCTTATCGCCCATTTCCTGAAGGGTCTTTTCGGTCTGGTATACCATCTGGTCGCCCTGGTTGCGGACATCAACCTCTTCCTTGCGCTTGGCATCCTCGGCTGCATACTGCTCAGCCTCGCGGACTGCCTTGTCGATATCGTCCTTGCTCATGTTGGTGGAGGAGGTGATGGTGATGTGCTGCTCCTTGCCGGTGCCAAGGTCCTTGGCAGAGACATTTACGATGCCGTTGGCGTCGATATCGAAGGTAACTTCGATCTGGGGAACGCCGCGGCGTGCGGGAGCAATGCCGTCAAGATGGAAGCGGCCAAGGCTCTTGTTGTACTGAGCCATCTCGCGCTCGCCCTGAAGAACGTTAACTTCAACGCTGGTCTGGTTATCTGCAGCGGTGGAGAAAATCTGGCTTCTCTTGGTGGGGATGGTGGTGTTGCGCTCGATGAGCTTGGTGCAAACACCGCCCAGAGTCTCAATGCCGAGAGAGAGGGGAGTTACGTCCAGAAGGAGGATGCCCTCAACATCGCCGCCGAGAACGCCGCCCTGAATTGCTGCGCCGAGAGCCACGCACTCGTCGGGGTTGATGCCCTTGAAGCCTTCCTTGCCGGTGAGGCTCTTAACCATATCCTGAACAGCGGGGATACGGCTGGAACCGCCAACCAGGAGAACCTTGCTCAGCTCGGAAGCGCTGAGACCGGAGTCGCTGAGAGCCTGACGGACGGGACCGGCGGTCTTCTCAACAAGGTGATGGGTCAGCTCGTTGAACTTTGCGCGGGAGAGGGTGATGTCCATATGCTTGGGGCCGGTGGCATCGGCAGTGATATAGGGAAGATTGATGTTGCTGGTGGTAACGCCGCTGAGCTCGATCTTGGCCTTTTCTGCAGCCTCTCTCAGGCGCTGCATAGCCATCTTGTCCATGCTCAGGTCAATGCCTTCGCTCTTGCGGAACTCATCGAGGAGATACTTAACAATTGCTGCGTCGAAGTCGTCGCCGCCCAGACGGTTGTTACCTGCGGTTGCCAGAACTTCGATAACGCCGTCGCCGATTTCCAGAATGGAAACGTCGAAGGTACCGCCGCCAAGGTCATAGACCATGATCTTCTGGTCCTCTTCCTTGTCCACGCCGTAAGCCAGAGCGGCTGCGGTGGGCTCGTTGATGATGCGCTTGACATCCAGACCTGCGATGCGGCCTGCGTCCTTGGTGGCCTGACGCTGAGAGTCGGTGAAGTATGCGGGAACGGTGATAACTGCCTCGGTAACGGTGGTGCCAAGATATGCCTCGGCATCAGCCTTCAGCTTCTGGAGAACCATAGCGCTGATTTCCTGAGGAGTGTAAGCCTTGGAGTCGATGTTAACTTTGTAGTTGGAGCCCATTTCACGCTTGATGGAAGCGATGGTGCGGTCGGGATTGGTGACAGCCTGACGCTTTGCAACCTGTCCTACCATACGCTCGCCGGTCTTGGAGAAAGCAACGACAGAGGGAGTGGTGCGGTTGCCTTCGGCATTGGCTATAACGACGGCCTCGCCGCCTTCCATAACGGATACGCAAGAGTTGGTGGTACCCAGATCGATTCCTATAATTTTACCCATAATTAATTCCTCCTGATTTATTAGAAAGTTTTATTTGACATATTTAATACATATTTGCCTTCCCTTGGGGGAAGGTGTCTGACCGAAGGTCAGACGGATGAGGGAGAGTTATTTCCGGCGCTTTAGTTTGCCACTTTTACCATAGAGAAGCGGATGACCTTGTCGCCAACCTTAAATCCCTTCTGGAATTCCTCAACGATTTCGCTTTCGCCCTTTTCCTCGTCATCAACGTGCATAACCGCGTTGTGGAAATTGGGATCAAAGGTCTTGCCGACGGCTTCGATTTCCTCAACGCCCAGCTTCTTGAAAACTTCGCAGAGCTGGTTGAAGGTCATCTCAACGCCCTTTTTGTAGGCCTCGTCGGCGGTGGCGGTGCTCATTGCCCGGGCAAGATTGTCGTAAACGGGAAGGAACTTGCTTACGGTATCCACGCGGACATCGGTGTATATGAGTTCACGCTCCTTGGCGCTGCGCTTGCGGAAATTGTCATACTCGGCCATAAGGCGGAGATAACGGTCGTCGGAAGCAGGGGCGGTTTCAACGGGAGTTTCTGTCTTAACCTCTTCTTCGACGGTTTCCTGAGCGATCTCCTCCTCGGGAGCGGTTTCGTTTTTCTTCTTGGACATGGGGGTATTCATCCTTTCAATTTATCGCTGGTCTTTGTTATCGGGTATCATAAGTGCGCCAAAGCCGGGAAGCGTATGCTCCTTGTTTCCGGAAAGAGCCTTGCTGAGTCCGTCGGCAATGTAACTGAGCTTTGCGGCAACCTTGGAGTAATCCATTCTTGTGGGCCCTACAACGCCGATGAGACCCTGCGTTCCATCTCCCGCATCGTACTTCGCCAGCACAACGCTGGAGTCCCGCAGCTCCTCGGCAACATTTTCCGGACCTATAATAACCTTGACATCGTTACCGAAGTCCATACCCTGCAGCTTGCTCAGATGCTGGGAATCGGAAAGATAATTCATAAGGGAGTGGGCTTTTCTGGGATCCTGATATTCGGGCAGCCGCAGAAGCTTGCTCTCGCCGGATATGACGGCCTGAGAGCTTTTATCTTCGGAAAGCACCTCAATGGCGAAACCTGCAATAGCAGCAACAAGACCCATCGTGTCTCCCGTGGAGCGCTCGGTGGAGGAGATAAGGAGGGGAGTTATCTCCTCCTCGGTTATTCCGCAAAAGCTTGCGTTGAACACGGTGGAAAGCTTTTGCACCATAAGCTGGTCAACGGAAAAGGGGAGGTGCATAAGGCGGTTTTTAACCGCGTTGGAGCTGAGGAGAAGCACTATAATGAAAGTGTTGGAATCCACATATATAAGATCAAAGCGCTTTATGGTGGAGCTTTGTCTTGACGCGAAGGCAAGGGCGGGATAGTCGGTCATATCCGCCGCAATGCGTCCAACATCGCTCATCATCTTATCCAGCTGCTGCATTTTAAGCTGCATGCTGCGGTTTATCTCCTCCGTCTCCTCAAGGCTGAGGCGGTGGCGGTCCATCAGCTCGTTGACATACATTCTGTAGCCCTGAGCGGTGGGGACGCGGCCTGCGGAGGTGTGGGGCTGCTCCAGATAGCCCATGCTGGTGAGCTCAGCGAGCTCGTTGCGGATGGTGGCGGAGCTTACATTCAGCCCGCTTTTCTGGGCAATAAGCTTGCTGCCCACAGGCTCGGCGCTTGCGATGTATTCATCAACAAGGGCGGCCAGTATGCGCTTTTTTCTTTCGCTTATTTCCATAGCTGCTCACTTTCATCCAATGTACTTTGGCAGTCTCGAACTTTGACTGCTGGCACTCGCTTTATCTGAGTGCTAATTTACCACTGAAAGGCAATTTTGTCAAGGGTATAAGGAAATGTTGATAGTTTGTTCATATTATTTGAATTTAGTGCTCAAATAAAACGGTGCCCGAAGGATTATTTCGGACACCGATTTATTTAAGTATTCTTTTTTCGCTCTCTGAGCCGGAAGGACAACATAAGAAGCAAGCGCTCGTCCGCATTGTCCAAATCCGTGTGAATGATGCTTCGTATGTGGTTAAGTCGGTAAAGGAGGGTGTTTTTGTGGAGGAAAAGCTGCTGGGAGCAGCGGATAAGGTTGCAGTTGCATTCAAGATAGCATTTCAGAGTTTCCGTGAGGGAGAAGGAAAAATGGCTGTTTGCCTCCTCAAGACGGGCAATATCGGGACTTATGAGAAAGCGTATTTTTTCCTCCGGGATATGGGAGAGCATATGCTCCAGCATAATATCCTGATAAAACCGAAGTCCGCTCTCCGTCAACGTGTTCAAGGCGGCTGTTGCCTGAGCATAGTAGCCCGCCAATGCCGCGATTTTGCGGAAGCGGTTGCTTATGCCGCAGCGGAGGTGATGGACAGAGCAAAAGCGCTCAAGCTTTTTAATGAAGGGTTCAAAGTCTGCTTCGTTGTGGGCATAAGAGAGCAAAACAAGCTGCTGATCATAAACTATGCTGAGGAAACGGCCTTCGGGGTAAAGGTGGCGAAGCAGGGCGGCATAATAAGAGGCCAGCTGCCCCTCGGCTCTACCTTCAACATCAATAAAACAAAGCTGCATAAGCTCGCTGCCCAGTTCGGGCGCAAGACGGAGACGGTCGGCAATCAGCTCATCTGAAAGGCGCTGCCCCCGGAGGAGGTCTATAAGCATAAGGTGGAGCGCATCGTCATAGTTGAGCTTGCCGCTGCCGGTTATGGTGCGGCTGAGATGGAGGGATATGAGTTCAACACAGCGCAGCATCAGCGGAGTGATGCCCTCTTCAATGCAGAGAAAGTTCAGTCGGCTCACCGCAACACCGTCTGCCAGTATGTTGCAGACTATGCAGGGGAAGGGGTAAATGTCGGTGATATAAGGAACGGGTCCCTTTGCTCTCGCCAGCAGTTCAAGATCACCGACTTCCTTCATCCGCTGGGTGCTTCCGGGGGAAAGGTAGCCCTTTTCCGTCATATGTGTCCATTCGGGGTCTCCTTGAAAATCCAGATTTCCTGTGATTGCCAGGATGCGGTAGCTGGGGTCCAGACAAAACATCGGCTTACCCGTGTGGGCGCTGGCGGCATCCACGATTTCCTGCTCCCCGGTGCAGAGAGAAAGCCGGGCGCTGAGGGAGTCCAGGAAATGGCGGGTTTCGGCCAAAGCATTGAATACATCCGGTAAAAGACCCTTTTGAAGGGCAATAAGGTTGTCCGCGCCGGGGAAATGACCGCCAACGGTGACTATAAGGGCCTGTCGGTAGCTTTCAGGAGACCCTCCGCCTTCCGCAACATAAACTGTTCCGGGGCTGTCTGGGGCGCCGGCATAAAACAGCATAAGGTTATCGCATCGTTCAAAGCTTATTCTTTGTACTCTTATAGGAGAAAACTTCTCCAGAACATAGCAGATAACATCCCATGTCATAGCAGCAAGCCTCCTTTGTGCTAAAATCACAAAAATATATTAAATCGTTCTATATCCTTGCCCGATGACAAAAAAAGCGAGGGGTGGTATATAGTATAATTGAATAGTCCGCTAATGATTATATACCACGGCACCCTTCATTTCAAGGAGTTTAGGACTGAAATCACAATAATACAGAAGTTGAACGGAGGAAATTGAATTGACCGGACGCGAGAATATGGAATTGGTATGGCAGCACAAGCAGCCTCTTTGGGTACCTATGATAAACACCGATGCCCAAATGATCATCACTCCCGAGATAAACGACCGCCCTCTTTTTATGAGCGGTAAGGACGCTTTTGGCCTCGAGTGGGAGCTGGACCCCGCCCATCCCGAGCTTATGACCCATGTCAAGCCCGGCTCCGAGATTTTTGACGATATCAGCGAGTGGAAGGAGTATATAAAGTTCCCCACCTGCGAAGGCATTAACTGGGAAGCTGCCGCAATGCGCACAAAGGCAATGTGGGCAAAAAAAGATACCATTCAGGGCTATGTAGTCTGCAACATGGGTGCTTTCGAGCGTATATGCGCAATGATGGGTCATGTTAACGGCCTTATGGCAATGTATGACGATGAGGAAGCTTACGCTGAGTATGTGGAGGCTTATGCCGATTACCGCATTGAGCAGATGGAATACTTCAAGAAGTATCTTGATGTGGATTTCCTTATGATGCACGATGACTGGGGCAACCAGCAGAATATGTTCTTCTCTCCCGAGATGTGGCGCAAGTTCTTCAAAGAGCCTGAGCGCCGTATGGTGCAGCGCTGCCATGAGCTGGGTATGCACTATATGCATCATTCCTGCGGCTATATTGAGCCCATAATAGCTGACCTTGTGGAGATAGGTGTAGACAGCTGGCACAGCGTTTCTCCCGTAAACGACCTGAAGACCATCAAGGAAAAGTACGGCGATAAGCTTATCTTTGCCGGCGGCGTTGACCCCCAGGTCACCGATACCGGCTCCGCCACCGAGGAAGAGATCCGCGCCGAGGTTCGCCGCGCGATTGATACTCTGGGCAAGGGCGGCGGATATATGTGCTCTTCCGCTGTTATGTTCTCCACCGTTCCCAAGGTGGACGGCATAATTGACGATGAATGCAGCAAGTATGGCCGCTACGGCACTCTGAAGTTTGATTAATTAAATTAATTTTTATAAAAGGAGACTTTTAAAATGAGCAAACTTAACGGTTCCTGGAAAATTACCCTTCACACCTATATGGGCGATATGCGCTCCACCCTTTATGCAACTGTTGACGGCGCAGCTCTGACCGGACATGTTGTTGACGCAGCCAACGGCGCCGATGCTCCCATCGTAAACGGCACTGTTGATGGCAACAGCTATTCCTATGACCTGACCATCAAGACCGCTGTTGGCGAGATGACCAACCATCTTGAAGGCACTCTGGGCGAGGACGATGTCATTCGCGGCACTTCCAGCAACCCCATGGGCAAGTTCGAGTTCGAAGCTGTACGCGGCGAATTCTGATAAAAAGTAAAAAACATAAATCCGCCTCCGGAGAAAAGCGAGGCGGATTTTTTTATGTTTCGCCATAAAAAGCCTTGACTTTCCACCTTATGGAAGGTGTTAATATATGTAGTAAAACATATTTATAAGAGGAGGACAGCCCATATGCTCCGAATTGAAAAACTCACAAAGCGCTACGGAGAAAAGGCGGCGGTTGATGCTCTCAGCCTTCACATAGCCCCCGGTGAAATATGCGCATTTATCGGTCATAACGGAGCAGGCAAAACAACCACGATAAAGGCCTGCTGCGGAATACTGAATTTTGATGAGGGTGAAATTTATATAAACGGCAGCTCCATAAAAAGCGAGGCTCTTAAGTGCAAGGCTCAGATAGCCTATATCCCCGACAATCCGGAGCTCTATGAATTTATGTCCGGCATAAAGTATCTCAATTTTGTCGCGGATGTGTTCGGCGTGGGCAAAACCGAGCGTGAGGGTAGAATTGCCCACTATGCGGATGTTTTCGGCCTTACCGAGGATCTGGCGCAACCCATTTCCGCCTATTCCCACGGCATGAAGCAGAAGCTGGCCATCATCTCCGCCTGGCTCCACGAGCCCAGACTTATAATAATGGATGAGCCTTTTGTGGGTCTTGATCCCGTGGCGGCTCACAGCCTCAAAACCATGATGCGTGAGCATTGCGACAAGGGCGGAGCCATCTTCTTCTCCACCCATGTTCTTGAAGTGGCGGAAAAGCTCTGCGATAAGGTTGCGATTATAAGAAAAGGCAGCCTCGTTGTCTCCGGAAGTATGGAAAGCGTTAAGGGTGAGGCGGGTCTTGAGGCCGTGTTCCTGGAACTGGAGGAAGAGAATGCTTAAGTTGCTCCTCAAAGTGCGGCTGCAGTCCTGGTTTGCCTATTTCAGCGGCTCTGGACGTAACGGCGCGTTTAAAAACAAAGGCGGCAAGGGCAAGGCCATTCTTTTCGCGGTACTGTATATTTATCTGGCTGCCGTATTCATTGGCTTGTTCTTTGCCATGTTTACCATGCTTGCTCCCGCTTTTTATGCTTCGGGTCTGGCTTGGTTTTATTTCAGCTATTTCTTGATGATAGCATTTGCGCTGATGTTCATATTCAGCGCCTTTGCCGCCAAGGCGCAGCTTTTTGAAGCAAGGGACAACGACCTGCTGCTGAGCATGCCCATATCTCCCTCCGCGATTTTGGGAAGCCGCATGGCGGGCCTTCTTGTGATAAACTTCGGGTGTGAGCTTTTGGTGGCGGCGCCGGCCGCTGTGGCCTGGATTATGAACTGCCCCGTCACTGCCCTTGGCGCGGTGTCCTTCCTGCTTTTATGCCTGGCGTTGCCCTTCTTCAGCCTTGCGCTGAGCTCTTTTGTGGGTTGGCTTTTGTCCCTGCTTACCGCAAAGGCAAGAAAAAAGAATCTGCTGAGCATGATAATAAGCCTTGGCTTTCTGGCGGCCTATTTCTATGTTTACGGAAATATAAACGCTTTGCTGCAGGGGCTTATGCTCAACTCCGCTGAAATTTCTGCTGCGGTGAAAACCGCTCTTCCCGTTTATTGGCTGGGCAAAGCCATGGCCGGCGAGGGAGCTTTGGAGCTTGTTTTGGGGCTTATCTGCCTCATAGTTCCCTTTGTTTTGGCATATATAATCCTCTCCCGCTCTTTTGTCCGAACCGCAACCACAAAGCATACCGCGGCAAAGCAGAAGTATGTCCGCAAGGAAGCCCGTGTCGCAAGCGCTTTCGCGGCTCTCTACCGCCGGGAAATGGGAAGATTTCTCAGCTCCTCCAACTATATGATGAACAGTGGCATGGGAGCGATTATGGGCATAGTAATCGCGGTGCTGATTCTGATAAAGGGCGGCGATGTTTACGCGATGCTTGCTCCCGCAGGAGAAGTTGAGGGCTTGATTGAACCCATACTGATTGCGGGATTGTGCGCCATGGCCTCAATGACGACCATAACGGCCTGCGCTGTAAGTCTTGAGGGTAAAAACCTCTGGATAGTTCGGAGCATGCCTGTGCCGGCATTTAAGGTGCTTATGGCAAAGCTTGCGCTGCATATGACGGTCAGTGCTCCTGCCATATTCCTTGCTCAGATTGCCTGTGTTATCACTTTTAAGCCCTCGGGACTTATTGTGCTGTGGATGCTCCTTCTTCCTCAGGCATATAATCTGTTGCTGGCATTTGTGGGGCTTTGGGCAAATCTGAAGTTCCCAAAACTTAACTGGCAGAATGAAACTCAGGCTGTTAAGCAGGGAATTTCCGTTGTAATCCCTCTTTTCGGCGGCTGGGCATTTCTGATTGTACCCATCATTGCGGTGGTGGTTTTCAACAGTCTTCCCAATATAATAAATATTGTTGCCGCGGCGATGATTTTCCTGAGTCTTGTCGGATGCGCTGCCATATATAAATGGTGCAGAGGCAAGGGCACAAAAATATTTGAAAGTCTTTAATAAACAAAAATCTCAAACCCTCGGGTTTGAGATTTTTTGTTATATTCAGATATCCAGCGCCGCGTGGTAGCCGCGGAAGGTGGCACCCCGGACTGTGCCGAGCTCAACGCAGTCGCCGATTATTTCAACAATGGGTGCGGTACCGCGAAGAGAATCGACGATTTTCTCTCTTGGGCGCAGACCTGCTGCGCAAAGAACGGTATCCGCCTCGATGAGGAGCTCGCTGCCGTCGGGAGCGATGCATACGAGACCTTTATCGTTGACTGCCGAGGCCTTATGAGAAGTGAGAATACGGGTGTATTTATCAAGCTCAGTCATAAGCAAGGGGCGGTGGCGGGGATTTGCGTCCGGCGCGAGGGTGCTGCCCATTTCGATGATAGTCACATCGTGACCCTTCATAGCGAGATGCAAGCCGCTTTCGCAGCCAACAAGACCTCCGCCGAGAACGGCGACCTTCTGCCCGATTTCCCCTTCTCTTGTGTCCAAAGCTGTGGCGGGAATGACCTTTTTGCTCTCAATTCCCGCTATGGGAGGAATTGCGGATTCGCTGCCAACGGCAACCACAAGAGCATCGGGGGCAAACTCCCGGACAAATTCGGGAGTGACGGGAGTGTTGAGCCTGATTTCGACACCCTTGCGCTCCAAGATTCTTGCCATTACCTCAACATATTTTGGGAAGGCGGCCTTGAAGAGAACATTGTATTCGCATTTGAAGTTGCCGCCAAGGGCATCGCTTGCTTCGCAAAGGGTGACCTTGTGGTCTCTCTCCGCAGCGGTGAGGGCGCACTGCAATCCTCCGGGGCCGCCGCCTGCGATGAGAACTCTTTTGGATTCGGGGGCAGGGGGGATGAAACGGGCTTCGTATTCACGGCCGATGACAGGGTTTACGGCGCAAACTCTTGTCTGGGTAAGCATGCGCTCCGCGTGGCAGACAAAGCAGCGCAGACAGGGGCGAATTTCATCCGTGCGGTTTTGCTCCACCTTTTTGGGGAGGTATGGGTCAGCCAGAAGGGCACGGGCCATGCAGACAATGTCAGCCTTGCCGGAGGAAATGATGTCCTCCATAAGGGCAGCGTCACCCAAAGCGCCTACAGTGGCAACGGGGATTTTCACGTGCTTTTTTATCTCTGCGGCATAGTGAACATTGCAGCCGGCCTCACGGAACATAGAGGGATGAGTCACTCCAAAGTCGGGTTCGCCTCCGGCGCTTACGTGGAGAATATCCACCTTGTCTTCAATAAGCTTGGCAAAGGCAATGGCGCTTTCAAGGGTTACTCCGCCCTCGGCCTTTTCCATCGCGGAAAAGCGCACTTCAATGGGGAAACCTTTTCCAACCTCTTTTCTGACAGCATCGATAATCTCAATGGCAAGACGGGCGCGGTTAGAAAAGCAGCCGCCGTATTCATCGCTGCGGGTGTTGGTGAGAGGGGAGAGGAACTGATGGATAAGCCAGCCGTGACCGGCGTGGATCATCACCATGTCGAAGCCTGCTTTTTTGCAGAGAGCGGCACCTTTTGCCCATTTTTCAACGGTTTCGGCAATCATTTCCTTTGTCATTGCCCGAACTTCCGTGTTGTTGACTATGCAGTCAACGGGGCCGTAGTGGAAATTACTGTCTCCCTTTCTCTCGTCGGCAACAACATCGAAATCGGAGAGCATGCCCGCGTGGTTAAGCTCAATGCTTGCCAGTGCTCCGTGGCGCTTGATAGCTCTTGCAAGATTTGTGAGATTCGCCAGCACACCGGGATTTGTAAGATTTATAAGCCTGCCGTGGCTTTTGCCGTGAGCATAGTCAACGCAGGCCTCGCTGACCGTTACGATGGCGGCGCCGCCCTTTGCGCGCTGCTCATAAAACGCTATTGCGCCGTCTGTTATACAGCCGTCTTCGGTCAGATCGGGAAATCCCATGGGAGCGGAGCACATACGGTTTCTCAATGTGCGCTTTCCCACCTTCAGATATGAGCAGAGAGCGGGATATTCGCTTTTATAAACTTCAGGCATGGCTTAAACCGCCTTTCATACATTATCAATCAGATTTTATCAAAGCAGGAAGCTCAATTCAATTAATTATTTCTCAGTCTTAAAGGTCCGGGCTCTGTAGGCGGCGGGGGTCATGCCGCAGCGCTTGCGGAAGAGCCTGCCGAAATATCCCGCGTCCTCAAAGCCGCATTTTGCGGCTATATCCTTCACGCTCAGCTCTGTGTTGTCCAGCAGATGGCGGGACATTTCAATGCGGCACTGGATGAGATACTGAATGGGAGTCAGCTCAAAGCGGCTGCGGAAGCAGCGAAGGCACTCGCTCTTGCTCACCATGGCAGCATTGGCAATATCATCGAGTGTGATAGCGTTCATATAGTTGCGGCGTATGAAGCTGAGCATCTGCTTGAGACGGAACTGGCTCCTGTGAGTTTGCCTTGTGCAGGTGTCCAAAGGAAATTTATTCAGATTGAGCACGAGCTTCAGCCAAAGCTCGCTGAGGCGGTTTCTTAAAAGGAGTTCACCGCCCTCCGAGTTTTCGGAGTATATGCGTATGCAGTCCCTTAAAAGCTCAATGATACCGGCATCCTCTTCATTGTCTCCTCTGAGGATAATAATGGGAAGGTTGGGGTTTTCTATGATTGGGAGAACATATTTGCTGAATATAAGGGAATCCGCCTCGGCGATAAATTCGGGAGAAAAGAGCAGGGCATAACCGGAGATTTTTTCGGAGTCGTTTTTGCTTTTGAACATATGGAGCTGACCTGCGTTAATCATGACGGCATCGCCGATTTTCAGCGGTATGGGCTCAACGGAAGTGTTCAGCTCCAGCTCGTTGCACACCAGAACTATTTCAAGCTGAGGATGCCAGTGCCAGCGTATATAGCCGTTTGTATGCAAGTCACTTTCCTCGTGAAATATTGCAAAAGGAAATTCGGGACTGAGCTGGTCGACAGATTCAAGACCGTTGCGGTCAATGTTGAGTTCACTTATCGGATAAACATTCATAAGATGATTTTCTCCCATATTTTTCCTGTATTCTGTGGGATGGAACAGCATAAAATGTAATTTTGTCTTATATGTATTATAAGAATGATATAATAAACTGTCAATAAAAAAGCTCACCGCAAATTTTGCAGTGAGCTTTTAATTATTTCTTAGTTAAGGAAGTCGCGGAGCTTCTTGCTTCTGGAGGGATGACGGAGCTTGCGCAGAGCCTTTGCCTC